>DAIDHC010000022.1 GCA_027452065.1 Bryobacterales bacterium
CGCGGGCTAGGCTTGGTTATGGCAACGCAACCGGCATTGGAGATCCTTTCCTCCCCAGTCAGTCTTTTGCACCGTATCAGCAACATCGTCGCCTCCGAGTTGTCCCTGGACGAGATGCTCGGCGAAATTGTGGGCTTAACCGTGCAGGCTACCGAGTGCGATGCCTGCCTGGTGTACCTTCTGGAAAAAGAGTCGGGCGACATTGTGCTGCGAGCTTCGCAGCTACCCCATGCCGCCGATCTCGGCACCCTTCGCATGCAGATGGGCGAAGGTGTGACAGGCTGGGTGGCGGAGCACAAATCGGTTGTCGCGCTTCCCGAGAACGCCTTCGCCGACGCCCGGTTCAAGCTGCAACAGTCCCTCATCGAAGACACCTATGAGGCGTTTCTCTCGGTTCCGCTGGTCAGTGGGGGTGACCTCATCGGCGTCATCAACGTGCATCACCGCCAGAAGCACCGCCATACCGCCGATGAGATCTCGCTGTTGACCTTTATCGGTGAACAGATGGGCGGGGCGATCATGAAATCCAGTCTGGCCCAGCAGAACGAGAAGCTGATCGAAGAGACGCAGGAAATGAAGCGCCAGCTCGAAACCCGTAAGCTGGTTGAGCGCGCCAAGGGAATCCTCCAACAACGCCACCAACTCAGCGAGGAAGAAGCGTACCTCCGGCTGCGCAACGAGAGCCGCCGCCTCCGGCGCCCGATGCGCGACCTTGCCGAGGCCATCATCATGGCCGAGGAACTGACGCGCCGCGGCGGTGCACCCGGTCCTGTGGCCTGATCCGTGCAGGGTGTCGTGAAACGGCGGGAACGAGCGGCTAGAATAGTGTTTTGGAGCCGTTCGTCCCCGTTCTCCCGAATCCTCACCTGCTGACCATCGCGGGTAATTACTGGCCCCGGAACCTCGACACCGTCCGTTTTCCCGTTCGTGCCCGCTACTTCGACACCGAGCCCGGCGTCCGCATTCTGGTCCACTCCCAGGCCCCGGCGTCCGTCCCTCTCGGTGAACTGATCCTCGTTCACGGCCTCGAAGGTTCGAGCGAAGCCGGCTATGCGCAGAGCGCCGCCCAAGCCGCTCTCCTGGCCGGCTTCGCCACGCACCGCATGAATCTCCGCAGTTGCGGCGGTACCGAAGCCGTGAGCGGCAGCACGCTCTACCATTCCGGCCTCACCTCCGACTTGTTGGCCGTCATCGATACGCTGCTCGGAGAAGGCCGCGGTCCTCTGTACGTTGTCGGATATTCTCTCGGCGGCAACGTCGCCCTCAAGCTCGCCGGAGAGCTTGGCCGGGCCGGCCGCGAAAGGATCGCCGCCGTCTGTGCCGTCTCCGTTCCTATCGATCTGGCCGCCTGCGTCGAGCAGCTCAAGCGTCCCGCCAACGTCCTCTACGCCCGCCGCTTTCTCTCACGCCTGAAGGACCGCGTCCGCCGCAAGGAGGCGCTCTGTCCCGGCTTGTTTCCGGTGGCCGAACTCGACGCCGTCCGGACCATCTACGATTTCGACGATCGGTTCACCGCCCCTTCGTTCGGCTTCGGCACCGCTGCCCGCTACTACGCTACTCAATCTTCCAACCAGTTCCTCGACGATATTCGCATTCCCACCCTCCTCATCCAGGCGCAGGACGACCCCCTGATCCCCTTCCGCGTCTATGACCACCCGGCCTTTCGCCGCAACCGGGCGCTTACCCTCCTCGCCACGGCGCACGGCGGCCACCTGGGGTTCCTCTCCCGGCGCCGGCCCCGCTTCTGGGTGGATGAGGCGCTGGCCGGCTGGTTGAAGAAAACCGGGAACCGGGCCGCCCCGAGTTTCGTAGGCTAAATGGATGGGAGCCGGGGGATTATGAATCGGACAGCCTCGTTCTGGGAATCGGCATGGGTGGCATGGGATTCCCTGCAGTCCAGCAAGCTGCGCAGTTTCCTCACGTTGCTGGGCATCATTCTCGCCACCACCACGCTCATCGCCGTCATGTCCATCATCCACGGCATGGACATCTACATCGCCAACAACGTCTCCAGCCTCGGCGCCGACGGTTTCCGCGTCGTCCGGATGGCGTTTCTGGGCAATTTCGACCCGAAGAAATTCCTCGAGTTTCAGAAAAAGAATCCTCAGCTCAGCGTCGACGAGTACGAATTCCTGCGCACTCACGTCACCCTCGTCAAGGCCATTGGCCTTCAGGCCCAGCGCCAGGTCAAAGTCGTCGCCGGCAACGAGAGCCTCGACGGCGTCGATCTGGACGGCGTCACCGCTGATTTTGGCGTCCTCAACAACGTCGACATCACCAACGGACGGTTCCTGATCGAGGCCGAGGACCGCCGGCGCGTTGCCGTGGCCGTCTTGGGCGCCGACATCCGGAAACGGTTTTTTCCCGATGTCGATCCCGTCGGAAAGACGGTCAAGGTCGATGGCCGGCCCTTCACCGTCATCGGCGTCGCCAAGCCGAAAGGCAGCGTCTTCGGCCAGTCGTTGGACAATTTCGTTATCGTGCCCTCGGGAATCTATTTTCAGATCTACGGCTCGCGCTCGGGCATCAGCTACCTGGCCAAAGCCCAGAGCCGCGAGGTCATGGAGCAGGCGCAGGACGAGGCCCGCATGCTCCTTCGCGCCTACCGGCACCTCCGCCCCGGGCAGGACGACACCTTTGCCGTCATCTCCTCCGACGCCATTGTCAGCGCCTGGGACCGCCTTACCGGAGCCATCGCCGCCACCGCCGTGGCCGTTGTTTCCGTCTTTATGGTGGTCGGCGGCGTCGTCATCATGAACATCATGCTCGCCGTCGTGTCGGAGCGGACCCGGGAGATCGGCATCCGCAAGTCGGTCGGCGCACGCCGCCAGGACATCCTCAATCAGTTTCTCGTCGAGTCCTCTATGCTTGCCGGCAGCGGCGGCGTCATTGGCGTTGTGCTCTCCTGGACCGTGGCCATGCTGGTGAGAAAGTTGACGCCCGTACCCATGGACGTCCCCGTCTCGGCTGTCGTCATCGGCGTCAGCCTCTCGATGACCGTGGGGTTGTTCTTCGGCATCTATCCCGCGCAGCGTGCCTCAAAACTCGATCCGATCGAGGCGTTGAGGGCGGAGAACTGACATGACCTGGGTCTCTCTCACCGCCGGAATCGGCCTCGCGCTCAACACGGTCCGCGAGCATAAAATGCGGTCGTTTCTCACTGTGCTCGGCGTCATTATCGGCACCGGAACCATCATCGGCGTCGGCTCCATCATCGCCGGCCTCGACGGAGCCATCACCGGCGTCCTCAGCAGCATGGGCACGAATGCCGCCATCGTCTTCAAGTTCGAGCCCGGTTTTCGCGGACGCCTCACCCCCGAAGAACTCCAGCGCAAGCCGCTCTCCTACGAGGATGGCGTGGCCGTCGCCGAGCGTTGTCCGGCGGTGACACACGTCAGCCCCTACCTGTTCCCCGGCGGATTCACCGGACCTAGCATCGACACGGCCCGCTACAAAGGCAACGAGATGTTCGATGTCGATATCGGAGGCACCGAGGAGGCCTACATTTCCGGCGGCTACTCGGAGATGAAGGAGGGCCGCTTTTTCACCGACAACGAAAGCCGCCATCGCATGCCCGTCGCCGTAGTCGGCGAAGACGTGCCTCTGGCGCTGATGTCGGGCGAGGACCCCATCGGCAAATGGATCGAGGTCAACGGCCACCAGTTTCAGATCGTCGGCGTGATGAAGCGCCCGGCCGCTTCGTTCCCCGGCCAGAATGACGCCCGCATTCTGTTGCCTTACTTCAGCATGCGCAAGTTGTTTCCCAACGCCAAGGAAAACATGCTCATCATCACCGCTGAGCCCGGCATGCTTCCCACCGCCATCGACCAGGCGCGTGCCGCGCTCCGCGTCCAACGGCGCGTCCCCTACAACAAGCCCGATAACTTTGCCATCTCCACGTCCCAGCAGATGGTTGACCAGTTTCACAACGTTACCGGCATGGTGGCCCTGGTGATGGTCGTATTGAGCTCCATCGGCCTGCTGGTCGGCGGCATTGGCGTGATGAACATCATGCTCGTCTCGGTCACCGAGCGCACCCGCGAGATCGGGGTCCGCAAGGCTATCGGCGCCCGCCGCAGCGACATCATTCTCCAGTTCCTCACCGAAGCCGTCGTCCTCACCGGCCTCGGCGGTCTCGTGGGGATGAGCCTCGGCTACGGCATGTCGCTCGCCTGCCGCATGATCTTTCCCAGCCTTCCCACCGTGGTTCCGGCCTGGGCCGCCGTGCTCGGAGTTGTCGTCTCCGTCGGCGTCGGTCTCTTCTTCGGCATCTGGCCGGCTAACAAAGCAGCACGGCTCGACCCCGTTGATGCCCTCCGCTACGAATAAAGCGCCTGGCGGTCCGTTCTACAATTTGTACAGTTGAGTCTGATCATGTCTTTATACCGACCGCGCCTCGCCGCGCGTATCGCTGCGGCCGCCTTGTCCCTCCTGGCAGGCTGCATTCCCCTTCTCGCACAGTCCCTGACGGAATTCGAAAAACGCGTGACCGAGTTCTCCCTCCCCAACGGAATGCATTTCATCGTCGTCGAGCGCCACGACGCTCCCGTGGTGTCGTTCCACTCCTACGTCAACTCCGGCTCGGTGGACAACCCCGCAGGCAAATCCGGCCTCGCCCACATGTTCGAGCACATGGCGTTCAAAGGCACCACCACCATCGGGACCCGGAACTACCCGGCCGAAAAGGCGGCCATGGAGCAGGTCGAGCAGATCTACGACGCCTACGACGCCGAACGGAACAAGGCCTTTCGCGCCGATCCCAAGAAACTCGCCGCCCTTCAGGACCAGCTCAAATCCGCCATGGCCAAAGCCGAATCCTACGTCGAGCCGAATGCCTTTCCCCGCATTATCGAAGAGAACGGCGGCGCCGGCCTCAACGCTCAGACCGGCGAGGACTCGACCGAATACTTTTACAGCCTGCCCTCGAATCGCATCGAGCTTTGGTTCCTTCTCGAATCCGACCGCTTCCTCGATCCCGTGTTCCGCGAGTTCTACAAGGAGCGCGACGTCGTCGGTGAGGAGCGGCGGATGCGCATCGAGTCCAGCCCTCAAGGCCGGCTGGTCGAAATGCTTCAGGCCACCGCCTTCGCCGCCCATCCCTACCGCGTAAGCGCCGCCGGCTGGTCGAGCGACATCGAGAATCTCAGGCTGAAGGACGCGCTCCAGTTTTACCGGACCTATTACCGGCCTTCCAACATCACCGTCGGCATCGCCGGCGACGTCGATCCGGCACAAGCCAGACGCCTCGCAGCCGAGTATTTTTCCCGCATTCCGCCCGGCCCATTACCTCCCGTGGTAACAACCGTCGAGCCGAAACAGACCGGCGAGAAGCGCGTCCGGGTCGACACTCCGTCGCAACCCATCCTCGCCCTGGCCTACAAACGCCCCAGCCAGTACTCCAAGGACGATCCGGCTCTCGATGTGCTCGGCGAGATTCTCTCCGGCGGCCGCACGTCGATCCTTTATCGGGAACTCGTGCGGGACAGAAAGCTCGCCCTCGGTGCGTTCGCCGCGCCCAGTTTCCCCGGCGAGAAATATCCGAATCTTTTCGTCTTCTACCTCATTCCCAATCTCGGCCACACCGTCGAAGACAACGAGAAGGCCTGCTATGAAATCATCGAGCGCGTCAAAAGCGAGGGTGTCGACGAAGAAGCCTTGCGCCGGGTGAAAACGAAGGTGCGCGCCTCGCTGATCCGCCGCCTGGACAGCAACGCCGGCCTGGCCGGCGAAGTCGCCTCGTACTCGGCCAACTACGGCGACTGGCGCCGGTTGTTCACCGATATCGACGAGATCGACAAGGTCACCCGCGCCGACGTCCAGCGCGTCGCCCGCCAGTACCTGATTCCCGACAGCCGGACCGTTGCTTACATCGAAGCTCCCGCCCCGGACAAGGGAGGCTCCAATTGAAACGCCTCGGCTGGTTGGCCGCGCTTCCCTTGCTGGCGTTCGGAGCCCCGCCGGCAAACCACTCCGGAAATAAGACCTCGCCCGTTCCCTCGTACCGGGATCTCAAATACCCTCCACTCAAACCCATCACTCTTCCCAAGCCGGAGGTCTATACGATGCCCAACGGCATGCGCGTCTACCTCCTGCCCAATCATGAGCTGCCCCTGGTCAATGGCGTCGCGCTTGTGCGAACGGGCAACCTGTTCGACCCAGCCGGCAAGCACGGCCTCGCCGACATGACCGGCAGCCTGTTGCGCAGCGGCGGCACGCATGCCAAGACCGGGGACGAGCTCGACGTCGAGCTCGAAAACGTCGCCGCCTCCGTGGAAAGCGACATCGGGGAGAGCAGCGGCAGCGTCTCGTTTTCCTGCCTTAAAGAAAATACCGCCGAAGTGCTGGCCATCTTCCGCGACGTCCTCACCGGACCCGAGTTCCGCCAGGACAAGCTCGATCTGGCAAAAACGCAGTGGCGCAGCGCCATCGCCCGCCGCAACGACGACGCCGGCTCCATCGCCTCTCGCGAGTTCGCCAATACTCTCTACGGCAAGGACACTCCCTACGGCTGGGACGTGAACTACTCGGACCTGGATCACATCCAGCGCGCTGACGTCCAGGCCTTCTACAATCGCTATTTCTTCCCAGCCAACGTCATGCTCGCCGTGTACGGAGACTTCTCCCCTGACGAGATGAAGCGTCAACTCGCCGAAGCCTTCGGCGGTTGGACCGTCCGGCAGTCAGCCGTCCCCCAGTTCCCTCCCGTCCAACCGCGAAACGTCGCCGGCGTCTATCTCGCCGAAAAATCCGACGTCACGCAAACCTTCTTTGAGATTGGCAGCCTAGGCGGCCAATTGCGCGACCCCGACTTTCCGGCGCTCTCGGTAGCCGCCGACATTCTGGGCGGCGGCTTCTCCAGCCGTCTGGTGAAGGAAGTGCGCACCCGCCTCGGCTACGCCTACGACATCGGGGCCAGTTGGAACGCCGACTATGATCACCCGGGCCTGTTCCGCATCGCCGGCAGCACCCAATCGAAGGACACCGAGGCTACCATCGCCGCCGTCAAGGCCGAAGTGGAAAAGCTTCGCACCGCAGAGGTCACCGACGCCGAGCTCAAAACGGCCAAGGACAGCGTCTTAAACAGCTTCGTCTTTTTCTTTGACCGGCCCAGCAAAACTCTCAATCGCCTGCTGACCTACGAGTACTTCGGCTACCCGCGGGACTTCATCTTCGCCTATCAAAAGGGTGTCTCGGAGGTCACCCGCCAGGACGTTCTGCGCGTCGCCAGGCGCTACTTCGATCCCGCCACGTTCACTATCGTCGCCGTCGGCAATCCGAAGGATTTTGGAACGCCGCTGTCCGCGCTCGGCCTGCCCATCCACCCGATAGACCTCACCATCCCCGCCGATCAACCACCGGCGCCGGAGGCGGACGCCGGTGCCCGGCAGCGCGGCCGCGCGCTCATTGAACGCATGCAGCAGTCCCTAGGCGGAGCTGAGCGCCTGGCGGGCATAAAAGACACTTCCTTCGAGGCAAAAGTGCAACTGGAAACCGGCGGACCTCCGATGGCCGTCACCCAGCGAAATACATTCATCGCTCCCTCGACGCTCCGCCAGGATCTCGACGCGCCCTTCGGAAAACAGTCGGTCTTTTCGGACGGCAAGGCCGGCTGGATGGCGTCGCCGCAGGGCTCAGGCGCCCTGAACCCGGCCGTGCTCGAACAGGTCCGCGGCGAGATCTTCCGTCAGTTATACCCGCTCGCGCTCAGCGACCGCGCGAGCGACAGGACGCTCACCGCCTCCGGCGCGAATTCCATCGACATCAGCGGCCCCGCCGGCCAGCGCGTCCAGGTCGATCTCGATCCCGCCTCCGGCCTTCCGGCGCAGTTGCATTATCAGGGCGAGGGCATGGGTGGTCCCTCCCAGGTCACCGAAACCCTGGAAGACTGGCGCGACGTCCATGGCATTAAGGCGCCGTTCCACCTCGTCATTCATCAGAACGGGAAAAAGTTCGCCGACGTCGCCATTCAGCAGTTCACCATCAATTCGGGAGTCACCCGGGAAGACCTCAACAAGAAACCATGAAGACGGCAATCCGAGCGCTGCTCGTTCCCATGATGGCGGTCACGCTCATCGGTCAGGACTACGTAAAATCCATCCAGGAAAAGGGAAAGAAGGTTCTCGACCAGTGCATCGAGGCCCTCGGCGGCGATCACTTTCTTTCCGTGAAGAACCGTGTCGAGGCCGGCATGGTCTTCTCCTTTTACCGCGAGGACATCAACGGTCTCGAGCGCGCCATCATCTACACCGAATATCTGGACGCGCCTCTCAACGGCAAACTCAGCGTGCGCGAGCGCGAGAGCTTCGGCAAGAAAAAGGAAGAGAACGGCGCAGTCCTGTTCACCGAGCGAGAGGGCTACGACATCACCTATCGCGGCGCCCGGCCCCTCTCCAAAGAGCGCTTCGACCGCTTCTCCGACTCCGCCCTGCACGACATTTTCTATATCCTCCGCCAGCGGCTCAAGGAGCCCGGGCTGCTGGTCGAGTATAAGGGTGGCGATCTCTGGGAGAACCGGCCGGTCGACATCCTGGACATCACCGACAGCCAGAACCGAGTCACCACCGTCTATATCGATCGGTACAACCACCTTCCCGTCCGCCAGCTTTTCCGCCGCCGCAATGCCGTCACCGGAGACATGAACGAGGAGGTGACCGTGTTTGCCAAGTATCGCGACGTCGGAAACGGCGTGCAGTGGCCCTACTCGATCCAGCGCAGCCGCGATGGCGAGAAGGTGTACCAGATGTACTCCACTGACGTGCGCATCGACCAGCCTCTATCCGACAGCCTTTTCACGCTGCCGGGCGGCATCAAAATGCTCAATCCGGAGTAGCGGAATCCGCAGCGCCACCTCCAGCCCGGGCTCGACGTTGCGAGCGCTCAGCTTGCCGCCATGCAGTTCCACCGCCCTCCGCGCGATCGACAGCCCGAGACCAACGCCGCCGCTGTTGCGCCCCCGTGCCGTGTCTACCCGGTAGAACGGATCGAAAATCCGCTGAAGCGATTCTCCGGGCACGCCCGGGCCGTAGTCGCGCACCAGCACCACCGCCGCCTGCTCCTGCCGCGCGAGTGAAATCTCCACTGCCGTCTGATGCGGTGCATAGCGAATCGCGTTGCGGACCACGTTTTCAATCGCCCGCCGCAGCAGTTCCGCGTCGCCTACAAGGTCAACTTCTTCGCAATGCAATAGCCGCAGCGAGCAGTCCTTGGCCGTTGCCTCGATCCGGCAATTGTCCACAATCTGCGAAACCAACTCGTCCAGTTGTAGCGGCTCGCGGCGCTTCACCGCCGGGTCGCCCTCGGCCCGCGTCACTTCGAGCAGCCCGCCAATCAACTCGTTCAGCCGGTCCGCTTCGCGCTGGATCCGGTCCAGTGTCGGCTTTGGGTCGCTGTCGGAGCGGGCCAGCTCCACGGCCACGCTGAGCCGCGCCAGAGGGCTCCGCAGCTCGTGCGATATGTCCAGCAGCAGCCGCCGCTCTGCTGTCAGCAGCGTCTCGATCCGGTCTGCCATCTGGTCGAACGTTCGCGCCAACTCGCCCAGCTCGTCGCCCCGCCGCGATCCGGCGCGCGCCGAGAAATCTCCCCGTCCGAACCGGTCTACGGCCCGCTGCAGCTTTCTTACCGGCGAGGTCAGGTGATACGCCAGCCCGTAACAAAGCAGCACCGCCAACGCCAGCACCCACAAATGTTGCGCCCGCAGAAACCAGAATGGCCCCGGCCGCCGCGGCCCCAGAAGTATCAGCACATACCGCCCGTCGGCTGACGGATGCGCCAGCGGCCGCCGGCCCAGGATGCCCAGCAATGGCCGCGGCGTCCCCGGCAAGTATCGCGAGTAGTCCTTCCCCGTCAGCAGGTCCCGGCCCGCGGCATCGGTAAAGAATACGTCCGACCGGTCCGAATGCCGCAGCCGGTCGATCACTTTTGCCAGCGCCGGGGCACCTCCGGATTCCCAAGCCCCCCGCGCCTCGTCCAACTGCCTCGCCATGAAAAACAGAAACGGCGGCCGCCTCGGCTCCGACGCCTCGAAGATCAATGCGCTGGTGATCGCCACCCCCAGGCTGGTGATGAACGTCGTCGCCAGAAACCACACCAGGATCTTGGTGAACAGGCTTCTCATACCTGAACCCCTTCTTCCTGCGTCCGGCAGAACTGGTAGCCCACCCCGCGGATCGTCTTGATCAGCGGGCGGCTGCCCTCCAGCTTCCGCCGCAGATGGCTGACGTGCATGTCCACCGAACGGTCATAAGGCGTTGCCTTGCGGTTGTACAATCCCTCCATCAGCGCATCGCGCGAAACCACCCGCCCCGCCGCCCGCATCAGCATCTCGAGAATCGAGAACTCCAGCGTCGTCAGCTCCACCGGCAGCCCGTCGCAGGACACGTGGCGGCTCCCCGAGTCCAGGCTTACGCCGTTCACCTCCAGCCGTCCCGCCGGCTGCTGGTCCACCCGCCGCAGAATCGCCCGGATCCGTGCCGCCAGCTCGCGCGGGTTGAAAGGCTTGGACAGGTAATCGTCCGCCCCCAGCTCGAGGCCCACAATCCGGTCCACATCCTCGCCCCGCGCCGTCAGCATGAGCACCGGCACCTGGCTCTGCGCCCGGATCCGCTTCAGAATTTCGAACCCGTCCAGGTCCGGCAGCATCACGTCCAGTACGACGAGATCGTAGCCCCCCGCCAGCGCCTGCTCAATCCCCGTCCGCCCGTCGTTCTCGCACTGCACGCCGTAGCCTTCGCGCCGCAGAAACTCGCTCAACAAGGAACACAATTCGGCGTCGTCGTCAACCATCAACAATCGCACGCTCCGAGATTAGCATGCTGAAAAACGCTTAAACTTCAGGTTTTGTAAAGGCCTCGAATCCGATCCGGCGGCCGGGGCTGGCGCCTCGATACCCTCCCCGGCCGCCTTCCGGACTCAGTTCCCGTTGCCCAGCACCTGGTCGGTCGCCTCGGCAGTCAGCGTCCCGAACAAGTTCTGTCCCAACGCGGTGAAGTACAACGAATTGGCGGGCCCGGATTTCGAATTTCCCCCGCCAAAACTCAACGCCCATAGCCCCGGAATGCTGATCGGATTTCCGGACGCATCCAGGAACATGCCGTCCATGTTGCCGGTGCTGATGTTGTACGCCACAATCTGCCCGCTGCCGAACTGCCCCACCAGCAAATCGTGGCTGAAAGCGCCGAAGTCGCACGGCGCCAGCGCAATGCCCCACGGCACATTCAGCCAGCTACCCGTCGCAAAGCTGCGCACCAGCTTCCCGTCCGGAGTATAGGAAGCCACGAATCCCATGCCCGCCCCCCTCACCTCGAAGCCGTTGCGCGGGTCGCGTTGGGCGAAGGTGATGTACAGCGTGTTGCCGATATTCTGCATGTTGTAAGGCGTGAAGCCCGAACCGGAGCCCGGATAGTTGGTGAACCAGTTGTCCGTCACCCCCGGTCGCGTGTAGCGCAATAGCTGCATGTTCGTGTCGAACACGTCGATGCGCCCGTTCTTGAAGTCGGCCGCGTAAAGGTAGTTCTGTCCTCCCATCGAGGCGATCGCCAGCCCGCGGTAATCCGAGCCCGGGTTGCTCACCAGCACCGTCGCCGCCGAATCGCCCGATGCCCAGCCCGAGATGATGCCGCTCGAAGAAGCGAATAAGAACAGCGGCGACTTGCCACCCGCAAGCGCGAATCCGCCGGTCCCGTTGAAGATCGTTGCAATCGGCGTTCCACCCGGAATCGTTACCACCAGCGGAATCACGGCGCCGGTTCCGTCATAGAGCGTGGAAAGCCCGCTCCCGGCATCGGCCACCCACCACGGACCGCCCGATGAGCGCGAGAGCCCCCAAGGATTACTCAAGTGCGAATCGGTCACCGGAGCGGCGTTCGCCGTGCCCGATGCCAGGTTCGTCTGCGTGTAGTGTTGCGCCGAAGCGTTCAGGCCGGCGAATGCCGCGGCAATTATCAGCATTTGCGACCTGCGGACCAGGGAAGAGTCGAAACAGTTGTGCATGGGATCCTCCAGAGCTCAACTCGCACTCTATCGGACTGTCCCCACCGCGGGCACACACCGGACGCGCTTTTTACAACATTTTTACAGCCTCTTCGCATTCGCCCTCCTTCGTACCCGCCGGCCGCCGTGAAGCCGCTTCACCTTACCGCCCACCGCCGGACTCGACAATCGTCCAGCGTGGGGAGTAATACAAAAACACTACTGCGTCCGAAGCGACGCAGGAGTACAATCAGTCGATATTTGCTTCCATGCGGACCCCGGCTCTCACCTTGTGTGTCGTACTCTGTCTGGCGCAGGGTAGCCGGAGCAATGACGAACAGCTCTGGCGTTACCGCAATCTGGGCAAGGCTTTCTACGAAAATCCCACCACCCAGGTGGAAGCTGTGGAACAGTTCCGCAAGGCACTCGCGCTCGCTCCGGAATCCACGCGCGAACAGCTCAACTACGGTCTGGCCCTCCTCCGAGCCGGTAAAACCGACGAAGCTTTAGCGGAGCTG
>DAIDHC010000023.1 GCA_027452065.1 Bryobacterales bacterium
CCGCCTCCAGGCCAACCGCTACCTCTCGGGCGAGCTCAACGACGACCAGTTCCGTCCCCACCGCCTCCGCCGCGGCATTTACGGCCAGCGCCAACTGGGCGTCCAGATGGTCCGCACCAAGGTCCCCGGCGGCACCGTCACGGCCGCCCAGATGCTCGCCCTCGCCGAAATCGCCGAGGATTTCGGCGGCGGCAAAGCCCATCTCACCACGCGTCAGAACGTGCAGTATCACTTTGTCCCGCTGGCCCGCGTCCCCGACCTTCTGCACCGTCTGGCCGATTTCCGCCTCACCACGCGGGAAGCCTGCTACAACACCGTCCGCAACGTCACCGCCTGCCCGCTGAGTGGCCTGCTTCCCGGCGAAGCCTTCGACGTGCAGCCCTACGCCCGCAAACTGGCCTTCGCTTTCCTGCACAAAGAGCTCACCGACGCGATGCCCCGGAAGTTCAAGATCGCACTCTCGGCCTGCCCCGACGATTGCATGCTCACCTCCATCCACGACGTCGGTCTGCGCGCCGTCCTCCGCGACGGCCGGCCCGGCTTCCGCATGGTGGTCGGCGGTGGCCTCGGACCCCTGCCGAGCGAAGCCCATCTGCTCGACGAATTCATCCCCGCCGATCTCATCGTTGGCCGCATCGAAGCCGTCCTGCGCGTCTTCAATCAGTACGGCAACCGCAAAAATAAGAACAAGGCGCGTTTCAAATTCATCATCCGCGAGCGCGGCTTCGACTGGGTCCGTGAGGAAATCGACAAGGCCTACCACGAAGTCCTGGCCGGCGGCGGCATTGCCACACCCGAACGCATCCCCGAAGGATTTGGTGGTTTTCAAGCAGCACCACCACCGCATGGTACGGGAGCAGGTCTCCCCATAGCCGGCGCCAGCCACGCCGCAGACCCCGAATTCGACCGCTGGCTTGAAACCAACGTCCAGGAGCAGCGCCAGTCCGGCTACGCCATCGTCACCGTGCGTACGCCCCAGGGCAACCTCACCGCCCGGCAGATGCGCGGTCTGGCCGATCTGGCCTCCCGTGCCGGCGACGGCCTGCTGCGCTTCGCCGTCGATCAGGATCTTCACCTCGCCTGGCTGCCGGTGCACAGCCTGAAGCGCGTCTATGCCGCGCTGCGCCTCATCGGCCTGGCCCAATCCGGCGCCGGCGAAATCGCCGACGTCACAAGCTGCCCCGGCGCTTACAGTTGCAACCTCGCGCTCACCAAGTCCATGAACCTCGGCGCTGCTCTCTCCGCCTCAGTGAGCGAGCACACTCATCCGGCCGTGCGCGCCTTGTCCATCAACATCAGCGGCTGCCCGAACGCCTGCGGGCAGCACTGGACCGGCGACCTGGGTTTTTATGGAAACGCCCGCAAGATCGACGGGCGCGAGGTTCCCTACTATCAGATGCTGCTCGGCGGGGGCGCCGATTCAGAAGGTATCATGCGCTTCGGCCTGGCGATCCAGAGCCTGCCCGCGCGCCTGATCCCGACGGCCGTCGATCGCATCCTCGAGCACTTCATCGCGCACCGCTCGGCCGAAGAGTCCTTCCGCAACTACGTGGTGCGCCATAAGGTGGAAACATTTCGAGGACTGATCGCCGACTTGAGCAAGCCGCCGGCCGGTGAGGACGACATGTTCCGCGACTGGGGCGACGAAGTGGATTATTCGCTGCAGTTGGGTCGTGGAGAGTGCGCGGCCTGAGCCAGATGACTCAGGGCCGCGCCGGCCCGCCATCAACTCCGCTTGGATGAGCGCGCGCTTTGGGTGCGCGTGTTGTCCGGTAATGCGACACTGGCCAGGGCCGCCGCCGGCATCGCCACCGGCATCTCCGCCATCTCCGCCATCGCGTGTACTTCGAGTCCCTGTGCTTCTTTCAGGAATGTCAGCCGCTTCAGGTCTCCGTCGAAGTCCACCCGGATGAAGTCGCCGCCTTCCACCTGGTCGGTGGCCATCAGGTTGGCCATGGGCTGAACCAGCAGCCGCTCGATGGCCCGCTTCAGGTGCCGCGCTCCGTACTTGATATCGGTCCCCTCGGTCAACAGGAACTCCCGCGCCGGCTCGCTCACCCGGAACACGAAGGCGCGCTCGGCCGACGTGTTGAACACTCTTTGCTGCACCTGCCCCAGTTCGATATCGAGAATCTTGCGCAGTTCTGACGTGCCCAGGGGATGGAACGTCACAATCTTGTCCAGCCGGTTGATGAACTCGGGCGTGAATTTCCGCCGCGCCGCTTCCGTGCCGCTTCGCGACAGCTTCCCGTTCATCTTATCGTCCACCACCATCGGGCCTTTTTCCGCCGGGGCGTGAAAGCCCAGCTTCGGGCTCATCAGCGCGCTCATCTCCGACGCTCCCAGATTGCTGGTCATGAAGATCAGAGCCTTGGAGAAGTCCACTTTCCGGTTGTCGCCCAGCGTCAGCGTCGCCTTGTCGAGTATCCCCAGCAGCAGGTTCCATAATGCGTCGCTGGCTTTCTCGATTTCGTCGAACAGTACAAAACTGAGCTTGCACGTTTCATTCTGGTACTGATTCAACATCTCCTGGCTGAGCAGGGGATGCGTCTCGCGATGCCCCAGATATCCCGGAGGCGAGCCGATCAGCTTGGCAATCTCGTGGCTGTGTTGGAACTCGGCGCAATCGATTTTGATCACCGCCCGCGGATTTTTCACCAGGCACTCGGCGGTAGCCTCTACGATCCGCGTCTTCCCCGAGCCCGTAGGCCCCAGGAACAGGAAGTTGCCCACCGGACGGCCCGGCGCGGTCATCCCCGTCATGTACATCTGATAGATGTTCACGATCTGCTCGATGGCTTCGTCCTGGCCGACGATCAGCCGCTGAAGGCTCGTCTCCAGGCTTTCCGCCGCCTGCCCCGTCCTGGTTGGATCCAAGGGGACATTCATTCGGATCATATTGTGCCTCTTTCCCAACTCAACTACCGTCCTTCTTATGTGCAACTCGCGTGCCAATCGGTTTCTCCCCATCCCGCCCGTCTGTTTGCTTACTTACCCGGCCTCGAGGGCCTTACTTCCACCCGGCTCACTAAAGTCCTCGCCGGCATCCGCAGCAGCATCAGCGTAATTTCCGCGATATCCTCCGGCGCGATTTTCCAACTCGCTCCCGTTCGGTTCGCGCCGAATTCGGTGTCCACACTGCCCGGCATGATATAGCTCACCCTCACGTTCTCCTGGCGATGGTCCAGCATCATCGCCTCGCTGAATCCGTTCATCCCAAACTTCGATGCGTTATAAGCCGCGCCGCCGGCAAACGGATTTTTCCCCGCCAGGCTGCTCACGTTGATGATCGTGCCGCCGCCCCGCTGCCGGAATCTCGCCAGCGCCTCCCGGCTCGCATAAAACGCCCCCGAAAGGTTCGTCGCGATCACCGAGTCCCACTGCTCCACGCTCAAGCTGGCGGTACTGCCAAAAATTCCGATTCCCGCATTGTTCACGAGAATGTCAACGCCACCAAGTTCTGTATCGACAAATTCGAAGAATTTTGTAACCCCGGCGCTGTTTCCGGCATCCAGACGCGCCCCGGCGATGCGCTGCGCGGCCGCTTTTTCCGCTCCCACGCGCTCGGCCAGCTCCTGCCGGATCTCTCCGGCCACACGCTCCGGAGCCCCCGCCGTGCGCGCACCGATCGCCACGCTCGCTCCCGCCTCGGCCAGCGCCCACGCCACCGCCCGCCCGGTCCCTTTCGTCCCTCCGGTCACAATCGCCACGCGGCCTTCCAGAAATCTGTCCTTCATTGCTCATTCCTCCCTTGATTTTTCTGACTCCCGGCCGCCGCCCCCGGCCGCCGGTTTCCCGCATTGTCGCTCAACTCGCCCGCCCTCTTCCCGCGCTCGCTGCGCGCAAAGGGTCTCTCACCCCCGGGCGCTATACTGGTGTGCATGCACGAAACGGCCGTTCTCTGGCTCCGTGTATTCCCTTGCCCTGCTCCACGCCATCCTCGTGGCGCTGCGCCGCCAGTCCGCGGGACCAGCGGCGGCGCACGATTCGCTCGGGTGTGCCATTGAACCGTACATCGCAGCAGCCGGACGGACTACTCACCTGAAGCAAGCCGCCTGCTAAGCGATCGACAAACGACCCAGGTGAACTCAGGGAGCACCGGCTCGGTGCGGGCAGCGAGTCCCAATTTAAACGCCGGGTTGACGCGGCTCTCCGCGCCGCGTTTCAACGCCAGAACGGCCACGGAGGACAACAGCGGCGGTCCCTGACCACGCCGGCCTCGGGCCAATGGAGGCGGACGTGCGGCCGCGCCACCGCGCCCGTCGATATTGCGGCCTTCGGCGGACCGGCCAACGCTCTGTGTACGATTAGAATGGCAAGCGGCTAGCGAACCCAGGGCGCAGTTCCCCCGAAGGCGTCAACGCGGGGCCGCGCATGGCACCGAATGAAATACGACCACAACAAAGCCGGTGGCGCACACAGACCAGATCCACACGCCGCCAGTAGCCTACATACCGGTCCATTCCACGGCGGCGAATTGGGCGGGGGCCCACGGCACGGTCCACGGAGAGCGCCCCGTTCCGGCCAGGGTGTCTCCGCGGACCCCTGGGCGCCATGTGCAAGAGAAGCTGCGCCCGGAACCCGAATATAGAGGTGGCGGCCATGCGAGAAGTAAAAGCCGCGTTGAGCCGTCCATCATCGGTGCGCCGCCGACGTTCGATCGCAGCGGTACTGGTCGCCAGTTATACCGTCGTCCTGCTGGCGCTCATCGGTAGCAGGCCGTTTTGGCTGGACGAGCTGATTCAACTCGACGGGACGTCGAAAGGGAATATACGGACGCTGATCCACTACGTCCTCCAAAACGCCGGTGGAGCGCCGCTCGGATACCTCGAACAGCAATGGCTCATCGCTATCGCCGGGCGAAGCGCCTGGAGCGTAAGGCTACTCTCCACCCTTGCCGGCGCCGCGAGCGTGCCGTTGCTGACCGTCATCGGCAAACAACTTCGCCTGCGCCCGTTGGCCGTCAACCTGGCAGCACTGCTGTGGGCGCTTTCCCCACTCGCCGTCCGATACTCCCTGGAAGGAAGGCCGTATATGCCGGCCTTGCTCCTGGCGCTGGCCGCCGCCGCTGCGCAGCTTCAGCTCGCCAAATCCGGCCGCGCCGCGTGGGCCGTGGCGCTCGCCGCATCGCTGGCGGCGGCAGCCTATACCCAGCCGTTCGCCGTGTTCGCACCATTGGGGCTCGCGGCCTGGAACGTCTGGCAAACCCGTCGGACCCGCCACGGTATGCTCACGTCGGCCGCTTACGCATCCGCTGGATTGTCCTTCCTTCCCTGGCTCCTGACAGCAAGCGCGCACTGGCGTGAAACTATCGACCACAGCCAGGCGCCGTCGATATGGAATGGGTCACCGATTGCCGTCCTGGTCCGCGAGTGCCTTGGGGACGGTTATCCAGCCGCCGTTCCCGCGATCCTACTGGCGGCCGTCGCGGTTGCTGCGATGATGCGGCACCCGTCCAGCCGCGCCGCAATGCCCGCACTGACGGCGGTCCTAGCCTCCGTCCTCCTCGCTCTTGCCGCCGATGCCAGCTTTCATTACTTCTTTGCGATCCGCCAGGTCATCTACATGGTGCCTTTCCTCTTGCTGCTGTCAGCGGAAGGCGCCGCGACGCTCTGGGCAATCCCGCGCTGCAAGCCGCTCGCGGCGGCGATGGTGGCCGTCCTCGCCGGTGCGGCAATCACGAAAGACTACCGTCACCTGACCGACCGCAACGAGGATTGGAACAGACTGTCGAGGCGCCTGAGCCAGCTTGGCGCCGACGGCTGCATTCTGATTCCGCAGGCCGACGACCTGGCGCTATATGAATTCTTTGAGCCCGAAATCGCTCGTGAACTATGTAAAGGGAGCCTATCGTCCAACCGCATCGTCATCCCGCTGCATCCGTATCTGAGGCCGGGCAACGCTCAGCGCGCCATAGATACCCTCACCGCGGGCGGATTCGCCGCGTTCTCGACCGAGCAGCTTGGTTTTGCCAAAATTGAGGTCTTCATGAGACCACAGAAGCCCGGCGGCAGCTTCCCGCCCATGCATGGCGGACCGGAAAGCCCCGCGCCGAGCGCCCCGAAAGGCGGCCCGCCGCATTCCGATCCGGCAAAGCCGCAGTCGCGAGCCCGTCCACCACACGCCCTCAAGTGAGCCCGGAAGCCCGGCTCGGCGCAAACGGATTCGCCTTCGTTGTTCCCCGGCCCGAGGGCGGAGAATCTCGCAGGGCGCTGCTAGAGGAAACCCGGCGCGCCCGAGGTCGCGCCCCCCTATTCATTCATCTCCTCCATTCGCGCGCGCTTGCCTCTGATGGCCTCAGCCCTACCCGCAGCGGTCGGAAGGGGAATCGCCTCAGGCCGGCCCTCGCTTCACCGGCGCCGGTTACCATCGCTCGCAGCGGGGGCAAGATGAAGGCTGCCGCATCGCAGCCATCTCCAAGGGACTCTCCGGCCTTCAAAGGCCCCAATACCCCCGGGCGCTATACTGGTTGTGCATGCACGAAACGGCCGTCCTCTGGCTCCGTGTGGCCACCGTGCTTTATTCCCTTGGCCTGGTCCACGCCATCCTCGTGGCGCTGCGCCGCCAGTCCGCTTTCTTTCCTTATGCGCTGAACGCCTTCCGCTGCGCCGCGCTGTTCCACTTCGTCTCGGTGGTCGAGACCACCATGGCCGTCGGCCGCCTGCCGGTCGACAACTTCTATGAAAGCGTCTCGCTCTGCGCGCTGCTCATCTCCATCGCTTTCCTCTTTCTCTACTGGCGCTACCAGTTCGCCTCCTCCGGCGTGTTCATCTTCCCGCTCGTTTTTCTCATGAGCCAGATCGGCTCCATGGAAACCCCGGTCGCCTCCTGGCCCTCGAGCGGCCTCCGCGATGCCTGGCTGATCGTCCACGTCGTCATGGTTCTGCTCGGCTACGTCGGACTCCTGGTCACCGCCCTGGCCTCCGTTTTCTACCTCATCCAGGAGCGCCAGCTCAAAAGCAAACGCCCCACCGGCTTCTTCGACCGCCTGCCCCCGCTGGCCACGCTCGACAACCTGATCACCAACTCCATGGGCTTCGGCTTCGTCTTCATCACTCTCGGCGTCATCGCCGGCAGCGCCTGGGCGTTCATCGAATCGGGCACGCGCTGGATCGCCGATCCGAAGATCGGCCTCTCGCTGCTCACCTGGGTTTTCTATCTCACCATGGTTTTTCTCCGCGCCACCGCCGGCTGGCGCGGCCGGAAAGCCGCATACATGGCCATCACTGTCCTCGGCTGCTCCGCCCTCACCTGGGCCGCGCACGTCGGGCTGCGTTCTCTCATACTCCATTGACCCCACGCCACGTGAGACGCAGCGCATGAAATTCTCCATCACCGGCCTCAGCCACCGGAGCGCCCCCGTCGAAGTCCGCGAGCGCCTCGCCTTCGACCCCGCCGAGATCCCCGGCGCCCTGGCCACCCTCACCCGCCGCCCCGGATTTGCCGAGGCCATGATCCTTTCCACCTGCAACCGGGTCGAAGTCGCGGTCGCCGCCGACGATGCCGCCGACGCCGAGCTTGCCGTCGACGAAGTGTTAGCCGAAATCCGCCGCCTCGACGCCAGCCAGTTCCGCCCCTTCCTCTACCACTACGACGGCGAAGAGGCCATCCGCCATCTGTTCCGCGTCGCCGCAAGCCTCGATTCCATGGTCGTCGGCGAACCCCAGATCCTCGGCCAGCTCAAAGCCGCCTACGCCCTGGCCAAGGAGCACGGCGCCGCCAGCGGCTTCCTCGACGTCCTGCTCGCCCGCGCCTTCAACGTCGCCAAGCGCGTCCGCACGGAAACCGAAATCGGCTCCAGCGCCGTCTCGGTCAGCTTCGCCGCCGTCGAGCTGGCCCGCGAAATCTTCGGCTCCCTCAAAGAAACCTCCATCATGCTCATCGGCGCCGGCAAAATGTCGGAAGCCGCCGCCCGCCACCTCGCCCGCAACGGCGTCACGCGCATCCTGGTCACCAACCGCACCGCCGAGCGCGCCCTCGAAATGGCCCGCCTGTTCCAGGGCACCATCGTCGAATACAGCCGCTTCCCCTCCGTGCTCCCGGAAGTCGATATCGTCATCGCCTCCAGCGGCGCCCCGCACTTCATCCTCACCCGCGACCAGGTCAAGCGCGTCATCGAGGCCCGCCGCAACCGCCCCGTCTTCCTCATCGACATCGCCGTGCCCCGCAACATCGAGCCCTCGGTCAACGAACTGGAAAACGTCTTCCTCTACGACATCGACGACCTCCAGCAGGTTGTGGACCGCAATCTCAGCAACCGCCGCCAGATTGCGCTCGAAGCCGAGCGCATCGTCAGCGAGGAAGCCGGGCGCATGATCGACCGCCTCAAAGCCCGCGAGGTCGCCCCCACCATCATCAGTCTCCAGGAACAGCTCGAGGCTCTCCGCGCTGCCGAGCTTGCCCGCCACCGCGGCCGCCTCGGCTCTCTCACCCCCGAGCAGGAGGAAGCCATCGACCACCTCACCCGCGGCATCGTCAACAAAATCGCCCACGGCCCCATCTCCGAGCTGCGCCGCCTCGCAGCCCAGCCCGATGGCCTGCAGTTAATCGGGGCCATCCGCAAGGTGTTCCGCATTGGAGAATAGCCGCCCATGCTGACCATCGGCACCCGCGGCTCGGCGCTCGCCCAGTGGCAGGCGCGCTGGGTCGCCGCGCGCCTGGAATCTCTCGGCGAAACCATCCGCATCGAGATCATCCACACCACGGGCGACCGCACGCTCGACGTCACCCTCGCCCAGGTCGGCACCAAGGGCATGTTCACCAAGGAAATCGAAGAAGCGCTGCTGGCCGGCTCCATCGACCTCGCCGTGCACAGCCTCAAGGACATGCCCACCGAACTCCCCGCCGGCCTCACTCTTGCCGCCGTGCCGGAGCGCGAAGACGCCCGCGACGCCCTGGTCGGCCGCGCCCTGTCCGCGCTCCCGGCCGGCTCCCGCGTCGGCACCAGCTCGCTCCGCCGCGCCGCCCAGCTCCGCGCCCTCCGCCCCGATCTCGAAATCCTCGACATCCGCGGCAACGTCGACACCCGCCTGCGCAAGCTCGACGAGGGCCGCTACGACGCCATCCTGCTGGCCTCCGCCGGCCTCACCCGCCTCGGCTGGAGCCACCGCGCCGCCGAGCTTCTCGATCCTTCTCAGATGTGCCCCGCCGTCGGTCAGGGCGCACTCGCCATCGAGACCCGCGACGACGGCGGCGCCGCTTTCCACGCCGCCGCCCGCCTCGACCACGCTCCCACGCGCGCCGCCGTCACCGCCGAGCGCGCTCTGCTCGCTTCGCTCGGCGGCGGCTGCCAGGTCCCGGTCGGCGCCCACGCCACCCTCGTCGACGGCTCGCTCCACCTCCGCGCCGTCGTTGTCGCCCCGGACGGCTCGCGCCTCCTCACCCGCCAGGATCGCGGGCCGGCCTCGGCCCCCGGCGCTCTCGGCCGCACCGCCGCCGAAGCCCTGCTGGCCAGCGGCGCCGCCCTCATCCTCGCCGCCGTCCCTCCGGCATGAGCACGGCCCCCGGCAAAGTCTACCTGGTCGGCGCCGGCCCTGGCGATCCCTTGCTCCTCACCCTCAAAGGCCGCGACGCCCTCGCCCGCGCCGGCTGCGTCCTCTACGACCACCTGGCCAACGAAGCCCTGCTCGCCTTCGCTCCCGCCGATGCCGAGCGCCTCTACGTCGGCAAAAAAAAATCCGATCACTCTCTCTCCCAGGACGAAATCTGCACCCTCCTCATCGGCCGCGCTCGCGCCGGCCTCACCGTCGTCCGTCTCAAAGGCGGCGATCCGTTTATCTTCGGCCGGGGCGGGGAAGAGGCCGAGGCCCTGGCCGCCGCCGGCATTCCCTTCGAAGTCGTCCCCGGCGTCACCACTCCTCTCGGCATCGCCGCCTATAGCGGCGTCCCTCTCACCCACCGCGAGCACACCTCCAGCGTCACCTTCGTCACCGGCCACGATGTCTCCGCCATCGACTGGCGCGTCGCCGGCGCCGCCGAAACCCTGGTCGTCTTCATGGGCCTCACCCACATCCGCGCTATCGCCGAGGCCATCCTCGCCCACGGCCGCCCGCCCGAAACCCCAACACTCGCCGTCCGCTGGGCCACCTATCCCCACCAGCAGACCGTCGCCGGCACTCTCGCCGATATCGCAACGCTGGTCGAGCAGGCCCATCTCAAGCCTCCCGCCACGCTCATCATCGGCGACGTCGTCCGCCTCCGCGCCACGCTCAACTGGTACGAGCGCCTCCCTCTGTTCGGCCGCCGCATCGTCGTCACCCGCGCCCCCGAGCAGGCCGGCGAGCTCTCCGCCCGCCTTCAGGCCCTCGGCGCCGAGGCCATCGAGCTGCCCGTCATCTCGCTCGTCCCGCCCGAGGACCCCGCTCCTCTCGACGCCGCCCTCGCCCGCCTCGACTCCTACGACTGGGTCGTCTTCACCAGCGCCAACGGCGTCCGCTTCTTCCTCGACCGCCTCGACGCCTCGCCCTACGATCTCCGCCGTCTCCGCGCCCGCCTCTGCGCCATCGGTCCGGCAACACGCGCCGCGCTCGAATCAATCCATCTCAAAGTCGACCTCATGCCGGAATCCTACGTTGCCGAAAGCCTGGTCGAGTCGTTTTCCCAACTCGACCTCCGGGGCAAGCGCGTCCTCGTGCCCCGCGCCGCCGAAGCCCGCGAGCTCATACCCGAAAGCCTTCGCGCCCTCGGCGCCACGGTCGATGTCGTCCCCGTCTACCGCAACGTCGTCCCCGATGGCGCCGCCGCCCGCATGGCCGAAGTCTTCTCCGGCCCGCTGAAACCCCACTGGATCACCTTCACCAGCTCCTCCACCGTCACTCATTTTCTCGATCTGGCCGGCGGCATCGCCGCGCTCGATGGCGTCCGCATCGCCTCCATCGGCCCCGTCACCTCCACCACCCTCCGCAATGCCGGCCGCCCCCCCGACGCCGAAGCCCGCTCCTTCACCATCCCCGGCCTCATCGACGCTCTCGTCCAGGCCGATTCCCAGCGATAGCCCCGCCCCCCCTCCTTACTTCGCCGCCTGCCCCGCGTCCGCGCAGATCATTTCCAGGCCCAACGCCCACCTCCGTTGAAATCCCGGCCAGAAAGCCGCGCCGGTACTGAATTGACCGTCATCCGGCGTGTTCGGCGGCGTCTCCCATTTCCCGTCGTCCGACTTTTCCAACGGCACTCGCAGATACCGCATGCGCGACTGATCGCCTTTCAGGTACACGTCCAGAAATGCCGTGATGAAATGCTCGTTGATGGCGGTGATGCGGTCTTTCCGCCAGACGGGTTCATCGAACGTCTGCATGAGCTTGTAATCGAGCGGAATTTCCGGCGCCGGATTTCCGCCCGTATTGTGCCGGGCGTTTTCATAGACCAGCAGACAGCGGTTGGAGTTGACCGCCTCGCGCACCACCTTCTTCGGCCCGTCCTCAAAGCCCGCCACGTCGTCATGGTCTCCCGCAATGAACAACGCCGGAATCCGAATCGCCGCCAGCCCCGCCGCGTCCCAGGCGTGGAACGGCGCCTGCGCTCCCCAGGGCGCGATCGCCACGATCGCCTTGAGGCCGCCGGCCTTTCGGGTTTTGAATTTGCCGCTATCCGAGTCCAGGCCGCGCAAATACCCTCCGGGAACGTATTTGTTCAGCGGGCTCGCCGGACTCAGCCCCGCGCCCGCGCTGAGGATCGCCCCGTAGCCGCCCATCGAGTAACCAACGATTGCCGCATCGCCCTCTTCGATGAGGCCGTAAAGAAAGCTGCTCTTGTCCCCGCTCATGCCCGCCAGCTTCGCGAGCGTGAACATCTGATCGGCCGAGCGGTTGAGAAGTGTGCTCGGGAACGCCCGCACTTCGCCAAACACCGAGTCCGTGTGATCGATCGCCGCCACCACGTAGCCCTTCGAGGCGAGGTTTTCGGTCAGGTAGGTCAGGAAGTAGCGCGAGCCCGGGTACCCGTGCGACACGATCACCAGCGGGAACCTTCGCCCCACAAACGGTTCCGCGTCCCGTATGGCCCGCCCCGGAACGTCGATCTCGCCCGGCCCGCCGGACCCGCCGGCCGAGAACTTCATCTTGTAGGTGATGTTCGTCTCGCTCGTCTTCGGTTGAGCCGACGGATACCAGACTTCGACCGTCAGGCGCCGGTCGCTCGCGGGAGCCTTGCCGGTCTCCTTGTCGAAACGAAGGATGTCGATTTGATCGGCATGAACGAGTTCGAGCGTGCGCACGCCAACCGCGTAAGGCCCGCGCGCGGCTAACTCCGGCGCGTCGCTCGCCGGAACGCTGAACGGCTCCTGCGCTCCGGCGGCGCCGATCATCAGCACGCACAAACAAACACGGCTCGGTTTCATCGCGAATCCCTTTTCAGTAAGCGCCCAGCTTCACTTTCACCATCTCCCCTTGGGAGGGCAGGCGGATGCCGAAAAACGTCTCGTCGCCGTTCAGCCTGCGGAACGCCTTCCACTCTCCGTCGACGAACGTCCCTTCTTCGGCGCGCAGGATCTGCGCGTTCCGCTCCGTCCGCCCCCGCGCTGGACGGAAGTCGATCCTGGCGTCAAAGCCGAGAGCCAGAAATTCATCCGGCGCGATCTCCGCCACCAGCGCCCGCCCGCTCTTCTTCTGCGTCTGCGTCCCGAAGGTTCCGCCGTACTCCGGGTGGGCGTTGCCGAACTGAACCAGCACATCGAACGCCGACGAGGGGATCAGACGCTCCGTCAGGTTCTCTTCCTCCACCGCCGCATGCAGTCGTCCCGTGTTCTGCATCCCGGCGATGAACGGCAGCGCGGGCGTCAACAAACGGCAGTCCTCGGCGAACGGCTCCGCGATCTCTCTCACCTTCGCTCCCTCAACCGCCGCGTCAAGCCCGAAGAACGCGTAACCCGCGGCCCCGTACTCCCCAATCGCATAAAACAAATTCGAAGCAAATCGCGGCCCGCCGGTCTCCGGAACCAGCAGCGGATTGTCCTTGCGCCGGTACTCGGCCAAAACCCGCGCGTAGTTGACGTAGTCGAGCACGTAGTTGTCCGGCGCGATCGCGTCGAGCGCCGGCGTCACCGCCTTCCACAGATCCAGCATGTTCGACGTCGCGCCTCCGCTCGGATACGCCTCGCCGGGCCGCATGAAATTCTTCTGCTCCCGCAGCCAGGCATTCACATACATCGGTATCTCATACTCGCGCTTGCCCGCCTCCGCAACCGCGTTGACGTATCGCGCCACCCAATACGCCGCGAAGGCTTCATCGGCCTCGGCGCCGAACACCTCTTTCCACGTGCCCGGCTTGCTGTGTAATTCCGCAGGCACCTTCGAGCCGAATCGCCGGTCCGCTTCCGGCGAGTAATCGCGGTCAGTGAACAGCGAGCCCGGCTCGTTTTCCACCTGTACCAGAATCACCGTGTGCCGCGTTCCATCCACATCCTTCAAATGCCCCATCAGCTTCGCAAACGCGCGGCTGTCCGCGTTCAGATTCGTCTCGCTCAACGGCGTGAGCACGCGTACCGGGCTTCCGCCCCGGTCCAGCATCCGCGGAAAGCGTTGCATGTCGCGCTTCACCCACTCCGGAGCGTAGTCCATCGCGCCGTTCTTCCACGTCCCGAACCACAGCATCGCCAGCCGGAAATGATGCTCGCGCGCCATCCGGAGAATCTGATCGAAAGTGTCGAAATGGAACTCGCCTTCCCTCGGCTCGATGTCCTCCCAGTACACCGGAACCTCGATCGTGTTGAGATGCAGCGCCTCCGCCGCCGGCAGAAGCTGTTCAAACGGTCCCGGCCAGCCGCTCGAATTCCTCACTTGCGCGCCCAGCATGAGAAACGGTTTGCCATCGACGACAAACTGATAGCCGTCCCCCGAGCGCACAAACCGCGGCGTCTGGCCGCCCGCGATCGCCGCCGAGAGAAAGGCGGCAACAAGCATACGGAGCATCGTTCGAGCTTTCTCCTTCTCCACAGGCAAGCCGCAGCGCCGCCCAGCCCGGGATTTCAGTCTACCGCCGTCCGTCCGGTCCCCTTCGCCTCGGGCGGAGTCTCCGCGCCGTCCTCGCAAACTCGACGCGATCACGCGCGCCCGCCCACAACACCGGCCCCGCTCCCACCCGCGCTCTCCACCAGGCAGGCACTCTCATCGCCCCGCCGGCGCCGCCGCCCTCGACGGCGTTCGCCTCGCCTCCATCGGCCCCGTCGCCCGCGCCACCCTCCGCAATGCCGGCTACGCGCCCTTCGCCGAAGCCCGCTCCTACACTATCCCCGGCCTCATTGACGCCATCATGGAGCACGAGGGCCGCTCCTGAACCCGCCGCCGGATTTGTCTACCGTCTTCACAGGAGTGCCCCGGGTCCGGCCTCCGTTTTACACTGGAATGGTGGGGCTGTTTTTTCGCACGGCATTCTTATTTTTTCTTGCGTTCGGTTGCGCGCTCGCCGACGACACCGACTCCACTCCGCGCGCCCCCGATCCCCTCACCCGCGCCGTCGAGCAGTTCAAAATCCTCACCCGCGACCAGGGCATGCGCGCCGACAGCCCGCCCTCGGCTTCACAACATCACGGCCCGAAAATGTTGTGGCACGGCCGGCTCTATGAAAACTTCCGCAACGACATCCTCGACGCCATCCCCCACGAGATCAAACAAAACGGCCAGCAGAACGCCGTCCTCCACCGCAACCAGTTCGGCTTCAACGTCGCCGGCCCGCTCGTCATCCCCCACCTGCTGAAAAACAACAACACCACCTTCTTCTCGCTCTCCTACGAAGGCGTCCGCGAGAGCATCTCCCGCGCCTCGCTCCACACCATTCCCACCCTGCCCGAGCGCACCGGCAACTTCGCCCAAACCGTCGATCAGGCCGGCAACGTCATCCCCGTCTACGACCCCACCACAACCCAGCCCAACCCCTCCTACAATCCCAATCTGCCGCTGTCCACCACCAACCTCCAGTACCTGCGCGCCCCCTTTCCCGGCAACGTCGTTCCTCAGGACCGCCTCACCCCGCTCGTGCTCAAGCAGCTCAGCCTCTACCCGGCGCCCAACACCGACATCGGCCCGTTCTTCCAGAACAACTTTTTCGTCAACAGCCCGCAAACCGATCTCGCCGACGGCGTCATCGCCAACCTGGACCGCTCCTTCGGCGATAAACACCGCCTCACCTGGGCCAGCACCTATTCCAACGGCTTCCTCGGCTCGGCGCAGTACTTCCCCAACATCGCCAACCCCGCCCCGCCCGACCAGAACTTCAGCACCCGCCGCGGCGAGCTCGACTACATCTACACCGCCAGCCCCCAGACCATCAACACCGTCGCACTCTACGCCGCCTCCACCACTTTCCGCGCCGGCACCGGCGGCTCCCAGTCTCCGTTCCCGCTCTATACCTTCGACAACTACCTCTCCATGGGCGCCGCCTACCCGGACTCCCACAACGCCCACAACCATTACCAGTTCCGCGACAGCCTCTCCACGCGCAAAGGAAAGCACTCCCTCGGCGTCAGCGCCCAGTTCGATGAGCGCCAGGTGAACACCTTCTGGCCCGCCTACCCTTCCGGTTATTTTCAGTTCTCCTCGGGCATCACCAGCCTCCCGGGCATCTTTGACACCGGCTACTCCTTCGCCAGTTTCCTGCTCGGCCTGCCCCAGTACGCCGAAATGTCGGTCATCCCCCAGCCTTCTTATTTCCGTGAGTCGAGCGAAAGTCTTTCGGTCAGCGACAAGTATGAGTGGACGAAAAATTTCACCCTCAGCCTCGGCCTCAGCGCCAACCGCATGACCCCGCGCACCGAAAAATACAACCGCCAGAGCGCCATCGACCCCTCGGTCACCGATCCGTCCACCGGCCTTCCCGGCGCCCTCGTCTTTGCCGGCGTCAACGGCATCTCCGCCGGCCTCCGCCCGGTCGACTACAGCCTCGACCCCTCCGCCGCCATCGCCTGGAACCCCCTCGGCAAATCCACAACAGTCGTCCGCGCCTCCTACAGCCGCTATCATTCCCAGATTCCGCTCCGCAACCGCCCCTTCTCCACCCAGGGCTTCACCGCCCGCCAGACCTTTACCTCGCCCAATACCCAGCTCCAGCCCGCCCTCGACCTCGCCACCGGAGTCCCTCCCCTGCCGTTCACGCTGCCCAGCCTCAACCCCTCGGTGGCCAACAACACGACCGCCGAGTTCCTCGATCTCACCAGCCGCCAGCCGCTCTTCCAGACCGCCTCGCTTTCGGTCGAGCGCGAGCTTCCCCTGTCCATGGTCCTGTCCACCGGCCTCAGCTACTCCGGCGGCCGCGATCTGTTGATCGGCGGCGGCGCCACCAACCCCAACGCCATCAGCCCCAATTTCCTCTCCTTCGGCAATCAGCTCTACGACCAGGCCTTCCGCCAGTCGCTCGAGCCGTTTCCCCAATACCTCGGCTTCTTCGCCCTCGGCGGCCTCTATCCCGCCGGCCGCTACCAGCGCGACTCGGCCTTCGTCCGCGTCGAGAAGCGCGCCTCCTTCGGCCTCTCCTTCGTCTTCCTTTATTCCTACTCAAAGCAACTGGACGACTACTCGGCCCCCTACGGCGAGCAGGATTTTTTCAATAGCCGCAACAACTGGTCGCCCACTGCCTACAACCCTCCCCAATACGTCCAGCTCAGCTACGTCTTCGAGTTTCCCTTCGGCTCCAACAAGCCCCTGTTCAATTACTCCGACTGGCGCAAGCCCTTCATCGACGGCTGGTCCCTCACCGGCACCGCCTATTGGAACGGAGGCACCCCGCTCGCCCTCCATCCCGAATACAACTTCACCGGCGACCTTCTTTCCACCCTCAACGTCAACACCGTCCCCGGCGTCGATCCCCACGCCGCCAACCAGGGCCCGGCCCAGTGGTTCAATCCCGCCGCCTTCGCCCAACCCCCCGACTTCACCATCGGCAACGCCAGCCCCACCAGCCCCAACCTGCTCAATCCCGGAGTCGAGGATCTCGACGTCAGCCTCAACAAGCGCCTCCCCTTCGGCGCCGAGCGCGCGCTCGAAATCTCCGCCTCGGCCTTCAATTGCCTCAACCACGGCAACTGGAACTTCCCCGACACCGCCATCGGCCCGGCCTCGGCGCCCAACATCGACGCCGGCCACATCATCGGCTCCCACGGCGGCCGCGTCATCCAACTGGGAATGAAGTTCAGCTTCTGATGCGCATCCGGCACACCCTGGCCGCCGCCCTCGCGCTCGCTCTGCCCGCCCTCGCCGCCCGCGCCGCCCCGCCCCCCGCGGCACCCGCCGCCGCGCACCCCGCCCTCATCCGCGTCCCCGTCTGGGTGGAATCCAATCTCAGCGAGCCCTCCTTCGGCATCCGATTCGAGGCATCCATCAACGGCCGGCCCGCCTCCATCGCCGCCCGCCAGGACCCCTCGAGCGATCTGGTGATCCTCACCGTCCTCGATGTCACCGGCGACATCAGCTTGATCGAGCCCGCCAAACAATCGCTCATCGAAAACCTCGACCACCTGCCCGCCAACGTCTGGGCCGGCGTGCTCCGCGCCCAGGACGGCCTCCACGTCCTCGCCGACCCCGCCCCCATCCGCAAGCCCGCCGTCGACGCCATCGACTCGCTCAACACCAGCGGCAAGCCCGGCCTGCTCGAAACCGTCGACGATGTCGCCGCCATCGCCGACTCCATGCTGAGAACCTCCTCCGCCCGCGTCGCCGTCCTCTACATCACCGACGGCAACATCTACAACTACCGCGACGACTACACCAACCCGGTCATCAATTCGAGCGATCCCCACGACCTCAGCCGCAAATTTCCCGAAGCCCTCATCAACGAAAAAATCTCCAAGCTCCAGGAGTCCCTCGCCCCGCTCCAGGCCCCGCTGTTTGTGGTCCATCTCCACTACCGCAGCGACCGCCTCAATGAGGCCTATCAGAACGGCCTGAAAATGCTCACCGACGAAACCGCCGGCCTGTCGGAGATCTGCCGCTCGCCCGCCGAAATTCCCGATGCCATCAACCATATGTTCTCCCGCATGATCGCCGGCTGGAGCCTCAGCGTCGCCCTCCCGCCCAAGCCGAAAGAAAATCTCCAGGTGCGCATCACCGCCTCGCGCGGCGGCGACGAGCAGCGCCTGAGCTGGCGCGCGCGCTTCGTCTGGAAACAGAAATGAAAAGCAGTACCATAAGTCAGGTGCGGATCAGAATCTCGTTGGCGGTGCTGCTGGCTTCGCTCGCGGCCTTGGCCGGCGTGGCGCTCTGGCAGGCCCGCCGCATCGCCCTGCTCGAACAACGCCAGCGCGCCTCCCAGGACGACCTCGCCCGCCTCCGCCTCCGCATCCGCCAGTGGCAAGACCAGGCCGGTGCGTCCTCCGCCGCCGGCGCCGCCTCCTCCCTCCCCGCCGAAGGCCCGTCCCGGGCCCGCTCCTCCGACCGCGGCCTGGAAGCCCGCAATCAGTCCGAACTCGAACGCCTCACTCGCGAGCTCGCCGACAGCCATCTCGAAGTCTCCCGCCTCCAGCGCCAGGCCGCCGATTTCGAGGACCAGCGCCGCCGCGATGCCCAGTCGGCCAACGATCGCTTCAACACCGCCCAGCACGACTTCCAGGCCCGTCTCGACGAGATCAACGCCAAACTCGACGCCGCCCAGGCCGAAGCCTCCTCCGCCCGCCAGCGCGCTTCCGATCTCGAATCCGCCCTCGCCTCGCTCAAAGCCGACCAGGCCTCCGCCGCCGCCCGCCAGGCCGACACCATCCGCCTTCTGGCCAGCCTCCAGGACCTCAGCCGCCGCCGCGAGTCCTACATCGAGAGCCTCCTGCGCCGCTATCGCGACATCAACGGCCAGCTTCACGCCATGGGCAGCGTCCTCGATTCCAGCCGCGACCAGGGCGCCAGCCCCGCCGGCAGCGCCGCCCTCGCCCGCATCGAAAGCACCATCTCGCTCGCCGAAGAAGACCTCCGCCAGGTGAATGAACTCAACCTCCGCGTCCAGCAGACCCAGAAAAAACTCCCCAAACCCTGACCCCCGAATCCGCGTGCCGCCCTGCAATCCCGGCACTCGCCCGGGTACACTACAGAAGAGCCGTCCCAACCAAGTCCGGCCCGGTTGCCGCTTCAACAGCGCGCCCATGCAGCCCCGCAACCAAGCCGCCGCGAAACCCCGGCTTGCACGCTGCTTCCGCCGGCTTGCCGATGGCCCGTCATCGGGCTGGCCGGACTAACGGCAAGGAGAAATGTACATGCAATTATCCAGAGCGGCGCTCTTTCTCGCGCTGCTGCAGACGCCCGGGTTGCTCCCGGCCCAGGTCAACATCGGCGGCCTCAAGCCGGAGCCCTCGCTGCCGTTCCAAATGACCAAGGTCGCCACCTTCAAGCTCCCCTGGCGAATCGCCTTTCTTCCCGACGGACGCATGCTGGTCACCGAAAAGGTCGGCCCCGTCTGGCTCGTCACCCAGCAAGGCGAAAAAACGCAGATCGCCAA
>DAIDHC010000024.1 GCA_027452065.1 Bryobacterales bacterium
TCGGTGAACAAAATGGCGTTGCCCGGAGGCTTGCCCGGGCTGCGAACAACGATCTCCGGCCGCGACCAGTTCCGCGATTCCTTGGGCCTCCGCGAAAGAAACAGCACCTGATCGTCGGAGGATTCGTAGCTTCCGCCGTACCAGCTCACCAGCAAGTCGCCGTTCGGAGCCTCCGTGATGCTCGAACAGTGATGAACCGGATAGCCCGGTATCTTGTCGAAAATCAGCTCCGAGGAAAAATCGATGGCGCCATACGGATCGGCGATCGTACGCGGCGGCAGCTTGCGGCCGATCCCGGTGCCCTTCACTTCCGTTTCCGAGGCCGGCATCGCCGAGCCATTCTGGAAAGCCGCCAGCGCGCCTGTCAGTCCCTGCTCGGAGCCGCGAAACAGCAGCGTGCCCTCGTGATCCAGCAGAAAGCCCTCCGGCGTGACGTGAGCGCCAAACCGCCTCGTCGCCTTCAGCTCCGGATCCCGATAGACAGGGAAATTGAATCCGTGGGCCTGGCAGAATACCCGGATTTCCTTCGGGCTCTGATCCGCGTCCGGGAAGATGCCCACAAACAGCACCCGATGATGTTCGTGATGTTGATGGTTGAGCGCGACGATGGCTGCCGCGTCGGCCGTGGTGCCTTCGTCGCGCGTGGACAGAAACAGGACGGCTGTCGCTCGGCGCTCGTCGTAGTTGCTCATTTCCACCCGAAGGCCCTCGGGGGAGAGAAGTTCCACCGTTCCGGCCCGCTCTCCGACCTTCAGACCATCCTGCGTCCATCCCGCGCCTGCAGCCGCCGCCAGCAGAAAACACAGCGACAATTCCTTCATCGATTCACCCTCCAGAAGTTTCCGGACTCTCGAAGCCGCTGCTCTAGCTCATCAGCGGTATCGCTTCGGCGGCCAACTCCGCCCGCATCCGTTCGGTATCGCGCCGGGCAAATCCCAGGGCCGCGACCATCAGCAGCACACTGGCAATCACATATGCCGAACCCGTGATCGCGATCGCGTTGCTCAAGCCAAGCCGGTCCGCCAGAATGCCCACCACGACAGGAGCCGAACCGCCGCCGGCCAGCCAACCCATCATGTTCATGAATCCCGTGGCTGTTCCGCGGGCTTCCGGGCGAATCACGTCGAAAACGGAAGCGAAGATATTGGCCTCGTAAAAGCCCTTGAAGATACCCCAGAACAGCAGGCTGGCGATCAGCCATTCGACCGAGCCGGTCAGTGCGCACAGAACGGCGAAAGGAGCTTCAAAAAAGATCCCGATCGATTGGACCAGAATGCGCCCGCCGGGCATCCGCTTTCGCAGCGTGTCGGCCAGCCATCCTCCCAGCGGGGATCCCAACATGCTTGTGATCTGGATGTAAAGCGTCGCCGTGAGCGCGGCGATGGCCAGACTCATATGAAACTTCCGGTAGAGAAACGTGGGCATCCAAGTGAACAGAACCATCGCGGTGAAGTTCTCGCACATGAACGCCGCCATGCACAGCAGAACGGTCGGATTTCGCCGGATCAGCCTCCAGAAGTCCATGATCGACATCCGGTGTTCCGGCCGAGGCGCGCCGCCGTTGGCGCCGGCTTCTACCAGGTCCGCCAAGTCCGCCGCCCCGCGCCGCGGTTCGATCAGAAACCGGCGGATCACCAGCCCCAGCACCACGCCGCAGCCGCCGAAGATGAGGAACGAGGATCGCCATCCGAAATGCTCGGCGATGAGACCGGAAAAATATCCGCCGGCGATGATGCCCACGTACACGCTGGTCTGGTGCGTTCCCATGGCCCGCGAGCGCGTCGCCTTGCCGTGATAATCGCTCACCAGCGACATCGAAGCCGGAAAATAGACCGTCTCGCCCAGTCCCTCGGCGCCCCGGAACAACAGGAGCTGCACGAAGTTCCGCGAGAATGCCGTCGCCATGCAAACCAGGCTCCAGATCTGGAGTCCGCTCAGGATCGCCGTTTTCCGCCGCACGCGGTCCACGATGCTGCCCGCCAGCGGCGCCGTGATCCCATACACCCAGGCGAAGGACGACCCGAGCATCCCCAACTGCGTGTCGGTGAGATGGAATTCCCTGGCCAGGAGCGGAAAGACGGAATAAACTGCCTGCCGATCGGCGTAGTTGAAGAATGCGATCCACCAGAGCATTCCCACCACAAACCATTTGTAGTTCCTGTTGGCGGGGTTCATGGCGTTGCCTTTTTCGGGTCAGGCCGCCGTCGTCGGTTGCGAATTTGCCGCATCCGGGTTCCGCGAAAATCTGCGGGCGGCCTCGCGATACATCTCCAGCTTGTCCAGACAGCTTACCTCATCGGCGATCCAGTCCCGCATTCGCTTCCCGTGCTCGGATTCCTGCGGCGCCCCGATGAACTCCAGTTTTACGCCAAGCTGCTCTTCCATCGCCAACCCGATCAGCGGCCACGCCGAGCCGATGTCGCCTGTCACCGGAATGCTGCTCTCCAGCCGCGCGAACCCCGACATCTCCATGCGAAACGGAATGCCCGTGCGCTTGGTCTTCGGCAGGCCTTGGTTTACCGCCTCCTGCACCCCCGAGCCGCTCCGCTCCAACTCCCAGGCGCGCTCCAGATTCGCATCCAGATCGATCCGGATCAGCGTCTTGCCCTCCAGGCTGTAGGTGGGCATATGATCCCACGCCGCCCAGATGCCGTGTCCGGTGTAGGTCTCGAAGGGGCCGTCGTGGATCTCCTGCGAAAGAGCGATCGCCGATTCGATGATCACGTCGGCGCTCGCCAGCATCCCGGCAATCTGATGAGCCCGGCGCGCCAGCGGAATCGCGTCCCCGATCGCCAGCCCCACCGCCCCGCCGCCCACCAGTTGCGGAATGGAAACCAATACCGGAACCCTCCTTCGGGCGCCCGCGCCGATCATTGTCATCCGGCTCGCACCCAGGCCGGCCATCAGTTCCACCGACACCCCGTACTGGCTCGCGGCATCGCGGATTTCGCGCGCCAGCCGCTCCGTGCGCAGGCCCATCGGCCAGGCCATGTTGCCGGCCGCTTTCAACACCACGCTGCCTTCGCGGGCCGCCATCGCATCGTAGAGGTCCCAACCCTCTGCGAATTCCCGCTCCATCCGCGCTCTCTCGTCCGGCGTGAGCATCGTAATTTCGAACGTCCGCCCGCGCGGCAGCAACGATCCGGCAACGGGCAGCTCGCCCTCGTTTTCGACACGAATCCGCTTCACCCGGTCCAACGTTCCCGCCATTTCGTGCGCCACCACCGCCGAACTCGTGATCACGCCATCCACAAGCCCCTGATGAATCATCGCGGCAATCTGCGTCGTCACACCTTCATGAATGTTCGGACCACTCCCGGTGATCGCCACCACCTTCCGGCCCGCCTGCTTGGCGATCACCAGCCGCCGTATCGCCTCGTCGAGATGAACCTGGGCGGACGGCGACAGCGAGTCCCGCATCGCTCGAAAAGCTTCCGGCGCCGGTCTCACGCTTTCAGTCCGCCCGAAAGAATCTTCCGCACGCGTTCCAGATCCTCCTGCGTATCGACCGAAACCAGCTCCCCGGTGCATCTGGTCTCGGCGGCCTGAATCACCATACCGTTTTCCAGAGCCCGCAGTTGCTCCAGCCCTTCCACCCGTTCGAGCGGCGTTTGCGGAAGCCGGGACAGCTCCTGCAGACACTCGGCTGTATACGCGTACAGCCCGATATGCTCGAAGACCACGAACTCCGCCACCCGGTACCGCGGAAACGGTACCAGCGAGCGCGAGAAATACAGGGCGCGGCCACGCAGGTCGCGCACCACTTTCACCACCGCCCGGTCCTCATAGCCCTCTTCGCCAATCTGCTTGACGATGGTCGATACGCCCGCCCCGCCGCTCTGCCGGAGGGCCTCAACGCATTCGTCGATCATTTTCGGATCGATCAACGGTTCGTCGCCTTGGATGTTCACTATAATGGCCGCTCCGCTTCCGCCTGCCGCTTCCGCCACTCTCTCGGTGCCGCAGGCGTGACTGCGACTGGTCATCACCGCTTCTCCGCCGAAGGCGTGCACTGCGTCCATGATCCTTTGGTCGTCGGTCGCCGCCACTACCGAGTCCAGTGTTTGCGCTCTCCGGGCGGCTTCGTAGACGTGCTGGATCATCGGCTTGCCGTGAATATCGGCCAGCGGCTTCCCTGCCAGACGCGTCGATTCATACCGCGCCGGAATCACTCCGATCACTCTCATCTCAATCCCTCCGTCGCAACACCGGTGTCTGCGCCGCTCGTTGGCCCGCCGTTGCGCATGCCGGCCGTGGCCTCAAATTCGCGACCATACCTCATCGAGTTCCAGGTTCTTTCCCTCCGCCCACGCGCCCAGCCACCGTTCCAGCCCTTCCATCTGCCGCCGCCGGGCCGGCGATGGCGGCACGTGCATCGGCCCGTTGGGAATCCCTCGCGCTGCCAGCCCCACACGCACCCCCCACGGAATCGGCAAACGCACTACTTCCTCAATCAGAGCGTCCAAAGCCGCCTGCAAAGCGGCCGCCTCAGCCACTCTTCCCTCCCGAAAGTTCCGGTAAACCCCCACGATGAGTTCCGGCGCAAAACACGCAATCCCGGAGACCACGCCGTCCCAGCCCGCTTTCAACGCATCCAACAGCAGGCTGTCGTCTCCGACAAAAAGTGAGAACCGCCGGCCGTCCCGCGCTCGCGCCAGTGGTTCCAGGCTCGAATGCTGCCCGCTACTGTCCTTCATGCCCACCAGATTGGGCACCGTCCGCAACAGTTCGATTGCCGTGTCCACCTCGATGGGATTAGTAAACGAAGGAAGGTTGTAGAGAAAGCACGGAATCGAAACGGCGCGGCACACTTCGCGGCAAAATGAGGCCAAGTCCTGTTGCTCGTATTGAAAGAAATACGGCATAGGAATCAGAAGACAATCGCAGCCTGACCCGGCCGCCCGTTGCGCCAGGGCCACCGTCGTGTGAATCGAGGACGTGCCCACGCAGGCTACGACCTTGCCTCGGCCCCCCATCCGCCGGACCGCCCGTTCCACCAACTCCCCGCGGTCTTGCATGCTCAAATGGGGATATTCGGCCGTTCCACCGCCGATCACAACGCCGTCCACGCCGCGCTCGATGACAAATTCAATGACACGGTCGAAGGTGTTCGTGTCCACTCCGCCGCGTTCGTCAATCGGAGTGATGAGGGCGGCTAGTACGCCCGAGACAAGGTCTGACATAGGCTGGGCCGTAATTTCTGGTTTACTGTATCACAGCGTTGGCGGTCAGTCAACAAACTAAAACGGTGTTTCTTATGTGAAACGTCGCCGCTTGACGCATCCGCGCCCCGATTCCGGCTAAGGCGCAGGCTCGATTCTCAGGTATTCAACTTCAACCCGAAACCCTCCGTCCTGCGGGCTGCAGGCATAGACGCCGCCGAAGCAAGTGCGGTCCGGAGCGGGTAGGAGATGGGCCAGGCGGAGCAGTTTCCATGCCCGGTCTTCGGTCGGGCGGTATTCGACCGCGAAGTCTTCCCCGGTGCGGCGGATTCGCAGACAGTAGGAAAGGACGACACCCGTCGAAGCAGTCGCCCCTGGGGCAGACGCGTTCCCCGCTGCTTTCGGAAGGGTAAAATCCTGCATTGACCAGTCGGAATATCCTTGGTTCGTCACCACCGCGCCCAACTGGCTCGTCCCATCAAGCTCGAACTCGACCGACGTTTTCAGCCAGCAGTCGTCGGAAAACCACACCATCAGCCCCGCCTGATCGTACTGATGGACGGGGTAGGACTGAAACTTGGAGCTGATCACAGCGTCGCCGGGAACCTCCGCCTTCAGCAAATGCCCGCTGCCGGCACGAAAACCGTAATGGGTGCGTTGCCAGAAGTCAGTCCGCGCGTCGGGTTCCATCACCAGCCGCGAACGCAAGCGATCGACTCGCCATTGGGCCGGAGGATTGTGCCAGGACAAAAGTGAGCTGAAGGTTTCACTCCCGAAAGTTTCGTTTATATTCATGAGCAGCACCGGCCGACATCATCGCATAATATGAAACGTGCTCCCGTCGAGCGGGTCAAATCCTCCATGACAACAACAGCGAAGAAATCAGCCAGTCCTTCCTCCGCCAGGGAATTGAGACCGGACCGCTATTACTCTCGTGCCATCGGCAACGCGCTCCGCGTGCTTGAGTTGTTTCAGCAAAGCTCGCGCCCGCTGGCGCTCGCCGACGTCACGCAGGCCGTGAAACTCCCCAAGAGCTCGGCCTTCCGGATTCTGCGCACGCTCGAGGTCGCCGGCTATATCCAACGCGTCGAGAACGAGCGATTCGTACTCGCGCGCGCCGCCGCCGCCATGGCCAATCATCAGGTCAACCAGGTGGTCGAGGCCGCCCGTCCCATGATGCGCCAGCTTAGCCAGGAATTCCGCGAGACCATCAGCCTCGCCTTTCTCTTCGAAAATCGTATCGAAGTTGCCGCCGTCATTGACAGCCCGCACCGCGTCAGCATGGGCAATGAAGTGGGCGGATTGATCCCTCCCCACGCCAGTTCTCTCGGCAAATGCATCTCCGCATTCCAGGAGGACGGCCTCCGGGAGAAACTGTTCCGCTCTTTTGGCCTCGTGCGCTTCACCCCCAATACTATCGTCGAAGAGATGGCTCTGGCCAAGGAACTGGAGCTGGTTCGCGCCCAGGGCTTCGCCCGTGATCTGGAGGAAACCACCCTCGGAGGCTGCTGCCTCAGCGCTCCCATTTTCGACAAACAAGACCGCGCAGTAGCTGCCATCAGTATTTCCATGCCCAAGATGCGCTATGCCAACCAGGACCGTCTGGTAGCCGCCGTTCGCGACGCCGCCGCCGCCATCACCAATCAGTTGCACGGCGCCTGAGCCTCTCGATCTCCCGCCTCGCGTTTCTCATATGAAACGTGATTTCAACATCGTTGACATCCGTTCCGCCCTGTGTTAATGTTTCCCTACGTTCGTCACCATCTCTAAAGGACAACGAGGGAAGGGGTGCCGCTTATGAGGAAGAACTACGGCATGGGCAGATTCCTGCTCGCATTGCTGGCCCTGGTGAGTTTATCCCGGGCCGCCGACGTCAACGGTTCCATCAACGGCGTCGTGAAAGATCAGTCCGGCGCCGCGGCGGCCGGAATCGAAGTGTCTGTTCTCAACACCGGAACGAACGCCGTCTATCACGCCACTACCGATACGACCGGCGCTTATTTCCTCCGCGAGCTCCCGGTCGGCAATTACACGCTCACCGTCGAGCCGAAAGGCTTCAAGAAATTCGTCGCTAAGAATCTTCTCGTCCAGGTCAACGAGGCGATCCGAGTTGACATCAGCCTCCAGGTCGGCGATGTCGCCGAAACCGTCGACGTCTCCGCCGAGGCCGAAACCGTCGACACGAGCTCCATTACGCTGAAAAACGTCGTCGATCAGCAGCGCATCGAGAATCTCCCGCTGAACGGGCGCAATCCCACCCAGCTCATGCAACTGGTCGCCGGCGTCGAGCCCGATAACCAGAACGCCAACGTCACTTCCGGCACCACCTACCCTGGTGTCACTCCCGTGTCGGTCAACGGGGGACGCGCCAATACCACCAACTACATTCTCGACGGCGCTCAGAACAACGACCACTACAGCAACGCTCCCAATCCCATGCCCGATCCCGACGCACTCCAGGAATTCAGCGTCCAAACCAACACGTTCAGCGCCGAGTTCGGCCGCAACGTGGGCGCCATCGTCAATGCGGTCACGCGCTCGGGCACCAATGAGCTTCACGGCTCGGCCTTCGAGTACCTCCGCAACACCGATCTCAACGCCTCGAACTTCTTCACCCCCGGCCAGGGCGACGGATTGAAGCGCAATCAGTTCGGAGCCACCGTGGGCGGCCCGGTGTTCATCCCGAAACTCTATGACGGCCGGAACAAGACCTTTTTCTTCTTCTCCTACCAGGGAACACGCACCCGCCAGTCGCCCAGCAAGGTAGAACAACCGGTGCCCACCAACGCGGAGCGCGCGGGAGACTTCTCCGCTCTCGGCCAGCCCATCTTGGACCCGTACTCCAGCCGCACGCCGTACCCGAACAACCAGATTCCCGCCTCCGACATGAACCCCGTCTCCGCGGCCGTTCTGAACAGCTACATCCCGGCCCCCGCCGCGGGTACCGGCACCATCTCCTACGCGATCCCGAATCGATTGGACGACGACCAGTACATGGTCCGCATCGACCACAACTTCACCGAACGCAATCGCCTCATGGGCCGCTTCTTTACTTCGGAAGCCAATCAGGGAGCCTTTCTCGCTCCCGGAAATTACTTCTCCTCCACGCCCGGCGCTGTCTGGCGCAACACCAGCGTCGCCGCCGACGACACTTACACCTTCAGTCCGACGCTGGTGAACTCCCTTATGTTCTCCTTCAACCGGACCAACAATACGAACAAGCCGATCTACCCCGCCAAAGGACTCGCCGCCCTGGGGTCTAACATGTACAACGATTCAACGCCCGAAATCTACCTCCAGGTCAACGGCTACTTCCTGCTCGATACCAACGACACCAATACGTTCTTCCGCCAGGAAATCGGATTCAACGATACCGCGCGCTGGACCAAGGGCCGCCACCAGATCAGCATGGGCGTCGAATACAGCCACGGCGAAGGCGACATCAATAACGACTACCGGACCAACGGCTACTTTACCTTCGATGGCTCGGCGCCGTTCACCTCCAATGCCCTCGCCGATTTCATGATCGGAAAGTTCTACAGTCTGGAGCAGGGCGTGGGCGAATACAAAAACACCCGCTTCGGCATCATGTCCGTTTTTGCACAGGACACCATCCGCGTCACCCCGAGGCTCACTCTCGACCTTGGTCTGCGCTGGGACCCGTTCTTCCCCTACACCGACGTGAATGGCAAACTCGCCTCCTATTACCCCGGCCAGCAGTCCGAACGCTATCCCAACGCGCCTCCGGGAATCCTCTACGTCGGCGACCCCGGTGTGCCGTCCGGCGGCTATTCCAAGGACTGGGCCAATCTCGGCCCGCGCGTCGGCTTCGGCTGGGATGTGTTCGGAGACGGCTCAACCGCCATCCGCGGCGGCTACGGCATCTATTACGACCACCCGAATACAATCTCAACCAACGCCCAGGCCGATCAGGCTCCTTTCGGAACCGTCGTGATCGCCAACGGCAACGCGGCCAACAATCTCTCCGAGCCTTGGGCCGGCACCACCAACCCCTTCCCGGGCAGCACCAACCCGCCCAAGAATACCCCCTTCGTCCTCCCTGACGTGGCCTACATGTTCACCACCGGCCTCAAAAACGCCCGCCTGCAAAGCTGGAACTTTACGCTCGAACGCAAACTGCCCGGCCAGTTCGTCCTTCGTACCGCCTACGCCGGCTCGAAAGGTTACAACCTGGCAAGCTTGCGGGAAGGCAATGCCGCCGTTTACTACCCCGGCGCAACCAGTTCCACCACCGATCAACGGCGCCCGCTCTACCCCAACTTTGGCCAGATGACTCTCGTCGAGCCCGGCGATAACTCCAGCTACAACGCTCTCCAGGTCACCCTCGAGCGCCGGTACATGAGCGGCTTCACCATTCTCGCCGACTACACCTTTTCCAAGTCGATCGATACCAGTTCGCAGAACAAACAGACCGGGCAGACGGTCACCGACCCGTATAACCGGGCCTTCGACCGCGGTGTTTCCGACTTCAATCAGCCTCACGTCTTCAACCTCTCCGGCCTGTGGGACATTCCTTTTCACACCGACAGCCGCCTCGTCCATGCGGTTCTGGGCGGATGGCAGCTCTCCGGAATCGTCACCCTGCGATCCGGAGAACCGTTCTCGGTCTATAGCGGCACCGATAACTCTTATTCCGGCGTCGGCTCCGACCGCGCCGACATCATTTCCAGCCCCTATTTGTCCGGGAACCGGAATCGCGGGGCCGAAATCGCCCAGTATCTCAATGCCGCTGCCTTCGCTCCCAATGCGATTGGCACCTTCGGCAACTCCGGGCGCAACATGTTCTATGGCCCGGGCTTTGCCAGCACCGACATCGCGCTCGCCAAGACCTTCCATCCGGTGGAGCGGCTCGGAATCGAGTTCCGCGCCGAATCCTTCAACGCATTCAACCGCGTCAATCTCTACAACCCGGTCAACACTCTCGGGCCGACGTTCATGTCCATCAATACGGCTTTCGACCCGCGCATCTTTCAGTTCGCCCTGCGTCTGAAATTCTGATACCGGGCGGCCACTCCAGCTTGCCGGGGACCTCCGCTTCATCGTCCCCGGCAGGCTCAACCATTCAGGCCCGCCGCGCCGCACCCGCCTTTCCCCCCGCGGAGCGGGTCGCGTCCGCCGCCAGAGTCCGGGACGACTCGCGCGCAACCAGCCGCACCGGAATCATCACCTGGCGCGCCGCCGTTGGTTGCCGGGCTTCGATCAGCTTCAGCGCAAGCTGAGCCGCGCGGTTCCCGATCTGATAGCTGTTTTGATCGATGCTCGACAGCGGCACACGAAGCAGGTCGGCATAGCGGATATTATCGACCCCGATGACGGCGATGTCGGAAGGCACCCGCAGCCCGGCTTCGAGGATCGCCCGCATCGCCCCGATCGCGACCTCGTCGTTGTAACAGAACACCCCGTCCGGCACGGGACGGGCCGCGAGCAATTGCTTCATGGCCCTGCTCCCGTGTTCCTCGGAGCGGTCGTCGCCGCTCTTCAGCTCCACGACATAGTCCAGCGGAACCACCAGTCCATGCCGGCTCAAAGCCTCGCGGTACCCTTTCAGGCGCCCCACGCCCGGGCTCACCTCCGGCCCCCGCAGATGAGCGATCCGCCTGCAGCCGCTGGCGATGAGGTGCTCGGTGGCTCTGCGCCCCACCTCGGCGTCGTCGACTCCCACGTAGTTCGCATCCAGGCCCGAAAAACTCCGATCGATCAGCACATAAGGAACCTGGGACTCCACCAGCCGTTGAAAAACGATGCTCTGGGCCGATGTCTGCACCGAAGCGAGCACAATCGCATCCACCTGCCGGCCGAGCAGCCCCTCCACCTCCCGCCGCTCAATCGCCGGATCCTCCTCCGACGAAGCGATGATCAGACTGTATTCCTTGCTCCGGATGCGCCGCGATATCGCCTTGGCGATCTCGCCGAAAAAGGGATGCTCGAGATCGGGAACAATCAGCCCGATCGTCGAGCTGCGCCCCGTGGCCAGGCTGCGGGCCGCGCGGTTCGGCTGGTAGTTCAATTCCTTCATCCGCTTGAGAACCCGCGCCCGGGTCGTGGCGCTGATATCGCTGTGATTGCGAAGGACCTTGGAAACCGTCACCACCGAAACCCCGAGGTCCTGGGCGATCTCTTTCATCGTTACCGGCATGGGCTTTCATTAAAGTAATCGATAACTGTAAGTCCGTCAAGTGACGGAATGCTTTCCTGTCGCATTTGCGCTTGACTACCCCGCCCCGAGTCCCGTACACTCAGTTATCGCTAACTGTAGCGAAAACGAAGCGTCCGGTCCCGGTCTTTTTTTGAATATTCTTCTTATCGGCGAGGTCAATCTCGACATCATTCTCCAGGGCTATCGCTCCTACCCGGCCCCGGGACTCGAAGTCCTCGTCGACGACTTCACCATGACCCTCGGAAGCTCCTGCGCCATCACCGGCGCCGGAATGGTTCGGCTCGGCGATCACGGCTCCTTTCTCGGCAAGACGGGCGACGATTTCAGTGGCCGGTTCTGCCTCGAAAGAATGTCCGCGCTCGGCCTTGACGTCTCCCGAGTAAAGCTCGAACCGTCTCTCAAAACCGGCGTCACCGTTTCCATCACTAGCCCGCGCGATCGCAGCCTCGTGAGCTTCCTTGGCGCCACCACCGCGCTGACGGCGGCCGAGATTCCCACCGGTATCTTCGCCGGCTTCGATCACCTCCACAGCTCGTCCTACTTTCTTCAGCGCGGCCTCCATCCCGGTTTTGAAGACGTTTATTCGCGCGCCAAAACTTCCGGGCTGACCACCTCGCTCGACCCTGCGTGCGACCCCGGCGGCCAATGGACATCGTACCTGGATCGCGTCCTGCCCCACGTGGACGTCTTCCTGCCCAATGAAACCGAGCTGCAGGCCATCACGGGCCAGGCCGACCGCCTGGCCGCACTGCGTAGCCTCGAAAACGGGCGGACACTTACGGTCGTCAAACTGGGAGCCGAGGGCGCCATGGCGCTCGATCATGGCGAGCCCGTGTGCGCCGCCGCGCCGGCCATCGAACCCGTCGATCCGACGGGCGCCGGGGACTCGTTCAACTCCGGGTTTCTTCACTGCTGGCTGCGTCGCCGCCCCTTGCTCGAAGCCTTGCGCCTGGGCGTCGCCTGCGGCTCGTATTCGACGCGCGGCCTCGGAGGAACCGGTGCGCAACCCACCGAAGCCGAGGCCTGGGCCTTCCTCGAAGCCTTCGAACGAACGGAGATGACATCAACATGAAGGGCGGAATCGACTTCCATACCCACCCGGTGCTTGTCAGAGAAATGGTCGAGCGCTATCCGGATCTCGCCAAAGCGGCGCGCGATACCTTTCATTGCGGCAACAATTTTCAGCCCCTCGAGGTCATGCTGGCCGAGATGGATATCGCCGGCATCGACAAAGCCGTCGTCCTCCCGATCGATGCCACCACCAGCAGAAACGCCACCGTCTACACCAACGAACAGATTGTCGAGTTGTGCTCCCTGTCCGACCGTCTGATCGGCTTCGCCAGCGTCGATCCGCACCAAAATTCCGCGCCGGCGACTCTGGAGACCGCCATTAACATGCTCGGGCTGCATGGCCTGAAGCTTGCCCCGGCCATGCAGGAGTTCTTTCCGGACGACCGGATGGCCTATCCGGTCTACGAATGCGCCCAAGCGCTGGGGATTCCGATTCTCTTCCACGCCGGCCTGAGTTGGGAGCCGGGCAGCCGCCTCAAATATGGACACCCGCTCCGGTTTGAGGACGTCGCCGCGGACTTCCCGAAGCTCAACATCGTGCTGGCCCACCTCGCCTGGCCGTGGGTGGTCGATGCCGTTGCTCTGGCGTTGAAATATCCGAATGTGCATCTCGACGTCTCGGCCCTCTACTTCGACAATCCCCGGGACTTCCTCCGCTACGCCATGACCCAACAGGTCCCGCTCACCGTGTTCGAGCGCAGCCTCCGCCGCCAGGTCTTGTTCGGGTCCGACAACCCGCGCATCGAGATCAAATCCATGGCCCGGGCCGTCCGTTCCCTCGGCTTCTCGGACGAATGCCTGGAGCTGATCTTCCGCATCAATGCCGAACGTCTCCTGGGAGAACGGTCGTGATCATTCAGTTGCACCGCATCGAAGTCATTTCGCGAAAAGACATGGAGATGATCGACATCACTCCGGAGGTCGACAGGCTGGTCGAACAAAGCCGCGTCGCTCAGGGCATGGTCTTCGTCATGACCGCTCACACCACCTCGGGCATCGTGGTCACCGAAGGCGTGGAGTGCCTGGAGCGCGACATCCCCGCCCATCTCGAGCGGCTCGCGCCCAAGGATCCTCCCGAAGGCTCGTATGGCTACTACCACAACCGCCTGCTCGACTTCGACGGCCGTCTCGGCTACAACGCCGCCGACCATCTGAAGAGCGTCATCGGCGGCATCAATACCTTCTTCCCCATCGAGCTCGGGAAGGTAGTCCGCGGCGGTCGGCAGCGCGTCTATTTCGTCGAGTACGACGGGCCGCTGGCGCGCACCGTCTTTATTCAAATCATCGGCGCGGAGGCCGCATGAAACGCATTCTGGTCACCGGAGCCACCGGACGTATCGGACGCCTCGTCGTCCCGCTTCTGCTCGATCGTGGTTACCTCGTACGCGTCTCGCTGCACCGGACCCCTCTCAAAGCCAACTGGGCCAGCCTCGTCGAAGCCGTTCCCGGCGGCCTCGCCAAACCGGCCGTGCAGGACGTCGATGCCGTCATTCATCTGGCCGGCATCATGCCCCCGGCCTCCGACGACGTCGTCTTCCGAACCAATATCGAAGGCACCTTCCAGCTTCTTCGCGCCATGGCTGCGCTGAAACACAAACCACGGCTTGTGTTTGCCAGTTCCGATGCCACTTACTGCACCGGTTGGAGTCTCTCCTCCTATTCGGCGCCCATCGACGAGAACACGCCTCACCACCCTTCTGTCTTTTACGGACTCTCGAAAGTGCTGGGCGAGCGCATGTGTACCTTCTTCGAGGAGACTCAAAACATTCCCGCCGTGCGCCTGCGCTTCGTCTGGACTCTCGATCCCCCCGAGATCCTCGATCTTTTCACCCAGGCTCCCTACAAGGAATTCCTGATGGACAGCGGCAAGTGGGACGAGCCCGGCGTGGTCGCGGTTCCCCTCGAAGCCGATGGCCGCCCGTTCACCGAACACATCTGCGATGCTCGCGACGCCGCCGAGGCCGTCGTGCTGGCGCTCGAGAGCGACAACGCGCCCGGGCACGCCTTCAACATCGCCGGCCCCGAGCCGTTCCAATATACCGTCGTGGGCCCCCGCGTCGCCGGCCGGCTGGGAACGGTGGCCGTCGAAGGACGCTGCCGGGGAATCCATTCCTATTCCATGAATATTGAGAAGGCCCGAAATGTGCTCGGCTACCGGCCCCGCTACCACGTCATGGATTCGCTCGAAACCACGCTCTCCGCCGTCGCCACTGCTCCGCCGCGCTGAGCCGCGCACTGGATTGGCTAGGTAGCAACAGAACTCTTAAAAATCGGACTTGATTATGCTTCAATCACAAACCCTCGAAGAGAAGAACCTGAATGCCGAAATCTTTTCGGCGCCCGTCGTCGCCCCCGAACTGGAGCGCATGTGGACCGAAAAGCGCCACGCCATCCGCCAGATCGCCGGCGAAATCGCCGCCCGCAAGCCGCGCAACATCGTCTTTTTCGGAAGCGGCGGCTCCTCGGCCGCGCTCTACAGCGGCTACTGGGCGGCCCTGCACTATCTGAAGCTGCCGGTGAACTATCTGCTCGGCCCCGATCTCGTCAGCGCTCAACCCGCCATTCTCGACTCCGGCTGCGTCGCCATCGGAGCCAGTTATTCCGGCAAGACGGTCGACACCATTCGCGCCAAAGAATATTTGATGAGCCGCAACGTGCCGGTGTTTGCCATCACTCGCCGGCCCGACGCCCTTCTCGCCGCAGGCGCCCACTGGTCGGTTACCTATGAGTCCATCGCTCTCTACAGCTCGCCTGCTTTCCTGACCATGTTGCTGGTGGTCGAACTGGCGCGCGCGCGCGGAGAATGGTCGGCCGAACTCGAACAATTCGAAGCCGCGCTCCAGGGCCTCCCCGCACTTCTGGCCGGAATCTCGGAAGCCAGCCGCGCCATGGCGGAGCGCCTGGCGCCCCAACTCGATTCCGGCAAGCTGCTCGTGCTCTCCGGCGGCTCAGCCTACACGCTCGGCTATATGATGGCGTACGACATGTTCGGCGAGTTCCTCAAAGAATACTCCGCCTATATCCACTACGGTGAATTCCGGCATGGCCCGCTGGAAATCGTGCGTCCCGGCGAGCCGACGATGCTGTTCCTGACGGGCAACGATCCGTCGCGGCCGTTCGCCGAAGCCGGCATCGCCTTCGCATCCGGCAACGGAGCCAAGGTTGTCGTCTTCGACGGCAAGGAACTCGCTCCCCACGCCCACCCGATGTTCGACGCCCTGGTTCTCTACCAATCTCAGATCTGGCTGCTCTATTACATGGCCTGCCGCCGCGGCGTCGATCTGGATAACTACAAATACATGCACGTCGTGCCGTACGCTGCCGGCGACACCTATTTCTAAACGCTCCATGCTTGCCCTACAAATCCACGAGGTCGGATCGCTCGGCCTCGTCAACACACCGAAACCCGAACTCCGCCCGCACGGCCTGCTCGTGCGCGTTGCGGCCTCGGGCATCTGCGGCACCGATCCGCACATTCTCCACGGCCTCTATCCCGCCAACCTGCCGCTCATCCCGGGCCACGAGTACGCCGGCGTCGTCGAGGCCGTCGGCGACGGCATCGACGGCTTCGCTCCCGGCGATCATGTCGCCGTCGATCCGAACATCGTTTGTGGAGTATGCGATTTCTGCCGCCGCGGCAAAGTGCACCTCTGCAAGAATCTCGTGGCACTGGGCGTCAATATCCCCGGTGGCTTCGCCGAGTTCTGCCTGGTCCCGGTTTCGCAGGCGTATAAAATCCCCAAGAGTCTCCCGCTCGCTCACGCCGCCCTTGCCGAACCCGTTGCCTGCTGCCTGCGCGGCGTTGATCTCTCCGGCATCGTCTCCGGGGACGTCGTCCTCATCTTCGGCGCCGGACCGATGGGAGCGATCATTCTGCAGCTCGCCCGCATGCAGGGCGCCAGTCATGTCATTGTCGTCGACCCCCAGGAGCGCCGCCGGAAACGGGCCTCCGCGCTTGGTGCTTCCTGGACTATCGATCCCGGCAAACAAGACGCCGTGCAAGCCGTCCGGGACCAGTATCCGGATGGCGTCAACGTGGTCTTCGATTGCTCCGGCAACATCGCGGCCGTCCGCCAGACCCTCCAGGCCGTCATGCGCGGCGGAACCGTAATGCTCTACGGTGTCTGCCACAAGGATGCCAATCTCGAAGTCAATCCCTTCTGGGTCAACGACAACGAGATCACGATCCGCGGCTCCTACAACAACCCGAACACAATGGCGCGCGCCCTCGATCTCCTGGTGAGCGGCCGCCTCGATGCCGGTGCCGTGGTCACCCATCGAATTCCGCTCGAAAAAGGTCTCGAGGCGTTTCAATTGAATGGTGGTGAAGAATGTCTGAAGGTCATGGTCGAACCATAACAGCGTTCAACGGCGAGTCCGGCGCGTCGTTCCCCTCGCTATGCCGGCGGCGGAACTATTGGGTGCCTCTGCTTCTTGCCATATCGATGCTCGGTCTCAGCGTCGCGGCCTACGCTGCCGGCCGCACAGTCGTCGTCTATCACCTGCCCGGCCGCTTCGCCGGTTGGCCGGCCAATCACGGCATCTGGTCCTGGGGCAATGAGATCGTAGTCGGCTTCGAGGCCGGTTACTTTCACATGCGCCAGCCCGGTGAGCACGAGCACTCCATCGAGTATCGCCGTCCGGCCGAGCACCTGCTCGCGCGAAGCCTCGACGGTGGCGAAACCTGGACTATCGAGAACCCTCAGGGCCTGCTCGCTCCGCCCGGCACCAAGGTGGCCGGCGTTCCCACCGAGCCCGGCGGAAAGGCCGCCGCACCATGTCCCGGCGGTCTCGATTTCACCACCCCCGGCTTCGCCATCACCTTCCGCATGGCCGACATCCACATCGGCCCGTCCCGCTTCTACGATTCCATGGACCGCGGGAAAACCTGGGACGGCCCTTATCTCCTCCCGGACTTCGGACAGAAGGGCATCGCCGCGCGCACCGATTACCTGATCAACGGCCCGCACGACATGACCGTGTTCCTCACGGCCGCCAAGTCCAACGGCCGCGAAGGCCGTGTCATCTGTGTCCGCACCACCGACGGCGCCAAAACCTGGAAGTTCCTTTCCTACCTCACCCCGGAACCGCAGGGCAACGATCACGCCATCATGCCGTCCTCCGTTCGCCTTTCCCCTTCCACGATTCTCACCGCTGTCCGCTACCGGAACTGGATCGATCTCTACCGCTCCGACGACGATGGAAACACCTGGAAGTACGTCAGCCGTCCCGCCCCCGGCACGGATAATCCTCCGAGCCTCGTCCATCTCCGCGATCGCCGCCTCGTCCTCACCTACGGCCGCCGCACCGCGCCCTTCGGCATTCGCGCCCGGCTGAGTTCCGACGAAGGCCGATCCTGGAGCGACGAGATCATCCTTCGCAATGATGGCGGCTCATGGGACCTCGGCTACACCCGCAGCGTCCAGCGCCCCGACGGCAAGATCGTCACCGTCTACTATTTCAACGATTCCCCCGACCACGAGCGGCAGATCAACGCCACCATCTGGGACCCCAGCGCGCCATAACCGCCTGCGTTCCCAACGCCCGCCCGCGTCTCCCGCACACGCATCAACGGCCCCGCCCCGGCCGCGCTCCTGTTCCGCCGCCGGCCCTCGCCGGATCCCAACCGCTCCTCCATCCCAAGCCAGCGCCGAAAACCAGGAACCACGACTCAAAAACAGACCTAAAACACACCAAAAGCCATTGACCCTCGCCCCAAACGGGTTTATCCTTTGATTGGGTGGATATATAAGCACCACACAGAAGTGGTGTTAATGTACTAGGCCCCCGGGAGGACTGTGGCAATGGCCTGGCAGGACGACTTCGAAGCAAAAAAGAAGACCGCCCGCGACGCCCTGCGCATCGTCCGCTCAGGAGACCGCGTCTGGGTCCAGCAGGGCAACTCCACGCCTCAACCGCTGGTCGAAGCCCTCGTCGCCCGCGCCCCGGAGCTGCACAACGTAGAAGTCGCCAGCATGCTCACCCTCGGCAATGCCGCCTACGTCCGCCCGCAATATGAGTGCGTCTTCCGCCACAACGCGCTCTTCCTCGGCTCCAACGTGCGCGAAGCCGTCCAGAGCGGCCGTGCCGATTACACGCCCATCTTCCTCAGCGAGATCGAGGACCTGATCGACGGCGGCGAGCTCCCGCTTGACGTGGTCTTGATCCAGGTGACGCCTCCGGACCGCCACGGCTATTTGAGCTTCGGCGTCGCCGTCGATTGTTCGCTCACCGCCGCCCGCTCGGCCAAATACGTCATCGCCGAAGTCAACGAACAAATGCCGCGCACCTACGGCGACTGCTTCCTCCACGTCACGGAGGTCGACGCCGTCGTCGAAACCTCACGCCCCCTGCTCGAGATCGAGCGCGAACCCTACACCGAAGTCCATCACAAAATCGCCGAGCGTGTGGCCGCCCTGGTCCCCGACGGAGCGACGCTCCAGTTGGGCATCGGCGGCATTCCCGATGCCGTCCTCACCTGTCTTGAGGACCATCGCGATCTCGGCATTCATTCCGAACTGGTCTCCGACGGCGTCATCCCCCTCATCGAAAAAGGCGTCATCAACGGAGCGCGCAAATCCATCCACACCGGCAAAGCGGTCGTCGGCTTCGTGCTCGGCACAGGCAAGCTGTTCGATTTCCTGCGGGAGAATCCGTTCTTCGAATTCCATCCCATCCGCTATGTGAACGACCCCTTCGTGATAGCGAGAAATGACCGCATGGTGGCCATCAACTCCGCCATTCAAGTCGATCTCACCGGCCAGGTCTGCTCGGACTCCATCGGCACCCGCCCCTATAGCGGCTTCGGCGGCCAGGTGGATTTTCTCCGGGGCGCGGCCCGCTCCCATGGCGGCCTGCCCATCATCGCTCTGCCGGCCACCGCCAAGGGCGGCACGATATCCCGCATCGTGCCGTCGCCCGACACCGGGACCGGCGTTGTCACTTCCCGCGCCGACGTTCACTACGTCGTCACCGAGTTCGGCGCGGCATACCTTCACGGCAAGACGCTGAGGCAAAGAGCCGAGGCATTGATCGCGATCGCGCACCCGCGCTTCCGCGACGAATTGTGCGACTACGCTTCGAAGGCCAACTACCTGGCCCGGACGTTGGTTGTGTGAGAGGAGGAGACATGGCAGCCGAAAAACCCGAACGCGGCTACGTCACCATCGACGACGAGGAGTGCAAAGGCTGCGGGTTGTGCGTCGAGTCCTGCGTGCCCAAGCTTCTGCGGCTCGGCGACGCGCTGAACCGCTCTGGCTACCATGCCGCTACTTACGCCGGCCGCGGCTGCACCGGCTGCGGGCTCTGCTTCCTCGTCTGCCCGGAGCCCGGCGCCATCCGGGTCTACAAGCGTTTGCAGGCCGCCTGAGGTCAACCATGGCCAGACAACTCATCAAAGGCAACGAAGCGATTCTGAAGAGCGCCGTTCTCGCCGGCTGCCGGGCCTTCTACGGCTATCCCATCACCCCGGCGAGCGAAATCACCGAAGCCGCCGCCAAATACCTGCCCCGCGTCGGCGGCGTCTTCCTCCAGGCCGAAAGCGAAACCGCCGCCATCAACATGATTTACGGCGCCGCCTCGGCCGGCGTCCGCGTCATGACAGCCTCCTCCGGCCCTGGCATCAGTCTCATGCAGGAAGGGCTCAGCTATCTCGCCGGCGCCGAACTCCCCTGCGTCGTCGCCGACATCATGCGCGGTGGCCCCGGCCTCGGCAACATCGCCCCCGAGCAGTCCGACTACTTTCAGGTCGTGAAAGGCGGCGGACACGGTAGCTATCGCACCATCGTCCTGGCCCCGGACTCTGCCCAGGAAATGGCCGACCTCACCGCGCTCGCCTTCGAGCTCGCCGATAAGTACCGCAATCCCGTCTTCGTTCTCGCCGACGGCACCATCGGCCAGATGATGGAGCCGGTCGAGTTCATGGCCCGCCCCGTCGCGCCCCCGCGATTCCCCTGGGCCGTCGAGGGTAACGCCGCCACGCGCAACAATCTCGTCTCCTCCATCTACCTCGAGCCTGACGCCCTCGAAGCCCATGTGAACAAGCTCGAAGAGAAATACCGCCGCTGCGAGCGCGAAGAAGTCCGCTGCGAACAATACCGCACCGAAGACGCCGAACTCGTGCTCGTCGGCTACGGCATCGTGGCGCGTCTCCTCAAGTCCGTGGTCGAAGAGCTGCGCTCTGAGGGCTGGCCCATCGGCCTGCTCCGCCCCATCACGCTCTATCCCTTCCCCACCGCCGCCGTTCGCCGCCTCGCCGGTCAGGCCTCCTTGTTCGCCGTCGTCGAATTGAGCACTGGCCAGATGGTGGACGACGTCCGCCTCGCGGTCGAGGGCCGCTGTCCTGTCGAGTTCCACGGCCGCACCGGCGGCAACATCCCTTCCACCGACGAGATCATCCGGTTCTTGAAAAATGTCTGGGGCCGCCGCCGCGCCGCGCCCCGCGTCGACGAGTTGGAGGTGCTGCATGCCTGAGCCCAACGTCTCCGCGCCGCCCGAAGGCCTCACCCTCATCCACAGCAAGGCCGCCGCCTTCTACGATCATTACGAGCGCAAATCGGAACTGCAAAACCAGACCCACTACTGTCCCGGTTGCGGCCACGGCGTCGCGCACAAACTGCTCGCCCGCGCCATCGATGAGCTCGGCGTCCAGGACCGCACCGTTCTCGTCAGCCCCGTCGGATGCTCCGTCTTCGCCTATTACTATTTCGATGTCGGCAACGTTCAGGCGGCCCACGGACGCGCACCCGCGGTGGCCACGGGCATCAAGCGCGCACGCCCCGAGGCTATCGTCATTAGCTATCAGGGCGACGGCGATCTCGCCGCCATCGGCACCGCCGAAATTCTCCACGCCGCCAACCGCGGCGAAGCCATTACGGTCATCTTCATCAACAACGCGATTTACGGCATGACCGGCGGCCAACTCGCCCCCACCACCCCGGTCGGCTGCTGGAGCACCACCAGCCCGTACGGCCGCAATATCTGGAACGAAGGCTATCCGCTCCATGTTGTCGAAACCCTCGCCTCGCTCGAAGCTCCCGTCTATCTCGAGCGCGTCGCGCTCGGCAACTCCAAGCAGGTGATGCAGGCCGCCAAGGCGATCCGCCGCGGCGTCGAGAACCAGGTCAAAGGCCTTGGCTTCTCCCTCATCGAAGTCCTCTCGCCCTGCCCCACCATCTGGAAAGAAACTCCGGTCGAGGCCCAGCGCCGGGTGCGCGAAGAACTGGCGCAGCTCTATCCTCTCGGCGTCGTCCGCGACAAGACGAAAGACGCCCCGCGGCGCCCCGCGCCTTCCTTCCCGCCCCCGCTCACCGCGCTGCCGGAGCTGCTCGATATCGAGGAATCGGAAACGCTCGCGCCGCCCGTGCCCGCCTCGCACGACCACGCCGACTGGCGCATCAAGGTCGCCGGCTTCGGCGGCCAGGGCGTCCTCATGCTCGGCGAAGTGCTGGCCGAGGCCGGTCTCGCCGCCGGCCTCGAAGTCTCCTGGCTGCCCTCCTACGGCCCCGAAATGCGCAGCGGCACGTCGAACTGCCACGTCCGTCTGTCGGCCCGCCCCGTCGATTCGCCCCTCGTCACCCAGCCGAACGTCCTCGTCGCTCTCAACGAGCCGTCGCTCCGTAAATTCCTCCCCGAGGTCGCCCCCGGCGGCTACGTCCTCTATAACGGCCCCGAACCCCCCGCCGATTGCCGCCGCCCCGATGTGCGGCTGCTGGCGCGTGAGTTCGTCGCTCTCGCCGACCGCCTGGGCGATGCCCGCGTCGGCAACATTGTCACCCTCGGCGCGCTGCTGGAAGCCGCCGGCGTGGTGGAAGAACAGTTCGTCGACCGCGCTCTGGCCCGTCTCGTCAAACAAGCCCGATTGCTCGATCTCGACCGCAAAGCTCTCGCGGCGGGCAGGGAAGCGGTTCACCAGGAGGCACCACATGATATCCCATGAGCCCGATCCGCAAACGATCGTCTACTTCAAGAACCGGTATATGCCGCTCGCCGGCGCCCAGGTCGGCATTCTCACCCACGCCCTCAACTACGGCACCGGCGTGTTCGAAGGCATTCGCGGCTACTGGAACGCGGCCGAAGACGCCATGATGCTTGTCCGCCCCTTCGAGCACTACGAGCGCTGGCGAAGCAACGCCCGCATTCTGGGCATCGACATCCCGGCATTGCCCGAAGCCCTCTGCGACATCACTGCCGAGCTCTGCCTGCGCAACGGCTTCACCACCGACATCTACGTCCGCCCGCTCGCCTTCAAAGCAGCCCAGAGGGTGGGCGTCAGCCCCGATGGCAACGACGCCTTCGCCATTGCCGCCATGCCCTTCGGCGTTTACCTCGATTCGGAAAAAGGTCTGCACGCCGGCGTCTCGGCCTGGCGCCGCGTCGAGGACAACGCCATCCCTGGCCGCGCCAAAATCTGCGGCGCTTACGTCAACAGCGCTCTCGCCACCGCCGACGCCAAACGCTCCGGCTTCGATGAAGCCATTTTCCTGAGCGAGAACGGCCACGTCGCCGAGGGCGCCACTTGCAACATCTTCCTCGTCCGAGGCGGCCGCCTCATCACTCCGGGCGCCTCCGACAACATCCTCGAGGGCATCACCCGCGCAAGCGTCATGACGCTGGCCCACGATCTCGGCATCCCCGTCATCGAACGCTCCATCGACCGCAGCGAGCTCTACATCGCCGACGAAATCTTCTTCACCGGCACCGCCGTCGAAATCGCTCCCGTCACCAAAGTCGACCACCGCCCCGTCGGCGACGCCTCCATCGGCCCCATTACCGGTACCCTCCGCCAGCTCTACCACGACGCCACCCGCGGCTCCCTCCGCGCTTACCGGCACTGGATCCACCCCGTCCCCGTCCACGAGCCGGCGCTGCGCTGAGGCCCGCCGTCGCCTCCCGCGCGGCCCTGCCGATACCGCCCGCGCTCACTTCTTCGTACGCGCCGCCCGCGCGCGGCCGATCGCTCCCTTCTTGCTCTTGAGCGGATCGGCGGGCGTGTAATTCAGTGCGTTCGACAGCGTTTCCACCAACCGGCTCAGCGCTTTCACCCTCGCCCAATATTTGTCGTTGCCCTCCACCAGGTTCCACGGCACCGTCCGCGTGCTGGTCTTCAGCAGCGTCTCTTCAACCGCCGTTTCGTATGCCGGCCACTTCTCGCGGTTCCGCCAGTCCTCATCGGTGAGCTTCCAGGCTTTGTAGCCGATGCGCTTGCGCTCCTCGAAGCGCCGCAGTTGCTCGTCGCGCGAAATGTGCAGCCAGAATTTCACTACGATCGTCCCGAAATCCACCAATTGCCGCTCGAACGAATTGATTTCCTTGTAAGCGCGCCGCCACTCCTTCTCGCTTGCGAAGCCCTCCACCCGCTCCACCAGCACCCTTCCGTACCAGGAGCGGTCGAAGATCGCGATCTGCCCCTGCTCCGGCAGCCGCCGCCAGAATCGATAAAGATAGTGCCGTGTCTTGTCTTCGCCCTGCGGCGCGCTGATAGGATAGACCACATAGCCGCGCGGATCGATCTTTTCCGTGATCCGCTTGATCACGCCGCCCTTGCCGGCCGCGTCCCATCCTTCAAAGGCGATCACCACCGGTCGCTTCTGCGCATACACCTGCCAGGCCAGCTCGCGAAGCTGAACCTGCCGCCGCGTAATCTCAGCGATGTACTTTTCCCGCGGAAGCGCGAGAGACAGGTCCAGCGTTTCGAGCATCAGTTCTCTGCCTCCGGGGCTTCCAGCGATTCCATCGCGGTGCGCAGGTCCGCGTCCTTGCCCACCGCTTCCTCGGAGGCGCGCCGCGGCGACGCCCGTCCTCCCAGCCTTTGCTCGAGCGCGGCGATGATCGTCTCGAGGGTCTTCTTCGTCGCCCAACGCCGCGAGGTCGCCTCAACGATTGTCCAGGGCGCATACTCGGACTCCGTCCGCTCCAGCATCTCTTCGGTCGCCTCCAGATACCGGTCGTACTTCTTGTGCCGGGCCCAATCCTCTTTCGTCAGGCGCCAGGCCTCGAGCGGACTGGCCGCGATGGCCTCGAAGCGCCTCTTCTGTTCCTTCCGCGAAATGTGGAAAAACAACTTCACGATCACTGCGCCATCATCGGCCAGCATGCGCTCGAAATCGAGAATGTCGCTATAGGCCTCGCGGCACGCGTTCGCCGGAATCCGGCTCTCCACCCGCTCCCGGAGAACCCGCTGATACCAGCTCTGGTCGAAAATTACCATCTCGCCGCGATTCGGCACGCGGAGCCAGAAGCGCCACAGCCAGGGACGGCTCTGCTCGAAGGTGCGGGGAAGGTTGATCGAATGAAGCTTGAAGCCGCGGGGATCCAGTCTCTGCGTCAGGATCGCAATTGCGCTGCCCTTGCCGGCCGCGTCCCACCCCTCAAATGCGATCACGCTCGGAACCTTGTGATCCCAACAGTCCTTCTCGAGATCGTAGAGGCGGCTTTGCAGCAGGGGCAGAAGCCCGTCATATTCCTCCCGCGAAAGCTTGCGTTTCAGATTTACGTTTTCCAGCATCGGCCCACGAAAACACCAGCCTACCGAATTTCGCCCCGTCCGGCGGGCCGCCCCTCGCGAGCACGGAGCAACACCGCTATGGGCAGGACTCGGCGCATGCTCCCGCCCCCACCAGCGTCGCCCTCCAACCCAACTCCGCCCTCACAACGCGCGCCCGCGCTGAGGCAAACGGACTCGCGTTCTCCCGAAATGTCCTCCGGCATGGCTCCAGCAGCAGTTCTCCCGCCTCCGACAGCCCTCCGGCAATCGCGATCCGATCCGGAAACAGAATGTTTCCCAGCGTCGCCAGCGCCAGCCCGAGCCACCGCCCCGCATCCTCAATTGCCCGCATTGCCCGCCCGTCGCCCGCGCGCGCCTGCTCAATCACCTTCCGCAGATCCTCCGCGCTTCCTCCCGCTTTCCGGAACCGCGTCGTGACAGCTTCGGCCCCCACCATCGCCTCCGCGCATCCCAAGCCGCCACAGGTGCACCGCGGCCCGCCCGGCTCCACAATCACATGTCCGACGTCACCCAAGCACTCGTAGGCGTAGCGCAGTATTTTTCCGTCCACCATCATTCCGCCGCCCAGCCCCGTGCCCGCCGTCAGACACAGAAAGCGATCCGACCCTCGCCCCGCTCCAAATCGCCACTCGGCCAACGCCGCCGCATTGGAATCCACTTCGAGCACCACCGGCAGCCCCAGCCGCTGTTCCAGCGCATCCCGCAGCGGGTAGTGTTGAAGCCAGGGAAGGTTGGGATTATATTCCAGACGATCGTGAGCCGCATTCACGAAGCCCGCCACCGCCACGCCCACCCGATCGACGCGCCAGGCAGCCTCCTGCACCGCACAGCGCAGCCGCTCGACGAATTCGCCCGCGGTCGCGCTCTCCGTCGGGATCGAGCGCAGCCCCTCCACCTCCCCGCCGCTGTCAATCAAGGCCAGCTTCGTGGTGGTTCCGCCGATGTCCACGCCGGCTACCGGCTTCATGTCACGTCCGCGCGAACCCTGTTTCGTTCAACGTCACCGGCGCGGCCGTCCGGAAAACACCCGGCACGAATCCCTGCCACTCCGCCAGACGCATCGCTGCGCACTGAACCGGCACGATCTCGATGAGCGGCGCCAGCTCTTCGCGCACTTCATCCGCCGCCCACGACAGCGCCCCCTCCGCATACGGTCCAATCGCGAAAATGCCCCCGCCCAACTGCCTCAAGTCCTTCGCCAGGGCCCCGTCGATCTCAGCCGTCTTCTTTTGCGACGCGAACACGACAGCCCGAAAATCCCGATCCACCACTTCCACCGGCCCGTGACGGAAATGTGAGCCCGTCATCCCCACCGCCGGCGTCTTCGCCGCTTCATGAAATAGCAGCGCTCCCTCGACAACCGACGCAATCGAAGCGCCCCGCCCTAACAGATAAACCGCCCTCGCCGGCTCGAATACGTCGCGCCATCCCTCGCTCGCCGCCATGCACTCCTCCACGAACGCGGCCAACGCATCCGCCGCGCGGTCCAGTGCCGTCCTCCATCCCTCCAGCTCCCCGCACATCGCCGCGCCCAGCAGCAGCAGCGTCGCCAACGTCCCGCTATAAGTCTGCACGGCGATCAGTTCGTCCCGGGCGCTCCCGATCAAAATCGCCCGGCCTGATTCCCGCTCGAGCGTTGTCCCGGCCTCGTTTGTCACGCCGATCACCGCCGCGCCCGACCCCTTCAGCTTGGCCAGAAGCTTTACCGCTTCCACCGTCTCGCCCGACCGCGAGACCAGCACCACCACCGTCCCCAGATCGCAGATTTCGTGCTTGTAATGCAGAAGCTCCGAGGTTTCGATCGCCACCGCCGGTATTCCGCGGGCGTTGAGGTAGCTTTCGAGTGGCAGGCAGGCGAACAGCGAGCTCCCCATCCCGCTCAGCACGATCCGGCTCGCCCCGCGCAGCAATTTTGCCGCCTCGCCCAGCGCCGCCGCGCCTTCGCCGAATTGATAACCGGCCACCGCGCTCAGCGAAGCCGGCTGGCCGAAAATATTAGCGCGCACCGCGTCCGATCCACCCATCAATCGGCTTGCTCACGCCTTTCGGCCGGTAGGGCAGCTTCACCTTGCTCCCCGAGCCCGCCGATGCATAACCCGCGTACAGCGCTTCCATCACCACGCGGCCGTCCTCGCCGGTCGCCTGAGGCGTCTCCTTGCCTCGCACACAGCGCGCGAAGTGCCGCATCTCCTGCGGAAAGCCGTAGTTCCACAGTTCCTCAAACACCGGATACGTCCACCCCTTTGTCGTCGGCGCCTTCTCCACCGCGTAACCGAATCCATACTCGCTGTAAGTCGGCAGCGCATTCCCCATGTGCAGATTCGCGTACGTCACGCCCCCCTCGCCGTACACCTCGATCCGGTCGTCCATGCCGCCCCGCCTCGCCCAACTGTCCTCCACAATCCCCACAGCGCCATTCTCGAACTCCAGAATGCAAACCGAATCGTCTTCCCCGATCGTCTTGTTGCCGTGAACGTAGGTGCCCATCTGCGCGTACACCGACTGAATCTTCGGCCGGCCCAAAAACCAATAGCAGAACGCGATGCCGTGGCAGCCCATGTCCATGAACACGCCGCCGCCCGAGCTGTTCACGTCCCAGAACCAATCCGCGTGCGGGCCAAAATGCTTTTCGCTCTGCTTCACCTGGTAGATCTTCCCGAACGCCCCCTGGTCCGCCATTTCTTTCGCCTTCACGTATTTCGGCGTGAAGAAGAGCTCCTCGGCATACATCAACAACACGCCCTTCTTCTTGCAGACGTCGATCATCCCGTCGGCTTCCTCGATCGTCATGCACAGCGGCTTCTCGCACACCACGTGTTTGCCGGTCCCGGCAATATCCTTCGTCATCTGAGCATGCAGCCGGTTCGGCGCCGTAATCGTGATCATCTCAATATCCGGTTCCTTCAGCATGTCCCGGTAATCGCCAAACACTCGCGGAATCCGGTAGCGTTGCGCCAGTTCCTCCGCATGCCCCGGCGTCGGCGACGCCACCGCGACGACCTCCGCCTCCTCCGGCATGATCTGGAACGAAGCCGCGTGAATGTCCGCCTCGAACCCCGACCCGATGATCCCGACTTTTACCTTGCTTGTATTCGCCATATCTTCTTGTGCCGCCCCTATCATACTAAGACCCCGCCCCCGCACTCGCACCTGCCCGGCTCAACCCGTCTGCGGAAGCTCAAAGCCCATCCTTCCGAGGCCAACCAGGGGCCGCGGATGCCCTGACTCACCGGCGCCGGTATACGACGACATCGTCGCCGAATTCCCCCTTCGATGTGTACGCCGTGGGCCGCCGGCCGAGATAGATCAGGTCCGGCGTGTGCTGCGCCGGAAGAACCGTGTTGGCCAGGAAGAATCCACCCTCATTCATCATCCTCGCGATGTTGGCCATCGCCAGCGTTTGTTCCAGACGGTCGTAGTACACCAGTATGTTTGTGGCAATCACCAGATCGAATCCTTGTCCCGGCGCAAAGTCCCGGGTCTGCGCCACGATGTCCAGATCCAAGCCCCGCATCGGTGCCGCGAACTGCGGGCGAATTCTCACTGCGCGCGACGTCACGCCGCCCAACGCGGCCGGCACCGGCAACGGTTTCACCGGCGATCCGAGAATCTCGCCAAAATGTTCCCAGTACGAAATCGCCGCCGGGCTCCAGCCGGCGTCCGCCTGCCGTGGGAGTTGCACCGTGTAGCCGCGCCCCGCGCGCCCGGCCGCTGCCAGCGTCTCGACGTGGTGAAGCACCGCCGGATTGAGATCCAGGCAGACGAGCTGAACTCCGGACTTGCTCGCCAGTCCCAACCGCTCCACCGCCTCCATCACCGCGAACGGCTGCAGCGTCTGCAGAGGATAGAAATCGTAGCCGTCGCGCTTGTCCGTGAAATCCAATCCCGGCCCGACGATGGCGATGCGCGCCACCGCGCCCTGAGCCACCGCCCCCTTCACTGACATCGCCCGCAATGTTTGTTCGAGAGCGAAATTCGGCAGCAGCGAAGTGTCCACCGACAGGCCGCGCCTCTGATACAAGTCTCCGCGCGCAAGAAAAACGGTGGTCGGATCGCCGGCGCTGGCGGCCTCCCTTAGCCTCGCCTCATAGCTGCGCTGTTCCGCAAGGAAGCGCCGCAAATTCGCGGCGAGAAAAGGGCCCGAGGAATCGGCGCGAATTTGCTTCCTTGCCAGGAAGTCGCGCACATATTTGAGCCGGTCGTTCGCCCCGCCCGACCTTAGCGCGGTTTCGAGCGCACCGATCCGGGCCCGGGCCGCCTCGCTCAGTTCCCCCAACTCGGTCGCTGCGCTTTCCAGACTGTCCACCCGCGGCAGACTCGTAAACGACGTCCCGTACAAAATCAGATTGCTGATCGTATCTTCGATTCCGCGGTCGACGCGCGCGCGAATTTCCGCGTCGCGCTTGCGGATCCATTTGTCCCACTTTCCCGGCTCGCGAATCTCGCTCTCCGCGAGGCCCGAGCCCTCTTGGAGCAGCAACGTGTCGCGCACCTCCCGCAATTCCAGAAAACGAACCCCGTCTTGCGCCGCGACAGGCCAAATCGCAAGGAAAACCGCCAGCGCTGCACCGCAAGCGCTAGCGAGAGCCTGAAGAGTGCCTCCGCGGAGATGAATCATGGGAGCGCGAACCCCCGATTGAGACTTCAAGGTTCTGAGTGCCGAGTCCAATGTGAATTGTAAAACGCGCCCCGTGCCGGGTCCCACTCCGCCCCCGGCGGCGTCCCCATCCAATCGCCGGCGCCGGCCGATCCGCGGAACTGCGGGATCTCCCAAACCCGAATGCCGGCCATCGCCGGCCATTCACCTGACGACCGCCCCGGCCCAGACGCCACCGTTCCCCTGCATGGATGGCGCCGTCTGGCTTCGGAAGCCTGCTGTTGCTGCGATTCAGTTCAATCAGCCAAGGGCGTCGCGGTATACTCACTATCGACGTTGTACAACTCGCCGGTCGGGTCGAATCGCTGAGAGAAGCCGGCCGCGAAACCATCCTCGAATTGTGGAAACTTTGAGGACGGACAGGGGAAACACTGCGGGTCCGACGCGCGATGCCGCTGAAAACGTCCATAGCTGTTTGCCTGATCGGGCTGGTGGTGGGAGCAGGCCGTGCTCAGGATCTCGCTCCGCGCGCCTACCTCATCACGCCTTCCGGATCGAACGCTGTCGTCCTTTCGTATTCCTTTTTTGATGGCTCCGTATTCACCGACCCAACCCTGCCCATCGAGGATTTCAAGGCCCGCTACCACGCCGAAATCTTGAGCTACTATCATTCCTTCAGCTTTTTCGGCCGCTCTGCGAACGTGACTGGTTCGCTTCCTTACGCGATCGGGAACTTTCAAGCCACTGTCGTCGGCGTCCCGCGCCACGCGTACAAGTCCGGTTTGGCCGATTCCAAAGTCCGGGTCTCCGTAAATCTCAAAGGTGGTCCCGCGATGTCCTTGCAAGAGTATCGGAACTGGCGGGAGAAAATCGTGATTGGCGCCAGTCTCACCGTTGTCGCTCCCACCGGTCAATACGACCCTGCGGTCGTGCTGAATCCGGGCATCAATCGCTGGGCCTTTAAGCCCGAAGTCGGATTCTCCCGCCGCTGGCGGAATCGCTGGGCTTTGGACCTCTACGCCGGCGGTTGGTTCTTTACGGCGAACAACCAGTATTTTCCGGGAACCTCCATTCGCACTCAGCAGCCCATCGCCGTCGGAGAGTCTCACCTGAACTACTATGTGAAGCCCCGGCTGTGGGTATCGCTGGACGCGAATTTCTGGGCCGGCGGACAGTCCGCCATCAACGGGTTCCCCAGGGCCGACTACCAACGGAACTCCCGCGCGGGAGGGACCGTTGCGATCCCAATCGATCGACACCAGGCTTTGAAATTTAGCTACAGCAGGGGCGCGTATATCTCCATCGGCGGAAACTACCAGAATGTCTCTGCCGCGTGGCAATATTCGTGGCTCGGCCCTCAACCCTGATTGGCTCGCTCTTGATCAATGGTGCGCCCGGACAGATTCGAACTGCCGACCTTCTGGTTCGTAGCTTTTGTTCGACGGAATTACGGATCGCTGAGCGGAACTGAGGCTGCCTCCGGGTGCTTTCCATAAGTACTGCAAATAGAGTAGGATAGAGGCGAGTCGAGAGATAACCGCTGGACCTGCTGAGGGTACGGCCCGCGCCGGAGTTCGTCCCAATTCCGTTTCGCAACCCGTTTCGCGGTACGCGCTAAAAGGTCTTCCGTTCGCCCGGAGACCCCGCGCGCCTCACCTCAGGAAGGGACGCAATGGCCTCGAAACGGATCACACAGGAAGCCGCCGAACGCGCAAAGCCCGGCATTGGTAAAGATGGGAAGCCCAAGGACTCGATCCTATGGGACTCGGGCCTCAAGGGATTCGGCCTGATATGCCGGAAGAACGGCGTAACGAAAACCTGGATTATGCAGCGGTGGGTGGCCCGGAAGACGGCCCGCGAAACCATTGGCCATTACCCTGCGATGAGCGCCAGCGAAGCCCGGACCAAGGCCGAAGGTTCGAGCGCCAAGATGAAGAAGGGCTTCAACCCCCACGACGCCCGCGCCGCTGACCCCACGCTGGGTGTTGGCTTCGAGAAGTACTTGGCCGTCCGCGTCGATATCGGCGAATCGACCAAGCGCCTCTACCGGGACAACTTCGACCGATACCTAGGCGGGTTCAATGCAGGCGGCACGACGCGGACCTTCACAGAGACGCCGCTATTCGAGCTAGCGAAGAACGCCGGGCGCGCGGAGGAGATGTTCGCCTCCGTGACGCGGGAGTTCGGGAAGGGCGCGGCGAACGGAGCGGCACAGATCGTCCGCGCCGTCTACCGTCACCACGCCAAGTACCACGACGAATGGCCCCGCCATCCAGTCCGGTTCAAACTTCATAAGCTGAAGCCCCGTAAGAAGGTTATTCCTTACGACCAATACGAGCAGTGGGCGCGGGCCGTGATGACGATTGAGAACCCGGTACGGCGCTGCGGCCAACTCTTCATCTTGCTGTCGGGGATGCGCGTGGACGCTACCCGCAAGATGCGATGGGAGCACATCGACTGGAAGCGCCGAACGCTGCTGGTGCCTGAGCCGAAGGGCGGCGAACTCTTCGAGTTCACGTTACCGCTCAGTACACAAATGGTCGCAATCCTCGAACGCCTCAAGGTCTACCGCGATGCGGAGCGGGCCTTCGGCGATAACCCGCAGTGCAAACAGTGGTGCTTCCCTTCGGTCGATAGTGAGAGTGGCCATGTGATCGAGTTCAAAGAGCAGCGCCGCGAAGCCCTGGTGAACCCGCACGCCCTGCGCCGGACCTTCATGACTCGCGCGGCGGACATGGTCCCGAAGAAACACATCAGCTTCCTCGTCAACCATGCCATCGAGGAGGAGAACGTAACGGACGATTACATCGTTGCCGAGGACGCCCCGCTGCGCGAGAGCCAGCAGAAGATATCCGACTACATCATAAAGATGCTGGCGGTTCCGCTCGAAGATACAAGACCCGGCCCGTCGCCATTCGCGAGAGCAAAGGCGTTGCTGAAATCGAATGGAGCGGACGGAGGCCGAAGGCGTTCCGGGATCGGATGGTGCTGGTGATCTCGGAAGGTCAGCACGTCGATTGCTTTCAGGTGGCTGCTGCGTAGACCCTTTGAGTGGATTAGCTCGAAGATGGCGTGGACTTCTCGCGGCTCCCCCTCAAGCGAAGTGGTCTTGGGGGAGGGAAGCCCGCCTCCATGCATAAGTGATGCATCACCCGTTCGGAATGGCGAAGGTAGTCTCTTAGCTCGTTGTACTGCTCGTGGGAGGGCGCTTTCACCTCGTCGTCAATGAGCCGCGCCATTCGCTCCCAAATCATCGCCATCTCCTCAAGCGCTCGTGGGTGGATTCTAGGTCCGCGTGGCCCCTCCCGCATCTCCAAGATCATGCTTCTCATGTCCTGAAGCATCGTGATGATTTCCGCGCTGCTCTTTTCGAGCGGATTGTCGCTCTGTCTGAGCGATTGAAGTTCAACAGCCACTGAGATCGGGGTGTCAACCTCGCCGGGGTTCTTCTCGACCGCTTTGATCTGCTTGACAATCTCCTCTTTTGCTCTCGCCGCACTATCGAGATCGTGATGATCTACATGAATCGTTCTGCTTGCTGCAACGTCGAAGGGTATAGTCTCGGACGCATTAATAATCTGTACGACTGGCTTCTTTACAGCATGACGGAGAGCGAGTTCATAGAAGACGTTGGGATTCCAGCCGGTGAGGTCGGCGATAACCAGGGGATCGTCTACGACATGCTGGATGACCTGTGATGTGATGAGCCCAGGCTCCGATATTTGATCGGCTCGAATTTTCTCGTAGCCGCAATCCTTTGCTGCGGGGCCGATGATGTGCTTGAGAACCTGATCAGAACGAAGGCGGACGTCACTGCCCTCTTTGCCGATAGGTGCTATTACAAAACAGGTTGTGTTGTTCTTCTCTTTAGCCATCAGATCTCAGGCATCATACCAAGATTTCTGTGGCCTAGGGGACTTATCTAGCGGAACTTCCAGCCCTCATTCTTCATTAATTCCAGAAGCGATAGACATTTGATCCCGTACGCATCGCACACATCCGGTATCTTTGGGCGAGAGGGATTGCCCTTGCGCTTCTCACCGGTCACCACAGAAAGCTTGCGAGCCTTGGCGACGGCGATGACAAACGGATCGGCAATACTCCGGTTACGCTCGTTGTTTACAAGTTTGGGGAAAGCCCCAAGAATCTCCGCCGTTGCGAGTTGGACGTCATCTTCCAGGGGGCAAAACAGCCCGTCTTGAAGTCGCGCCCATTCATGAAGGTCATCATCATTCTTGGAGAGTTCTTTGAGAACTTCGTCCGGCGCAACCAGCCGTCCTCCCGCAATCATCTTCTCCAACCTATCCCACAGGGTCGGGAAAACGTCGCGTGGGTAGTAGCGCACCCAGCCGTCCAAAATGGCACTCGTATCGATACAGTAGGCCATCTTCATTCGGCACCTTTGAAGACCAGTTGTTCGACCCTCGGCAAGTGCTTAAGCTTCATCCCGAGGTAGTTCGATAAATCGGCGGATGTGATGGCCTCCTGATGATAGGCCGTTACCATCGTTCGGACGTACAGCTTACCCAAGTCCCGAACCCGCATGGTTGCGGGCGGCGCGAAGCCGCCTTCACGTTGCGACTCTTGACGATAGGCAGCCAGGTATTGGTCCCGTTTCGTTTGGTAGAAGCTGAGCGGCACCCGGCCCGTTGCCAGCAGTCGCCGCACGATTACTTCGCGGCTTACTGAGAATCGCTTAGAAAGCGTCTCGATGTCGGACTCGGCGGGATTCCTTGATCCCCACCTCAACGCCTCGACCTCGGTCTCAAGCGCGGATGCGGGCACAAGAATGTTTCCCGCCACCTCGTTGCAGAAGACCTCTGTACGGCCTTCCTCGGTCGATGCAGCGCGCTCCTCATGAAGGTCGCACAGAGGGCTTTGGCGAAGGAGAATGTGGGCTAGCTCGTGAAGGAGCGTGAAGACGCGCCCCCGAGGAGAGTCTCTGGCGTTCGCGACTATGACGGGCAGCGGTCGCTCGTAGATCGCGAAGCCCCGCGCCTCATCCAACTCGGTCTCTCCGGTTTGGAAGACTAGGACGCCGATACCCTCCAACGCCTTCACCCAGTTATTGAGAGCCTCATAGGGCTGCCGCCATGAGTACTGCGCTCCGAGCGATACGCCCAGTAGTTTACGGGCAGCTTCGGCGAAGTCTTGGGGCGAATCTTGCCAGCGACGGAAGTCAGCTTCGATGGCCGGCAACTCAATCCCGGAGTCCTCGGCAACTTCCAGCAGGAGTTCGCGTTGAGACCGCGCAAGCCGAATCGCTAGGCTCAGGTCCGGTGATTGCGTGGGCTTCGCGGTTGCCGGAAGACGGCGGTAGTCCCGTAGGGCGTCGAACTTCTTTGGAGGCTCGGCAAGGAAGAATACGGCTAACGGCCTCTTGTAGACTTCTGCGGCCTTCCTAAGCTGAGCTATCGTCGGGGACTCATCTCCCGCTTCCCACTCCGCAAGCCGGTCACTCGACACACCAATCTTCTGGGCTGCCGTCTCGATGCTGAAGTTCATCGATTCGCGAGCCCATACAAGTAACGCCGGTTTTACGATTGCGCGTATCGAAGGCACAACTCTTTCCCGTCCCGAGTCCCTATTATAGATGCGATACCCTCTATACCAGGGAGGTATCGGTCCGGCCTGAAAATCGGCAGTTCTGAGTTCATACGAGAGGCTTCGCTGAAGGCGGCTTGCGTCCGCTTACACTCGCTGGGATTAACTACGGACGTACCGAAACCAGCGCGCAGATATCCGCGAAACGGGGCGTTTCAACCCAATCCCGTTTCGCAACCCGTTTCGAGTGCCTACACCTCCGGCTCGGAGGGTCTCGGAAAGTGTGTTTTTATTGGGATTTTATGGTGCGCCCGGACAGATTCGAACTGCCGACCTTCTGGTTCGTAGCCAGACGCTCTATCCAACTGAGCTACGGGCGCAACTTTCTCATTATACCAACGCCTCGCCCCGCCTTCACCCTGCGATCCTTCCCCCCCGGTTCAGCCTCAACCGCCGCCCGCCCCACTCCACCTCGTTCCCCACCAGCCCCGCCGCCCACACCGCCAGGCCGTGCAAATCCCGCGCCGGAATCAACCACCACAACCGCCCCACATCCTCGCTCTCCAGCAGCCTCCCCGCCGCCATCGCCGCCCCATACCGCAGCGCCATCAACCCCGCCGCCATCCACCACGCCCCCGCCGCCGCCGCCCCGATCGCCCACACCGTCGCGCACGTCACCGGCAGCCCCGCATACCCGCCCCCGCGCGACACGCGGATCGTCCGCGCCCATCTCACCTGGTGCCTCCACACCGCCCCCCAACTCTCCGCCTCCAGCCTCGTCGCCACCACCGTCCGCGCAATCTCGTTCCGCCGTCCGAGCCCGTGGATCCGCGCCCCAATCTGATAATCGTCGGCCAGATACTCGCTCACCGCCTCGAACCCCCCGATCGCCTCCAGGTCCGCCGTCCGGAACCCCAGCGTCGATCCCAGCCCGAATTCGTTCACTCCCATCATCGGCGCCACCAGCGTGCTCGCCGCGAAATCCGTCGCCACTCCGAGCCCCTCGAACCGCGCCGCGAAACTCCCTCCCTCGGCCCGGTACAAACACGTCACAACACCCGTCCCCGCTTCCCCCAACGCCCCAACCACGTCCTCCAGATACCCTTCCGGAGCCACAATATCGGCGTCGTTCACCACCAGCACGCTCCCCCGCGCCGCGCGCGCCAGATCGATCAGCGTCCCCACTTTCGCGTTCGCCGCCACGCTGCTGCACTCCACCACCCGCACCCGCCCCTCCGGATACCGCCCCCTCCCGGCCGCCTCCTCCGCCGAAGCCGCGTCCTCCTTCCCCCTCACCCCCACCAATACTTCGAACTTCCCTCCATACCTCTGCCCCGCCTGCGACCGGATCGCCTCTCCGATCCTCTCCGTCATCGCCCGCACCGGTTTCAGGATCGACACCACGGGCAATTCACCCTCCGCCCGCCGTTTCCGTTTTCCCATCTGCCGCGCCACCGCCGCCAGCGCCATCGCCTGGTACGCCGCCGCCGCCGCGCACATCCCCGCCAGCCCCACGCCCCAATAAGTCACAACGCCAGCAGCGCAACCCCGCAGGCCACCAGGCACGCCCCGGCCCACCGCCGCGCCTCCACCCGCTCCTTCAACACCACCTTCGCCAGCATCGTCTCCACCACCACGCTTCCCGCCGTCGCCGGCACCGCGAAGCTCAGCTCCGCTATCGACAGCAGCTTCAGAAACGCGAAGAACGATACCGCCATGAACCCAACCGCCGCCACTATATAGGGCCGCCTCAACACCGCCGCCGCTTCCCGCACCCATCCCCCGCCCAGACGCACTTCGCCGTGCCTCCGCATTTCCATTGTCTGCAGCAGGTCCGCCGCAATCGTCGCCCCCGCCACCACCCCCACCAGAACCCAGCGCGTCAATCCGTCTCCCCCACCGCGCTCCCCGTCCGCTCCCGCGTCGTGCTCACCAGCGCCACGCCCGCCGCAATCAGCGCCGTCCCCGCCCATCTCACCCCTGCCACCCTCTCTCCGAACACATACCGCCCCACCAGCGCCGTCGCAACGTACCCGGCCGAGGTCACCGGCAGCACAAAGCTCAGGTCCGCCCAGCTCAATAGCGTCATCCGCGTTAGCATCCACAGCGCCAGCAGTCCGATCCCCAGCCCCACCCATGGATTGAATACCGCCCGCGCCAGCGCCCACGGCGCCAGCCGGATTCCCCCCGGCAGTCCCTTCACTCCCCAGTCCAGCGCCGCGTTCCCCAACGCGTTGCTCGCCACCACCACCACCGTCAGCGCCCGCATCCGCAGCCGCCGCGCCCCGCCTCCGCTCAAGAAACCCGCTCTCCCGCTTCGCTCAACACCCCCGCCGCCTGCTTGTCGTGTTGCTCTTTCACAAACCGCTTCCGCTTGCTCCGCAGCGCCAGATACTCTCGCGCTTCCTTGTACAGCCGCGGAATGTCGTTGTTCACCACCGCGTGCTTCACAACACGCCACGCAGCCTTCGGCCGGAAATAATACTCTCCGTAAAACCGCTCCACCCACTCCACCAGCTCGCCCCGGTTCAGCCCGGGATAAATGATGTTCGGTAACTGGTGTCCGCTCTCGTCCGTCATCGAGTCGATCGTGATCAGATTGTTCTTCTTGACGTAGTCGTAAAACTCCGTCCCCGGATACGGATGCGCGATCGATACCTGGATCGTCTCCACGTCCAGCCGCTTGGCAAAGTCGATCGTGTTCCGCAGCGTCTGCCGCGACTCCCCCGGCAGCCCCACAATGAAGTCCCCGTGAATCGTCAGCCCCAGCTTGTGCGCGTTCTCGGTGAACCGCCGCGCCATATCCACCGTCGCGCCCTTTTTGATGTTCTTCAGAACCTGGGTGTCCCCGGATTCATAGCCCACGATCAACAGCCGCCCCCCGGCTTCCTTCATCGCCTTCAGCGTCTCGTAGTCCGTCGTCACCCTCGACGTGCAAGACCATGTGAAGTTCAGCTTCTTCAGCTCCTTGCACAGCTCGATCGTCCGCTCTTTTTTGTAATTGAACGTATCGTCGTCGAAGAAGATCTCCTTCAACCCCGGAAACGTCTCCAGCGCATACCGGCACTCGTTCACAATGTCCGGAATCGATCGCAGCCGCCACCGGTGCCCCGAGTGCGTCTGCGGCCACAAACAGAACGTACACATCGCCGGACATCCCCGCGAGGTGTAAAACGCCACAAACGGGTTCAGCAGAAACGGCACGTTGTATCGCCGGAAATCCAGGTCCCTCTGGTAGACCTTCGTCACCCACGGCAGCTCGTCCAGGTTCTCAATCACCCCGCCGTCCGGGTTGTGCGTCACGCTCCCGCCGTTGCGCCAGCTCACCCCAGGCAGTTCGCTCAGCGGCTTGCCCTGCGCGTAACCCGCAATCTGGTAGTCGAACTCCTTCCGCACAATGAAGTCGATCGCCTTGGAATCCTTGAACGCCTTCTCCGGCTCCACCGTCACCGGCGGCCCCACAAACGCCACCTTCAGCTTCGGATTGACGTCCTTCATCATCTCCGCAATCCGCACGTCCACGTGAAATCCCGGCGTCGAGGTGAAAAGCACCAGCAGCTCGAAATCCCCCGCCATCGCCACCGTCTGCTCGATCGATACCTTGTGCGGCGGCGCGTCCACCACCTTGCTGTCCGCCAGCATCCCCGCCGGATAACACAGCCACACGGGATACCAATACGACTCGATCTCCCTTGACGCCGGCCATCGCGACCCCGCGCCTCCATCGAAGCCTTCAAACGATGGCGGATTCAGGAACAGTGTTCTCATGCAGTCTCCGGACCGATCTCTTTTTTTGTCTGTCTACTCGTCGCCGGCGGCCGGCTCAGCCTCGGCCGAATCCGCGGTCTTTGCCGGATTCGCAAACCGGATGCTCAACTGCACCGGACCCACCAGGCGCGTGTCCACCAGCGACTCGATATGCCTCGGTACCGCCACCCCGTCGTTCATCCCGTACTCGCGCACGAATTCCATCTTCTTGAAGAATATCGACGGCGATTTCACAAATCGCCCCGACTCGCGCACCGGCATGCACGTCTCCGGGTCCAGCCACAGCTCACCCTTGAACAAACCAACCTTCTTGTGACGCGGCGCAAGATGAAATACGTACACTTGCTTTCCGTTTCTTTCTTCCAGCCCCCGGTACCGGAACTTGTAGTTCGCCGCCGTGATCGCCATGTCCTGCTGCGAACCCTGCGCCTGAACCTCTGCGGTCAAATACCGTGCGATGACGTCTTTCTTCACCGTGCTGTCTCCGCTGAAGCCCAGCATGTGATACGTCACTTTCCCTACCTTGGAAATGTTTCTCAGTGCGTGTAACTTCCCGTGTTTCTTCAGCTTCGGCAGCTCGGCGTCGATGTCCACTTCCATCGTCACCCCGCGCAGAGCCTGCTTCTGCTGCTCGGTCGCCGCAAAGTACCGGTTCAGAATCTGCGTGTCCTGCGCGTCCGGCTTTCCGAAAAAGCCCAAACCCGCCGTTGCGTCCAATCCCCCCGCCTGCAGATTCGACGCGCTTCCTCCGGCCACCGCCAGCGCCACCCACACTGCCCTAGTTATGATTCCTGAAAGTCTCTTCACTATAATGACCCAGCGAAAGCGAACCTCCTGCCATTGTAGCTCACCCCTGGCAGCCACCTGGCGGAGGACTCTTCCGTGCTCCTATATCTACGATGCTCTCCGGCATCTGAAATGTTCGTTCAAAACTATCCTGTTTGCTTCAGCTTAGCTTCCGCCCTCATCTTGTCCATCACTTCCGCCACCAGTTCCTTCGCCTCCTCCAGGCACTGCATTACCACCTGCACGTCCATTGCCGGTCTCCCCGGCTGCCGCGCGCTCTGGCAATAAACCCCATGTTGTCCTACCAGTACCAGTGCGTCGGTCAACAGGTCCAGCGTCACCGCCAGCCGCCCCCTCTCCGGCCCCATTGCGAATTCCAGCTTCTCCAACTCCTCCCGCCGCCCGCCTGAAAGCAATCCCTTTCCTCCCTCTCGCTTCACTTCTTCCTCGTCGCCGGCCCCAACTCGCCCTTGATCGCCTTTACGTTCGCCGCCGCCTGCTGCTGCAGCGGACTCTTGATTGCCGCCGACTGCGTCGAATACTTCAATGCGTCCTGCAACAACGCCCGGTTCGGCTTCCCCGTTCCCGCCTTCGCCATCTTGTAGTCCGCCAGCCCCAGATTGAACAGCCCCATACCCAGCACCGAACTCCCCGGCGGCAGCAGCGGCACCGCCGCCCGCAGCGATTTATCCGCCGCCTCGAGCTGGTTCTCGCTGATCTGCGCCAGCCCCAGATACCAGTAGCCCAGCCCCAGCGTCGTGTTCTTCCTCTTCGTCCAGTCCTCGTCGCTCATCCCCTCCGGCTTCGCCTTCCCCTGCATCAGCGCCACCAGCTTCCCCGCATAGTCCAGCACCTTCTGCTGCCTCTGCTTGCCCTGGTTATAATCGCAGGCCACCAGCAGAGCGTCCTCGCTGTCCGGATAATCCGCCGCCAGCTTCTCCGCCTCCGCGCCCGCCTTCTCTCCCGGCCCGCTCTGCTGCATCGCGCGCAGATACGGCCCGATGGCCTGCGCCACATACGGGCTCTTCGGATTCTGCTCCCGCAACTGGTCCACTAACGCCACCGTATCGGCCGGATTCTGCGACTGCACCGCCGTCGAAAACAGCGAATACTCGGTGTAGGTGTCCACCTGCTTCGCATATTCGGCCGTCGCCCTCCCGTCCACATCGTCCTTGGCGCTCTTCACCGCTTCCCGCGCCAGCTTCGACGTCTCCGCCGCCCACTGCTTCACCCCCGCGGCGTCTTTCTTCGCCTCCGCGGCTTTCAAATTGTCATAAGCCTGCTTCACCGCGTCCGTCCCCTGCCCAAACAACCCGGCCGCGGCCAGCGCCATCCCCAATCCCCATGTCAGTGCTCGCATCGCACCCTCCTGTCACGCGGTACTCTACCACAGCCGCCCCTCCCCTGTGCTACCCTCGGGCCAGCCGCCGCATCTAACCCCCATGGCTTTCCTCGCCGCCCTTGCCGGCGCCGTCCTCATCGCCCTCGTCCTCATCGATGCTTTCGAGGCCATCGTCCTTCCCCGCCGCGCCACCCGCCGCTACCGCTTCAGCCGCGTCTTCTATATCTCCTCCTGGAACGCCTGGTCCTTCGCCGCCCGTCGCATCCGCTCCCCCAAGTCCCGCGACGCCTATTTCAGCGTCTTCGGCCCCTTCTCCCTCCTCCTCCTGCTCGGCCTCTGGGCCCTCGCCCTCATCGTCGGCTTCGCCCTCCTCCAATCCGCCCTCGGCTCTTCTGTCTCCCCCTCCGCTCCTCCCCCCGGCTTCCTCACCGATCTTTATTTCAGCGGCACAACATTTTTCACCCTCGGCTTCGGCGACGTCGTCCCCGTCTCACTCCCGGCCCGCGCCCTCGCCGTCGCCGAGGCCGGCATGGGCTTCGGCTTCCTCGCCGTCATCATCGGCTACCTACCCGTCATCTACTCCGCCTTCTCCCGCCGCGAGCTCGCCATCACCCTCCTCGATTCCCGCGCCGGCTCTCCTCCCAGCGCCGGCGAGCTCCTCCGCCGCTTCGCCCAGCGCCGCCAACTCGCCCTCCTCGATCCCTTCTTCTCCCAATGGGAGCAGTGGGCCGCCGAGCTCCTCGAAAGCCACCTCTCCTACCCCGTCCTGGCCTACTACCGCTCCCAGCACGACAACCAGTCCTGGCTCGCCTCCGTCACCGCCGTCCTCGACTCCTGCTCCCTCGTCCTCGCCGGCATCGTCGATGTCCCCTCATGGCAAGCCAGCCTCACCTTCGCCATCGCCCGCCACGCCGTCGTCGATCTCGCCCAGGTCTTCTTCGCCAAGCCCAGCCAATCGTGCCCCTCGCGCCTGCCCCCGGAAGACCTCGCCCGCCTCCGCGATCTCCTCCAATCCGCCTCCGCCCCGGTGCGCTGGTGCGATGACTCCGCCTCCCGCCTCCAGGAACTCCGCGATCTCTACGAGCCCTACGTCTCCTCCCTCGCCCGCCGCTTCCACCTCACGCTGCCCCACTGGCTCCCCTCCGACCGCCAGGTTTCCAACTGGCAAACCTCCGCCTGGGGCCGCGCCTCCCAGCACGCCTCCCAAACCGCCCTCGGCCTCTCTTCCCCTACCTCCGCCGACGACGTCCACTAATTTCCGCACCCGCTCATCCCCGCGCCCGGTTGCGCCCGGCGCCCGAAAGCGCCGGACGCGGAACCCGTCCCATCCCCGCTACCGCACCGCAGCCGCCCCCAGCGCCACTTTGCTGAAATCCAGCAGCATATCGAGCGCCTTCAGCCTGGCCGGCGTCAACACCCCGCTCACCGCCGTCCCCGTCCGCACCTCGAACAGCGTCCACGCCAGCCCCACGTCCAGCCCGTCGGCCGCTTTCCCCACATACGGGCTCGTCGGAAGCAGTTGATAATCCCCCGCCGCCGCGTTCGTGTACCCAACATCCGCGCTCGTCCGCGGAAACCAGTTCCCCGCGGGCGATGTCGCCGGATTGTCCCCGACCGACACTGAATTCGTCATCACCGCCTGCGAAAAGATCTGCGTCAACGTCTCATCGATCGTCGCCGCCGAGTCCCCGCGAATGCTGGCGCCGTCAAAAATCGTGTTGACGAGCGACAACGTCCCTTCCATCGGCTCACAGAATACCGAAAACGAGAAACTCTGGATCGTGTTGTGGTCGAACGCCAGGTCGGTCGAGCCCGGCTTCAGACCCGGCGTAATCAAGACTCCCCACCCGGTCGACCCGTTGTTGTTCATCCCATGGATGTCGGTCACAAGGTTGTTCCGGAACAACAGCCGCTGCGTCCGCACCGCCGTCGTCACCTCCGGGTGGTCGTAGTCCAGTCCCATGATGTTGATGCCCGATGTCGAGTGCTGAACGATATTATCGGTGAACATCGCATCCGTCACCCGGTTCTGCGTCATCTCCGGCTGATTCGGCCCGCCCACCTCGATCCGCGGCGTAAACAGCACCGCATAGCCGTCCTGCGCCTGGTACCAGTTGTTCTCGATCACGTTCCCGTCCACCCACACCCGCTCCACGTTTTTGAACTCCAGCAGGTTCTTCACTGTCCAAACCGGGCCCGACGGCGTGCTCGTGTGCGTCCACGCCGGCCACGCGCTCCCGTTGTCGGTGAACGAATACTGGCTCTGGTTGGCCACCGCCGGCACAATCGCATACTGCCAATGCCGCGCCGTCGCCGTCGGCGGGTCCGGCGTCCGCAGAATCATATACTGCGTCGCCGCCCTCCAGTCGCTCGCGTCCCCGTAGCTCACACTCTGCCAGGAAAGCGCCGCGCTCTGCTCGCCCGCCGTCGCCGCTATCGCCGCCTCCTGCGACATCAGCCCCGGAACTCCCGGCGCGCTGATATATCCGATCGTCCCGTACGCCGACACGCCATAGTAATACGTCACCCCAGGCGTCAGGTTTCCCCCGCTCGCCACCTGCGCGTCCGTCCACGCCGGAGCCGGAATCACGCTCGACTGCCACGACGGCGGCTTGTATAAATGGTTGTTCCGGATCTCGACATCCGACTGCACCACCCCCGGCAGCGCCGCATACGCTCCGCCGAAAAGTATGTTCTCTCCCGCTCCGTCCAGCTCGTTGTTCACGATCTTCAGCGGCCCCGGCGCCCCCCAAGCCGCCACCGCCTGCGCCTCCTGCCCCAGCCCGTGAAACTCCGTCACCGTGCTGTCCACCAGCGAGAGCCGCACCCCGTTCATCTGCACCCCCCTCTTGCAATGGCACAGCACCTCGCCGTGGATATAGACCCGGTCCAAAATGATGTCCGAAGGCAACTCCGCCACCGTCGTTTCTGTCCCGTCCCCGTACATCACCAGACCGTAGTTTTGTTGTGTCCCAACCGGAACAGTCATCTCCAATCCCATCAGCCGGTATTGATGAGCCCCGCGCTCGGTCTGAAAAGCCGGCGCGACACCCGCCGCCACGATTTTTGCCAGCCCCGCCGTCCCCGGTCCGACCCTCGTCCCCGGCCGTGGCAGTTGCCCCATCGCCGACGTCCGGATCCGGATCCATCCCGTGCCGCCTTTGTTCCGCAACTTGTAATTGCCCGTATACGTCGCCCCGGCCGTCAGCACAATTTCATCGCCCGGGTTCGCCGCGTCGATCGCTCCCTGCAGATCGCCCGACGGCGGAACCGGAATCGACTTCCCCGTCATCGGCGTAGCTTTCAAGCTTGTATTGATATACACCTGCGGCGGCACCGGCAGCTCCGACACGTAAAACATCCCGCTGCCGGTGCCGCTCGTAGTTCCCTGCGCCATCAACGTGGCGCCCGCCCCCATCCCTGTCAACAACTCAAGACATACCACTCCCACCAGTCCCGCTTGCGCTCGACTCATGTTTTTCTTTTCCTTTTGCTGAATGAATGCAGGCCGCTGGTAAGTCCCGTTACCGGCAGCCTCCACCCCAAATAGCAAGGCTCGAGCGTCTACGGCTCGGGCATCTGCCCCTCCCCGCGCACACCCGTAGCACTTGCCGAAGCAAATAGGTAAGAACTCGTAACGAATGCTCTGGGAAAAACGCAAAAAGATCGCATTTTCCCGCGATCTCGAATCGAGGCCCCCCGCCCGCGCGGCATCCGCCCCCAACCCCGCGCCCGCCGCCCCTTCCCCTCGACATTCTGCGCATCGCCGCTCAAAATATCGAAAAAGACACAGAGCGCCCCGTGCCTCCCGAAAAATCCGGCCTCATCCGCCAGTTCTGCCGCGAAATCCTCCGGGTCCATCAGCGCTCCCCCGCCCCGGCTCTCCATCGTTGGGAAAAGCGCGGCTCGCTCGAAGCCTCCTGGAGCGAATCCGGCAATATCCGTCAGGCCCCCGTCTACAAGCTCTCCACCAAAGACCCCAAGCAACTCGCCGCGGAAGAAGCCAACGGGGCGCGTCTGTCCGATGCCGTCCGCCTGATTCTCGCCACCGCCCGCTCAGGAACCCGCCCCGCCCTGGTGGAATCCCTCCGCCGCCGCCGCCCGAGCGATGAAAAACGCGATTCCGAGCTCGCCCTCGACTTCGATCACCTCACCCGCGGCAAAAATCGCCTCGGGCCTCCCAAACCGCCCTCGGCCTCTCCTCGCTCCGCTACAAGCTTCGCGCACCCGGTCAACGGCCCGCGCTGCGCCTGCCCGTCAGCCCCTGCGGGAAGCGCGCACGCCACTCCCCGACGCCCCCACAACTCCCCCTCCGCGCCCTTACGCCGTGCGCCCGTTCAGCGATGGCCATCGCAAAAGGAAAAAATGGTGGCCGCAAAGCGAGCACCGGTAGGGTTGAAGAAGCCAATGGAACGCCGTCTCCAACGCATTTCGCACGCCCACGATTCTAAAATCGATCGATCTGCAATGCGGGCAGCGCGTCGAAAAGAGCCCTATCGCGGCCCGGATCATGAGCCGGCGTCACCTTTCATCGCACCGGTCGCGCCTCGGCCCGCCGGATGTTGGGCCGGCGTCGAGTAATGCGGCCGCGCGTCGGTCCGCCGTTCGGCCACAGCCTGGCTTGCCTCTCGCGCCGCCTTGATCTCTTCCGGTGTCCTGAGGTCCGGCTCGGACACCTTGATCCGGCTCTTGGCGCGCGATACCTGGCGCTTGTGCCGCTTCGCTAATCTCTTATCCATGCTTGTCCTTTCCCCGGCCGCCGCGCTCGGCGGCTATTCGCCGGGCTCCTCCACTGCCGCGCAAATCATGGCCTCGGTCGTGAGCATGAGCGAGGCGATGGATGCCGCATTTTGCAGAGCCGTGCGAGTCACCTTCGCGGGATCGATCACGCCGGCCTTTACCAGGTCCTCGTACCTTTCGGTGGTCGCGTTGAACCCGAAGTTCGGAACCTTGCTGGTCTTGATCTTCTCCACCACCACCGCCCCCTCGGTTCCGCAGTTCCGCACGATCTGCCGCACCGGTTCCTCGCAGGCGCGGCGCACGATGGCCACTCCAAACTGCTCGTCGCCCTCCAGTTTGACAGACTCGAGCGCCACCGCGGCGCGCAGCAGTGCCACCCCGCCGCCGGCTACGATACCCTCCTCGATCGCCGCGCGCGTGGCATGGAGTGCATCTTCCACGCGGGCCTTCTTTTCCTTCATTTCGGTTTCGGTCGCCGCGCCCACTTTGATGATCGCCACTCCGCCGGCCAGCTTCGCCAGCCGCTCTTGCAGCTTCTCGCGGTCGTAGTCCGACGTCGTCTCTTCCACCTGGGCGCGCAACTGCTTAATCCGGCCCTCAATGTTCTTCGGCGTGCCCGCGCCGTCGATGATCGTCGTCGTGTCCTTGTCCACCGTGACGCGCCTGGCCCGCCCCAGATCCTCCAGCTTGATGCCCTCCAGCTTGATGCCCGTCTCTTCCATGATGGCCTTCCCGCCGGTCAGGATCGCAATGTCGTCCAGCATCGCCTTGCGGCGGTCGCCAAAGCCCGGGGCCTTCACCGCACATGCATTCAGCGTGCCGCGCAGCTTGTTCACCACCATCGTCGCCAGTGCTTCGCCCTCCACATCCTCGGCGACAATCAGCAGCGGCTTCCCGGCGCGCACCACTTGCTCCAGAATCGGCAGCACGTCTTTCATGTTGCTGATTTTCTTGTCGTAAATGAGAATGTAGGGGTCCTCGAAAACGCACTCCATCCGCTCGGCGTCGCTCACGAAATACGGTGACAGGTAGCCGCGGTCGAACTGCATCCCGTCCACCGTCTGCAGCTCCGTGCTCATGGTTTTGGATTCCTCCACCGTGATCACTCCGTCCTTGCCGGCCTTCTTCATCGCCTCCGCAATAATGTTGCCGATGGTCGAGTCGCTGTTGGCGGATATGCTGCCCACCTGCGCGATCATCTCACCCGCCACCGGCTTCGACAGCTTCTTGACTTCCGCGACCGCCACCTCGACCGCCTTGTCGATGCCCCGCTTGACGGCCATCGGATTCGCCCCCGCCGTCACCGCTTTGACCCCCTCCCGGTAAATCGCCTGCGCCAGAATGGTTGCCGTCGGCGTGCCGTCCCCGGCAACGTCGGACGTCTTCGACGCCACCTCGCGCAGCATCTGGGCGCCCATGTTCTCCAGCGGGTCCTTCAACTCGATCTCTTTGGCCACCGTCACGCCGTCTTTGGTGATCGTCGGCCCGCCGAATTTTTTCTCGAGAACGACATTCCGCCCCCGCGGACCCAGCGTCACCTTCACCGCATCAGCAAGCTGATTCACGCCGCGCAGGATCGCCTGGCGGGATTCGTCGCTATAAGTTATCTGTTTTGCCATGGTTATTTTTCTCGTGATTCCGTTTTGACTTAACTGGCTTTCGCGAGCGCCTCGGGCGCGGCATCCAGAACTCCGAGCACATCATCCTCGCGCATGATGATGTAGTCCGTGCCTTCCAGCGTGATCTCGTTGCCGGAATATTTGCCGAACAGGATGCGGTCTCCGGCTTTGACGTCGAGCGCTACCACCTCCCCGTCGTCGAGCCGCTTGCCTTTCCCCACCGCCATTACCTCGCCCTGCTGCGGCTTCTCCCGGGCCGAATCGGGAATCACGATCCCGTTCCGCGTGGTTTCCTCTTCCTCAACCCGCTTCACCACGATGCGGTCGTACAAAGGTCGAATTTTCATGATGCCGTTAGCCTCCCTCTCAATCTTTCGGTGAAAACACCGCCGGCCCGGACTCCGCCGTCAACCGGAGAAATACATGCCCTTTTGAAGATGCCGTGCGTGCGCGGTCACGCTCACATACGGAACGCTCAGGAACGTTCTCATCGCCATCTCCGTGATCTCGAGACTGTTGCAGTGCTGCGATTTCACGTTGGCGATCAGCCGCCCCACCGCGACGCTCAGCGCCTTTTGCCCGTCAAATCCAAACACTGTGGTCCTGATCCGCCCCGCCATGTAGAAGAACGTCCATCCGGCCGCCTGAATCATCCTCTCGAAGCCGGGATCCGCGCCGTTCACCGAGGCCCATCCATTCGAATCGGACTCGCTCGAGAGCAGAAACGCGCCCGGGAAACGGATATCTCTCTCCACCAGAATGCTCCCCACTGCGATTGCATTTGTCATTTCAGCCTCAATTTACCCGGCCGGCCACGTCAACCGGCCGCTCGCGTACCTCGCGCGCTGCGACTCCTCGAATTCAAATCTCGTCGGCATGCCCTGCCCTCGTTTCTTCAACAGTTGGCGGCCGGCGTCCCGGAAGGCTCGATTCGACTCCCGGACTTCGCGGCATCCCTGGTTGCAGGGTGGACTAAGGGAACTGTGATCAGATCGCCTGACTTAGCTCAGATGATCTGCGAGTGGGCAAAAGCGCTCAGGCATTCACTATTGTCAGTTAAGTGAGCTTGCTTGTCAAGCGTCCGTATGGGAAGATGGACTAGTGACTTGACCAAATATGGTTAAGTTTGACCGCGATAGGACCACCCCGTGGACGTATCCCTCTTGATCAGGCACCGCTTAAAGGAACTCGGCCTCGAGCAGAAAGACCTCGCCGAAGCCGCCGAAGTGACCGAATCCTACATCTCGCAACTCCTGGCCGGGAAGAAGGCTCCGCCCTCGCCCGGGCGTACCGATATTTACGACAAGATCGGCAGGGCGTTGAAGCTGCCGGGCGACGAACTCCAAAGACTCGCCGGCCTGCAGCGCAAGGAAGAACTAAGGAAGAGCGTAGCCGATCTCCCGCGGCCCCTGTTCAAAGAGTGCCGCGAGTTGATTCTGCGCAAATGCCACCCCGCCCGGCAGAAAGAAGTGCGCCGGATTTTTGAGAAGGAGCCGTTCGGCGAGCTCGAACGCCTGGTCACGCAAAAACTTCTCGATGTCGCCCAGGGTGTGGCCAGGGAGGAGCTGCAAAACGAAGAGTGGCTCCGCCGCATGGCCCAGCTCAACGGCGGCAGCTACGAGGAAGTGCGCGTTTCCATTCTCGAGTTTCTGGACACCGACGTTTTCCACGTCTCGGTGGAAAACCGCATCTCCTTCCTCGATCCCATCATCGACTCGTGGGATATCGACCTCAAGAGCTTCGCCATGGAAGTCGTCCCCAACCGCCATCTCACGGCCGGCAGCCTGAAGCGATTCGAGTTTGCCGAACAGTTGCCCGCCGCGCCCGCCTTCATGGAACCCGGGCTGGAACAATTCCTGAAGGATGCGTCCTTGAGCGGCGACGCCACCGAAGAGGAAATCGAGTTTCTGAAATCTCTGAGGTTGAGAGGACGGCGCCCTTCCCCGATTTATTACTACCGGGAGCTGCAAAACCTCCGGGATCCGCTCCATTTTCCGTCCGCGGCGCAACCCGGACCATCAGCTTGACAGACGCGGTGCTGGCAACCAGGCGGCGCCGCGGGGCAGCAAAGGAATGCCGGCATGAAAAGTAATTCAAAAATCCGTAAGATCGCTTTCGTGGGCGACCACCTGCCGCGCAAGTGCGGTATCGCCACTTTCACCACAGACCTGCTTGCCGCCGTCGCCGGCGCGTATTCCCAAAGCCAGTGCCTGGCCGTCTCGGTCAACGACATCGCCGGAGGCTACGAGTACCCCGAGGTCGTGCGCTTCGAGATCGAGGAGCAGGACCTGTCGTCCTATCTGCGCGCGGCGGATTTCCTCAATATCAGCAACGTTGACATCGTCTGCCTCCAGCACGAGTTCGGAATCTATGGCGGCCCGGCCGGCGGTCACATCCTCGCTCTCCTGCGCGAGTTGAGAATGCCCGTCGTCACAACGCTTCATACCGTCCTCCAGGAGCCCAGGCCCGACCAGCGGCGCGTCATGAACGGGTTAATCGCACTCTCGACCAGGCTCGTCGTGATGGCCGACCGCGGACGGCGGATGCTCGAAGAGATCTACCACGCACCGCCCGCCAAGATCGATCTCATCGCGCACGGTATTCCCGACGTGGGCTTCGTCGATCCGACTTTCTTCAAGGATCAGTTCGGGGTCGAAGGGAAAGTAGTGCTCCTCACCTTCGGCCTGCTTTCGCCGAACAAGGGCATCGAGCATGTGCTCAACGCGCTGCCGGAAATTCTGGCGGAATTTCCCGGCGTCGTCTATATCGTCCTCGGTGCCACCCATCCCAACGAGCTGCGGGAGCACGGGGAAGCTTACCGGCTCAGCCTGGAGATTCTCGCCACCCGGAACAAGATTGACAAAAACGTCATCTTCTACAACCAGTTCGTGGATATCGAGAATCTGAAGGAGTTCATCGGCGCGGCGGACCTTTACATCACTCCCTACCTGAACGAAGCGCAGATTACTTCCGGCACGCTGGCCTACGCGTTTGGCTCCGGCAAAGCCGTCGTCTCCACACCCTACTGGCACGCGGCCGAACTGCTCGCCGAAGACCGCGGCGTGCTGGTGCCCTTCGGAGACGCGCCGGCGGTAGCCCGCGAGGTCATCGCGCTGCTGGGCGACGACACGCGCCGCAATGCCATTCGGAAGAACGCCTACAAACTCGGCCGCGAAATGGTCTGGAGCAACGTCGCGCAGCTCTACATGCGCAGCTTCGAGTGTGCCCGCCTGGAAGTGGCGGCGCTGTCTCGAAAATTCCTGGCCGCCAGGACGCTCGACCAAAAGCCCCGCGAGCTGCCGCCGATGAAGCTGAATCATCTTTCCCGGATGACCGACTCCACCGGCGTCTTTCAACATGCCGTTTTCAGCGTGCCGAATTTTTCCGAAGGCTATTGCACCGACGATAACGCCCGCGCCTTCATCCTGGCTGTGCTGTTGAGTGAACTGGGTGAGGATCCCGAGGCGGCGCGCACGCTCGCCACCACCTCCGCGGCGTTCCTCCATCATGCATTCGATCTCACGACCAAGCGCTTTCACAACCACATGAGTTTTGACCGCCGCTGGCTCGATGAGCAGGGGTCGGAGGACTCGCAAGGCAGGGCGCTCTGGGCCTTAGGCATCGGCGTCGGACGCTCTCCGTTTCGCAGCTTCCAGATGCTGGCCGGTCAGCTTTTCGCCCTCGCATTGCCTGCTCTCACCGGCTTCACCTCGCCCCGCGCCTGGGCCTTCGGCCTCATCGGCATCCATGAGTATCTGCGCCGGTTGGACGGCGACAGCCTCGTCAACCAGACTCGGGAGACACTCACCTCCCGGCTCATGGATCTGTTTGATGCCAGTTCCCATCCGGACTGGCGGTGGTTCGAAGAAGAACTGTCCTACGACAACGCCAAACTCGCCCAGGCCCTGATCGTGAGCGGACAGGCCATGGGACGCGAGCCCGTCCTCCAGCGCGGTCTGGAAGCCCTGCGCTGGCTGACTGAAATGCAGATGTCGGACAAGGGGCACTTCCGCCCCATCGGCAGCAATGGCTTCTACCGCCGCGGAGGCGTGCGCGCCGCCTTCGACCAGCAGCCGATTGAAGCCCACGCCACGCTCTCGGCCTGTCTGGACGCCTATCGCGCCACATCGGACCCCTGGTGGTATGAACACGCCCAGCGCGCCTTCGACTGGTTCATCGGCTGGAACGATCTCGGCCGCGAACTCTACTCACCCGAAACCGGCGGTTGCCACGACGGCTTGCATGTCGATCGCGTCAATGCGAACCAGGGCGCCGAATCGACCCTCGCCTTCCTGCTCTCCCTGGCCGAAATGCAACTGGCGCAAAACATAGTGACCAGTTTCAGAGCGCCGATCGCCATCACAGGGTAGTCCCCGACTTTCATGTCTCTCAACGTCAAACGCTCAGACACCATCCTCATTCCCGACCAGACCCGCGTTCTTCTCCGGCCCTTGAGTCCGGGCGGCCCCGAGAGGGTCGCCGCGATCGTCGCCCGAATCATGGCGCTGCCGGAAAACGAGGTGGGCCGCCTGCTCGAACAGGTGTGCGCCGAGTTCTCTCAGCGCCACCAGCACATCCGCGATCTGTTCCTGGATCGCTTCGAACACGTCAGCGAATCCTTGCCGGACTCTGCCGAAGTGTCCCTCCAGCGCCGCCTCTTGATCGGGTCGTATTTCCTGGCTGAGTATTCCCTCGAATCCGCCGCCCTGTTCAATCCCTCCATTGTTCCGCACCCGGACCAGACCGCTCTGCCGGCCGGTGCGCTGCGGTTCATCCTCAGCCTGCGCGCTACCGGGGAAGGACATATTTCCTCGATTACGTTTCGAACCGGAATCATTCATGCCAACCTGCGGATCGAGGTCTTCCCCGCTACCGGATTTCTCACCGAGCCTCGTCAGATCCCGAACCCGCTTTACGAAAAGGCCCTGTTCGGACGGAAACTCTCCGAGCTCGGATTGGCCGGCGAATTCACGCGCCGCCTCATGCACAAACTCGGCGTCTCGTTCTCCCTCGAAGATCTTCGAGCCGCGCTCCAGGCAGAACAGTTCATCCAGCCCGACGGCATGTCGCAGATCGATCAGGACGCCTCCCAGGGCATCTGGATTCTGGCCCGCTCCAACTACGAGGTCCAGTTCCAGCCCGATCAGCCCATCTCCGAACGCATCATCTTTCCCGCCACCCCCTCCCAGCGCAACGGCATCGAGGACGCCCGCTTCACCCGCTTCCTCGACGGAGATGGCTCCCACAATTACTACGCCACGTTCACCGCCTACGACGGCCGGCTCGTTGTGCCGGAACTGGTCGAGACTTCCGACTTCCTCAACTTTCGCTTCATCACCCTGAATGGTCCCGCCGCCGTCAACAAAGGCATGGCCATGTTCCCGCGCAAGATCGACGGCCGTTATGCCATGCTCTCCCGTCAGGACAACGAAAACATCTTTCTGATGTATTCCGACAATGTCCACTTCTGGAACGAGTGCACGCTCCTCCTCAAACCCGCTTTTCCCTGGGAACTCGTGCAGATCGGCAATTGCGGATCTCCCATCGAGACCTCCGCGGGCTGGCTCGTCCTCAGCCACGGCGTCGGCCCCATGCGCCAGTACTCCGTCGGCGCGTTCCTCCTCGATCGTGATGACCCGTCGAAAGTGATTGGACGTCTCCGCGAACCCCTGCTCAAACCGAACCGCAACGAGCGCGAAGGTTATGTCCCCAACGTCGTCTACACCTGCGGCGCTCTCGTCCACAACGGCGAACTGATCATGCCCTATGGCCTCGCCGATCACGCCACCGGCTTCGCCACCGTCCCGCTCGATGAGGTCCTGGCGGCGATGGAATGAGCCTCACCAACAGAAGAATCGCTGTCCTGTCGCCCGTAGCCTGGCGAACCCCTCCCCGCCAATACGGAGCCTGGGAAACCGTTGCCGGCAACATCGCCGAAGGCCTGGTCTCCCGTGGCTGGGATGTGACGCTATTCGCCACCGGCGATTCCGTCACCCGCGCCCGCCTCCATGCTGTCGTGCCCCGCGGTTATGAAGAGGATTCCTCCATCGATCCCAAAGTAGCCGAATACCTCCACATCTCCGAAGCCTTCGAGCACGCCGCCGAGTTTGACCTCATCCACAGCCACTACGATTTCATGGCCCTCGCTTTTACCCGCTTGGTGAAGACGCCCGTCCTCACCACCATCCACGGTTTCTCCTCTCCCAAAATCATGCCCGTGTATGAGAAATACCGCGACGGATACTTTGTCTCCATCAGCGATTCCGATCGCGCGCCGGGCTTGAACTATCTCGCGACGGTCTACAACGGAATCGATCTTTCGCTCTACCCTTTTCAGGAGCGCGGCGGAGATCACCTCGTCTTCCTCGGCCGCATTCACCCCGACAAGGGCGTCCATCTGGCCATCCAGGCCGCTCGCCTGTCCGGCTTGCCGCTGCTCATCGCCGGCATCATCCAGGATCGGTCCTACTTCCGCGAGCAGGTCGAACCCCACCTCAATGAAACCATCCGCTACATCGGGCCGGTGGACGTGGCCGGCAAAAACGAATTGTTCGCCCGCGCCCGCGCCCTGCTGCACCTGAACACCATCCCGGAACGCTTCGGCCTCGTTCTCGCCGAAGCCAATGCCGCCGGCGTGCCCGTCATCGCCATGGACCTCGGCTCGTGCCGCGAAGTCATCCAGGACGGGCAAACCGGGTTCCTCGTCCAGAGCGTCGATCAGGCCGTAGAAGTCCTGAAGCGCCTCGGTGAAATCGACAGGTACGCCTGCCGCCAACGCGTCCGGCAGCGCTTCTCCGTTGACACAATGGTCCAGGCCTACGAGCGCGTTTACCAAACGATCTTCGAACGCCAGGCGGCGCGATAAAACCGCCTCCGCCCCTCACTCTCCTCCCAACACCTCCAGCCCCTTCCCGCCCTCCATCGCCCGCCACACCTCGTTGTACTCCTCCTCGCTCATCTCCCGCTTCAGTTGAAACCGGTATTCCCTTGGCCCCGCATGCAGCCGCGCCGATTTCTCCCCGCTCGTGATCGCCAGCCCCCGTGGCCCCTCCCGGCTGATGTTCTCAATGTCCCTCCTCCGCCACGTCCTCGATCCATCCTTCGCCCCGCTCCGGAACACGATCCTCTCCGCCCCGATCTCCAGCTCTCCTTGCACGCCCGCCCACCCGCGCAGCATCTTCGCCCCCGTCCTCCACACCGGCTTCCCATCCCCCTCCGCCACCCACGCCACCAGCCTTCCATCCATCCGCGCCCCCAACACCGCGTACAGTTTCCGCGCCGCCCCGTCTTCCTTCAACCGGTACACATACTCCCGGTCCCGCCCCAGCTCCCACTTTCTGTCCTCATATGTCACCACCGTCACCGCCTCCGGCGTCAGCGTCAACTGCTCAATGTCCCCATAGCGCCACGTCCGCCCGTGCTCCGCCTTCCCTCCCTCCTCGCGATACACAATCCCATCCGCGCCCGCCTCCAGCGTCCCGTTCGCTCCGCCGTGCCCGTGCACATGCCGCACCGCCACCCGCGCCGTCTCCGCGCAGAAGGCCGGCGCCGCCACCAGCGCCATCACGGCCGCGCCAATTCCCGCTTCAATTCGAAATGCCATTTCCACACCTCATAAATTGCCGGATATACCACCAGCTCGAGCACGAACGACGTGAAGATCCCTCCGATCATCGGCGCCGCAATCCGTCTCATCACGTCCGCACCTGCCCCGTTCGACCACAAAATCGGCGCCAGCCCGAAAAACATGCACGCCACCGTCATGAACTTCGGCCGGATCCGCTTCACCGCCCCGTGCAGAATCGCTTCCCGCAGATCCCGCGCGTTCCTCAGTCTCCCCTCCGCCCTCGCCTCCCCGTACGACAGGTCCAGATAGAGCAGCATGAATACCGCCGTCTCCGCGTCCACCCCCATCAACGCGATCAATCCCACCCACACTCCCACGCTCATGTTGTAGCCCAGCGCGTACAGCAGCCACACCGCGCCAACGGCCGAAAACGGCGCCGCCAGCAGGATGATCATCGTCTTCGCCGCCGACTTCGTGTTCCAATACAGCAGAACCACTATCGCGATCAGCGTCACCGGCAGCACCAGCTCCAGCCTCTGCTTCACTCTCTCCATCCCCTCGAACTGCCCGCTCCAGGCCAGCGTGTATCCCGGCGGCAGCTTTACCATCCGCGCCACCGCCTTCTTTGCCTCCTCCACATACCCTCCGATGTCCCGCCCCGCCACGTCCACATACACATACCCGTTCAACATCCCGTTCTCGTCCCGCAGCATCGACGGCCCCGCCGCCACCCGCACCCGCCCCAGCTCCGACACCGGCACCTGCGCCCGCCCTCCCATCGCCGGCAGCAGAACTTTCTCCATCGTTTCCACCCGGCTCCGGAAGTCCCGCGCATACCGCACGTCCACCGGATACCTCTCCCGCCCCTCCACCGTCGTCGTCACGTTCTCTCCGCCCACCGCGCTCATCAGCGCCGCCTGTGCCTCCTCCATCGACAGCCCGTATCTCGCCAGCTCGTCCCTGTTCCACTCGAAGTCCACAAAATATCCCCCGCCCGTCCTCTCGGCAAACGCGTTCCTCGTCCCCCGCACCCCCGGCAGCACTCCCTCCAGCTCTCTCCCGAGCCTGTCGATCTCCGCGATGTCCGGCCCGTAAATCTTGATCCCCACCGGCGTCCTCACCCCCGTCGTCAACATATCGATCCGCGCCTTGATCGGCATCGTCCACGCGTTGGCAACACCCGGCAGCCGCAGCGCCGCGTCCATCTTCCCGATCAGCTCGTCCACGCTCGCGTGCTCCGGCCACACCCGCCCCAGCGCTCCCGCCAGCCATCGCGGCGCCCACTCCGAATACCACCGCCCCACCTTCGGCCACTCCGCCTCCGGCTTCAACGCCACCACGGTCTCGGTCATCGACAGCGGCGCCGGGTCCGTCGGCGTCTCCGCCCTCCCCGCCTTCCCCAGCACCGTCGCCACTTCCGGAAATCCCCGCAGAATCCGGTCCTGCGTCTGCAGCAGCCTCTGCGCCTCCCCGATCGGCACCCCAGGCAGCGTCGACGGCATGTACATCAGCGTCCCTTCGTCCAGCGGCGGCATGAACTCCGTCCCCAGCCTCTCGTACACCGGCACCGTCGCCGCCACCACCACCGCCGCCCCGCCAATCACCACCCACTTCCACCTCAGCGCCCACTCGCACACCGGCTCGTACACCCGGATCAGCACTCTGCTGATCGGATGCTCCTCCTCCGCCCGGATCTTCCCCACCACCACCGCGTTCGCCACCCTCCTCAGCCACCGCGGCCGGAACTCGAACTCCCGCGCCCGCGTCACCATCAGCCGCAGCGCCGGGTCCAGCGTCACCGCCAGCACCGCCGCGATGATCATCGCCAGCGTTTTGGTATAAGCCAGCGGCCGGAACAGCCGCCCCTCCTGCTCCTCCAGCGTCAGCACCGGAAGAAACGACACCGCGATCACCAGCAGCGCGAAGAAACTCGGCCCCGCCACTTCCTTCACCGCCTCGATCACCACTCTCCGGTAATCCCCCTGCCTCCCTCCCTTCTCCCACTGCTCCAGCCTCTTGTGCGCCTGCTCCACCACCACGATCGAAGCATCCACCATCGCCCCGATCGCAATCGCAATCCCCCCCAGCGACATGATGTTCGACGTCATCCCCATCGCCTTCATCGGCACAAACGCAATCAGGATCGCCATCGGTATCGTCAGCACCGGTATCAACGCGCTCGGAATGTGCCACAGGAAAACCAGAATCACTCCCGACACAATCGCCATCTCCTCCATCAGCGTGTGCCGCAAATTCTCAATCGACCGCAGAATCAGGTCCGACCGGTCGTACCCACTCACCACCTTCACCCCCGCCGGCAGCCCCGGCCCGATCTCGCCCAGCTTCGCCTTCACCCTCTCAATCACTCTCAGCGCGTTCTCCCCCTGCCTCATCACGACAATCCCCGCCACCGCGTCCCCGTCTCCGTTCCAGTCCGCTATCCCCCTCCTCATGTCCGGCCCCAGCCCGACACTCCCCACATCCCTCACCCGCACCGGCACTCCCCCCACGCCGTCCCCCACTCCGATCCGTCCAATGTCCTCCACGCTTCGCGCGTATCCCCGCCCCCGCACCATGTACTCGGTCCCGTTCATCTCCACCACCCTCGCCCCCGCGTCCTCGTTGCCCGCTCTCACCGCCTCCGCCACCTTCCCGATCCCCACGTTGTACGCCTGCAGCTTCACCGGATCCACGTTCACCTGGTACTGCCGCACGAACCCTCCCACACCCGCCACCTCCGCCACCCCCGGCACCGACAAAAGCTGGTATCGCAGAAACCAGTCCTGGATCGATCGCAACTGCGCCAGGCTCTGCCTCCCGCTCTCATCCACCAGCGCGTACTCATACACCCAGCCAACACCCGTCGCGTCCGGCCCCATCTCCGTCCTCACCCCCGCCGGCAGCTTCGGCAGCACCGCCGACAAATACTCGAGCGTCCTCGACCTCGCCCAGTAAATATCCGTCCCTTCCTCGAAAATGATGTACACATACGAGTAGCCGAAGTCCGAATATCCCCGCACGTCCTTCACCCGCGGCGCCCCCAGCATCGCCGTCACAATTGGATACGTCACCTGATCTTCCACAATGTCCGGGCTCCGGTCCCACCGCGAATACACGATCACCTGCGTATCGCTTAAGTCCGGAATCGCATCCAGCGGGATGTGCGCCAGCGACCACGCCCCCGCCGCCGCCGCGCCCAATGCCGCCAGCACCACCGCAACCCCGTGCCGCGCGCAGTACTCGATCACCCGGTTAATCATGTTCCGGCCCCATCCCCGGCATCGCCGGCATCTTCTTCCCCTTCTCCGGTGGCGCCGCTTTCCCCGCCGCCCCCATCCCCGGCATCCCCGCCATCGCGCCCGCCGCCGCTTTCAACTGGCTCTCCGAGTCCACCAGAAACGTCCCCGACGTCACGATCCTCTCGCCCCTCTTCAGCCCCTTCACAATCTCCACCCTCTCCCCCAGCGCCTGTCCCGTCTCCACCTGCCGCGGCTCCAGGTACCCGTTGCCCCGGTCCACGAACACCGTCTTGCGCTCGCCCGAGTCCAGCACCGCCTCCGCCGGCACCGTCAGCCTCTCGCCCGTCCCCGTGGCGAAGTCCACGTCCACATACATCTCCGGCTTCAGCCTCATCCCCGGGTTCGCCAGCTCCAGCCGCACCTGCAGCGTCCGCGTCGCCGCGTTCACCTCCGGCTGGATGTAGCTCACCCGCGCCGCTTGCGTCCGCCCGCCCTCGTAGGGCAGCCGCACCACCGCGCTCTGCCCCATCCGGATCTCGGCCGCGTCGGCTTCAAACACGTCCGCCATCACCCACACCCGGCTCAGATCCGCCACCGTGTACAGCTCCGTCTCCGGCGTCACCTTCTGCCCCGGAAACGCGTTCCGCGCCAGCACGTATCCGCTCACCGGCGCTCCCATCTCCACCGCCCGCACCGTCCGCCCCGTCCTCTCGATCTCCTCAATCTGCGCCCCGCTCAGCTCCCACAGCTCCAGCCTCTTCCGCGCCGCCGCCACCAGCGTCTCGCTGTCCGCCGCCGTCCCCGCCATCGTGCTGCCCTTCAGAATTCCCCTCGCCTTCACCGCCAGCAGCAGCTCTTCCTCGCTCGCCAGCATCTCCGGGCTGTAGATCGTCAGCAGCGCCTGCCCCTTCTCCACCCGCGCCCCGGTGAAGTCCGCCCGCACCTTCTCAATCCATCCCTCAACACGCGGATGGATCTTCGTCACCCTCGTCTCATCCACCGCCACCTTCCCTACCGCCCGCACCGTTCCGCCGCCGCTGGTCATTTCCACTTCCCCGTACCTCACCCCGATCAACTGCTGCCTCCCCTGGTCGATCCGCACCGTCCCCTCCGCCATCCCCGCCGGCGCCCCGGCCTCTTTCTCTCCCTCGTACACCGGCACCAGCTTCATCCCGCAGTCCGGCGCCACGCCCGGTTTGTCGGCTTTGTACGCCGGGTGCATCGGATCCTGCCAGTACAAAATCCTCCTCGCCTCCCGCCCCGCCGGCCCCGCCCGCCGCGCCGAATATTGGAGCCCCGCCCCGAATCCCGCCGCCACCAGCGCCGCCATCCCCACCGCCATCAAGATCTTTTTCATACGCTCGTCCTCACTCGCTCAACTTCATCCCCGTCAGCTCCTCCAGCCGGCTCAGCGCCGTGTGGAAGCCCTGCATCTGCTCGTGGTAGCCCATCTCCAGTTCCACCACCCCGTCCGCGTTCGTCAGCACCGACATCATGTCCACCGCCCCGGTCTGATACGCGATCAGCGACGAGTTCAGCGCCAGCTTCGCCTGCGGAATCACCGTCCCCTCGTAGGCCGTCAGAATCTCGTACGCCGTCGTCGCCGCCAGATACTGCTCCCGGATCCGGAACCCGATCTCCCGCGCGTCCGCCTCCAGCGTGTGCCGCGCCTCGGCCACTCCGTCGCCGCGCTCGGCCAGCGCCGCCCTCTGCTTCCGGAAAAAGTACAACGGCACGTTGACGTCCGCCCGGAACACATACATCGGCGCCATCGGATGCTGGTTGAAATACCCCGCCGTGATTGTCGTGTCCGGGTAGTAATCCCTTCCCGCCAGGTTCCACTTGAGCTCCGAGCTCTGCAGCAGTTTTTCGTCCCTCTTCAGCTCTGGCGCGTCCTTCCGCCCGCGCGTCTCCAGCTCATCCAGCCTCAGCGCCGGCGCGTGCGCGTGCGGTTCGGCCGGCCTCCCCAGCTCCGCTTCCGCCGGCCGGTCCAGCAGAGCGTTGATCTCCGCCGCCTCCGTCGCCTGCTCCTGCCGCAGTTGCATCAGCTTCGTCTCAATCAGCGACACCCTCGTCTGCGACTTGAAAACGTCTTGCTGCGCCGCCTTCCCCGCCGCATACCGCGCCTCGGCCACCTCGAGCAGCCTCCGGTAAATGTCCCGCCCTTCCTCCAGCACCGCCTCCGCTGCATACGAATGCTGATACCGGTAAAACGCCTGCTTCACCCGCGACACCACGTTCAGCTCCACCGCTTGGTAGTTTTCGAATTCCGCCTCCGCGTCTTTCCCCGCCGCCTCCTCCCTCAACCTCCTCTTGCCCGGATAAAAAAACTGCTGCGACACCTGCACCCCGATGTTGCTCGTCGGATACACCCCCAGCCCCGCCCCCGGCAGCGGATTCCCGTTGCTCGTGTACCCCATCGACACCACCGGATCCGGCAAACTCCCCGCCTGCGCCGGCCTCTGCCGCATCCCCTCATACCTCTTCTGCGCCGCCAGAATCTCCGGATTCCTCTTCAACGCCTCCGCCACCACCTCATCCAGATCCAGCTCCCCCGCGGCCCGCACAATCCCCGGACCCATCACCACCGCCAACCCCACCGCCGCCAAAATACTCCGCATCGCTCTCCACCTGCCTTCCCAGTCACACAACCAAGCCCACCGTGCGCCACTGCCTTCCGCGCACCCCACGGCCAACCGCGCCCCGCGCCGCAAACGGCGAGCCGCCCGCGCCACGTTCCGCGCACCCCGTGTCCGCCGCCGCGGTCGAGCGTCCCGGCCCGGCCGCGCTCAGTGAGCCCGAAGCCCCAAGCCGCAGACGCGCCGCCGCTTCCGTCACGCTCCGCGCGCTCTACGCCCGGCGCCGCACTCGAGCGTCCCCAGCCACGCCGCGCTCAGCCAGCGAAGCCCAGCCGCACCCGCCGCGCCCGCGTCCCACTGAATTCAGCCAGCGAAGCCCAGCCGCACCCGGCGCGCCCGCGTCCCACTGAATTCAGCAAGCGAAGTCCAGCCGCACCCGGCGCGCCCGCGCCCCACTGAATTCAGCCAGCGAAGCCCAGCCGCACGCACGGCGCACGAAGCCCCGCAAACGCGCAGCCGCGCCCCGGCGCACGCGGCGCCGCAAGTGCGCGCCCCGCCCGCGCCTCAGACGCGAAGTATCGTTGTTTGGAAAGAAAGGATCGGAGGAGGATCTCCGTCCCGGAAATCGAAAACCACGCCGGCCGTTACGGCCGTCGCCCCTGCCACGTTCGCCGCCACCGGCGCTACCACCGCCCCCGCGGCCCCCGGACCACTCAAGCCCGCCCCATCCGCCGGCACAACCGCCTGCTCAATCCCCTGCAGCCTGCACTGCCCCCGCGCCGGACTCTTCGGCACCGGCAAACGGCAGTTCGTCTTCGGCGGACAGCACTCCTTCGATTGCGCCGCCCCGGCCAGACCGGCGCATCCCATGCAGCCGCCCACACCGGTCACGAGAAAGATTACCGCCGCCAGTAATTGGGGAAGCAAGCGTCTCATTCCCGGCTCTCAGCCCCAGTATGCCAGAGAAACAACCCTCCGGCGCATCTTTCTTCGCCGCCCCGCGTATCCGCCAGCTCTCCCACGATGTCCTTGCTCGCCAGACCCGCCTCTACATACTCTCCCCCGAAGACCGAACGCCACTCGACTCCGCGCCCCGCTTCCAAATCGATCAGCTCACCCATGACAACATCGCCGCCGGCTACTCGCCCCCTCCCGCGCTCCGCGCCTCAACGCTCAATCCCATGCAGGCTCTCCGCGACGAGGGACGCCGCCTCCCGGCGTCATTCACACAAAAAACGCCGCCGCCGTGTTCAAAAATTCCGGCCACCGCTCGCCCGGCACCACCCCGTGCCCGCCCCACCGAAAGCTCAATCGGGTACAGCGGATCGCGGTCCCCCTGCACATTCAACGTCCGCGCCCGAATCGTCTCCAGCAGCGGACGCGTTCTCATCCCCGCCCGCGCCTGTGACGGAAAACACGGCGTCGCGCCGACTGCCACTATCGCCCTCACCCGCCGCGGCGCCATCCTCGTCACCGGGTTGAAGAGCGCCGCTACACCCTCGCATGCACCAGGTGCGCCAGCCCCGCCGAAACCCGCAGCCCGTCGCTCCGCCCGTCAAAATACATCCCGTCGATCGCCTCCGGCCCCAGATCTTCCATCGACCGGAACCCCGCCGCCCGCAGCATCGCCGCCAGCGCCCTCGGGTCGATGAACAATCGGAACGGCTCCCCGGCCCTCGCCACTCGGCTCGCCAGCGCGTCCATCGCCAGCCGCTCGTCTTCGCCCAGCCGCTCCCGCTCCACCGCGTAGTCGAACACCACCCCGCTGCCCTGCGGCATTGACCCGATGAACCCCAGCGTCGCCATCGCCGCCTCCGCCGTCAGATATTGCGTCACGCCGAGCCACGAAAAAAAACTGATCGCCTCCCGGCGGAATTCCGCGCCTTCGAGCGCCTCCCTGAGCGACTGCTGCTCGAAATCCACCGGCACAAACTGCAACGACTCCGGCGCCTCAATCCCAGCCGCCTCCAGACGCCTCCGCTTCCAGGCCTGCGTTGCCGGGTGGTCCACTTCAAACACCTTCGCCCGTCCCCACCGGTTGCGGTACGCGTACGTATCCAATCCCGCGCCCAGCACAACGTACTGCTCCGCTCCCGCCTCCATCGCCTCCGCCAGCCTGTCCTCGGCAAAACGGTTCCGTGCCGCCATGAAAGCCCGGATATGCCTCGATCCCGCCGCCTCCAACCGCTCCAGTCCCGAACTCAGCGTTCTCTCCGCTTCTTTCCCGATCACCGCCACCGCCAGCGGATCGTCGAACACCCTCGGCTGGTCCAATATCTGGTGCGCCGCCCGATGCATGGCCACCCTCTGCGCCGTCACACTCGGTTCTTCCGCCCTCATGCCGCCGCTCCTTTCCTCCCAATACGCAATTCCGTCACTCCGCGTTCGCCGCCCGCGCCGGCCCCTCTTCCATTTCCTTCCCGCCGCACCGCGCCGCCATAGTGTGCCGGAATTTCTCCCGCTCCTCCGGCGTCATCCGCTCCCACCGCGCCCGCATCCGCCGCTTCCAGTGCCCGCTGCCGCCGTGCCCCCCGTGAAATCCACCGAACAGGATTTTGCTGAGGATCAGAATCCCCAACGCCTGCCAGATCGTTATCGTCCGCCCTCCGAACACCGCCGGCGCCAGCCAGTTCCAAAGGCTCATCACCAGGAAGCCGAACAACGCTAACGCCGCGGCTCCCAACAGCGCAATCTTAAACGCCCGCCACTTCCAACTCCGATTCATTTCTCTCACCTCACGCCCTTTTGAACTCGTCGTAAATTGCCTGCAGCCGCTCCCGCAGATGGAGCACCGCGTATCGCTTTCTCCCCAACAGCGTGTTCACGCTTACACCCGTCTCCGCCGCCATCTCGGAAAAGCTCCGCCCCTCGATCTCGTGCGCCACGAAAACTTCGCGCTGCGCCGCCGGCAGTTCCTCCAGCGCCGCTTCCAATTCATCCAGCAGTACGCCCCGCGCGTACGCCGCTTCCGGTCCCGCCTCCGGCGACGGCAGCAGTTCGTCCAGCCTCAGCCACACCTCATCGCCCGTATCCGCCGCCCCCTCGCCCAAAGCCTCGGGCCGCTTCCTGCGAAACCGGTCGATAATCCGGTTCCGCGCCACTCGGTACAGCCACGCTCCCGCCTGCTCCACCGGCTTCATCATCCGGTACGCTTCGGTCAGCTCGTAGAAGACGTCCTGCAGAATGTCCTCGGCGTCTCCCTGGTCGTCCACTCGCTTGCGGATGAACTCGAACAGACGCCTGCGCTCGCGCTCGATGATGTCCGAGATTCGCCGGTTCTGCTCGCCGCGCTTGTCCGCCTCGCCGGCCGCGATACTCAGCACATCCTCCATCTACCCAGGTAGACGCGCCGGCGGGTCCGATATTGTATCGGCGCGAAAAAAATTTCCGCCGCCCCTTACCCCTCCGGCTTCTCCCGCCGCTTCCGGATCTCGGCCAGCCTCTCGGCGATCCTCTGCTCCATGCCGCGCCCCGACGGCTCGTAGAACCGCCTCCCCGCCAGCCGCTCCGGCAAACACTCCATCCCCGTCATCGCGTCCTCGAACTGGTGCGCGTGCTCGTACCCTTTCCCGTAACCCCACTGCTTCATCGCCCGCGTCGGCGCATTCCGCAACTGCATCGGCACCGGCTCGGCCCGGTTCGCTCTCACGTCCTCCAGCACCGCGTTCAGCGCCCGGTACGCCGCGTCCGACTTAGGCGCCACCGAAAGATAAATCGTGATCTGCGCCAGCGCCTGATCGCCTTCCGGCTCGCCCAGAAAGTGCACCGTCTGCCACGCCGCCACCGCCTGCTCCATCGCCCTCGGGTCCGCCAGCCCGATGTCCTCGATCGCCATCCGCACCAGACGCCGCGCCAGGTAAAGCCGGTCCTCGCCGCTTTCCAGCATCCGCCCCAGCCAGTACAACGCCGCGTCCACGTCGCTCGACCGCACCGATTTGTGCAGCGCCGAAATCAGGTTGAAATGCTCCTCGCCCGATTTGTCGTACAGCAGCACGCGCCGCTGCAGCACGTCGCCGATCGCCTCGTCCGGAATGTGTCTGTCCACCGCCGCCGCTGCTGCCAGCTCGAGCAGATTGTATGCCGTGCGCGCGTCGCCGTTCGAGTACCGCGCGATCTCGTCGAGCACTGCCTCGCCCGCCGTCACCCCCAGCACCGGCAGCGCCTTTCTCAGCAGCGCTCCGATTTCTTCCTCCGTCAGCGGCCGCAGCGCGTACACCCGGGCCCGCGACAGCAGCGCCGACACCACCTCGAACGACGGGTTCTCCGTCGTCGCCCCGATCAGAATCACGTCGCCCCGCTCCACGTACGGCAGAAACGCGTCCTGCTGGGCTTTGTTAAAGCGGTGAATTTCGTCGATGAACAGCACCGTGCGCCGGCCCCGCGCCCGGTTCCGCTCCGCCTCCGCCATCACCGTCTTGATCTCCTTGATCCCGCTCATCACCGCGCTGAACGGAATGAAGTCCGCCTTGCTCGCCCGCGCGATCAGCCGCGCCAGCGTCGTCTTGCCTACTCCCGGAGGCCCCCACAAAATCATCGAGCTCAACTGATCCCGCTCAATCTGCGCCCGCAGCGGCTTGCCCGGCCCCACAATGTGCTCCTGCCCCGCGAAGTCCTCCAGCCGCTCCGGCCGCATGCGCTCGGCCAGCGGTCTCCCCTCCGCCCCCGCACCCGCCAACGCCTCCGGCTCAAACAAACTCATCGCCCACCCCCTTCCCCGCGCGCGGCAACCCCATCGCCCCGCCCCACACCTCCGCCGGCCACGCATCCACCGCCGCGCCGAGGCCCGGCCGGCGCGTGCTCCCACATTCGCACCGCACCACCGCCTCGCACCGCCCGGGCCCACAGCCGTCCTCGCCATCCGCCGCCGCGCCGAAGCCCGGCCGCCGCGGCGCCGCACGCCGCCCACTCGATCCCGCGCCGAGGCCGAGCCGGCGCACCGCGCTTCCGCCGGAGTTCGCCGTCCGGCTCCCCGCCTCAGTTCGTCGCATTCGCCGCCTCCCTTTGCCGCTGGGCCTCATATAAAAGGATGCCCGCCGCCACGGCGGCGTTCAGCGACTCGACTCCCCGGCACGGGATGGCGAGATGCCCGGCGCGCTCGACGATTGCCGCGCGCACGCCCCCGCCTTCGGCGCCGATGACGATCGCGCAGCGCCCGGCGAGGTCGCATTCCGACGGCGGCGGCGCCCCTCGCGGCATCGCCGCGTACAGCTTGAGCGCGAGCAGCGACGCCATTTCCAGAAACTGCTCCGTCTCCAGCCCCGCCGTCAACGGCATCCGGAACACCGAACCCGCCGAGGCTCGAAGGGCCTTCGGGTTGTACGGGCTCACCGAGCCCTTCAGCATCACAACCCCTCCGGCGCCGAACGCCTCGGCCGTTCGCAGCATCGCGCCCGCGTTGCCCGGGTCCTGAATCCCGTCCAGCACCACCAGCGGCGACGCCCGCGCCATGACATCGCCGGCGGTGAACGCCGGCGGCTTCACCAGCGCCAGCACGCCCTGGCTCGTCTCGGTAGCCGCCACACCGTCGAAAACGTTGTCGGCCAGACGCAGCAGCCGCGCGCCGCCCGGCGCCGGGCCCAGGGCTTCCACCACCGCCGCCGCCCGCTCGGCCACCAGCACCGCCTCCACTTCGCAGCCGCTGCGCAGCGCCTCCTCGAGCAGATGCAGGCCCTCGGCTACGCAGAACCCCTGCGCGGTCAGCGTTCCGGCCCGCCCCGCGCGCCTCGCTTCCTTCACCAGCGGATTGTGCGGGCTCGTGACCTCGGCCATAAGAAGATCGTAGACTGAATAGATCTTCGAGCGCACTCGGGGCGCGACGAACGTCATGAAACGTCTCCTTCTGCTGGCACTGGTCCTGGTGACCACGGCGGCGCTGTACATCGCCGGCAACTACCTGAAGCGCGTGGCCGGCGCCATCGAACGCCAGTCGCTTGAAGACGAGGCGCGCCCAGCCGACGCCATCGTCGTGCTCGGCGCCGCCGAATACCGCGGCAAGCCCTCGCCGGTTCTCGAGGCCCGCCTCAACCACGCCCTCTGGCTCTACCTTCGCCGCATGGCTCCGATCATCATCACCACCGGCGGCCCGGGCGGCGACCCGATCTTCACCGAAGGCTCGGTGGGCCGCGCTTACCTTACCTCGCACGGCGTCCGCCCGGAGGCCATCGTGGTGGAGGGCGAAGGCGAGACCACCGTCCACAGCACGGCCGCGGTGGCCGAGATCATGCGGCGCATGAACTTGAAATCGTGCATCATCGTCAGCGACGGCTACCACATCTACCGCGTGAAAAAAATGCTCCAGTTCCGCGGTCTCAAAGTCTACGGCTCCCCGCGCCCGTCAACGGAAACCGGCCTCCGCGCCAAGTGGCTCTACTTCCGCCAGGCCGTCGGCTTCGCGCTCTGGCGCATCGGCATCCCGATCTGAGCCGACGACGGCCCCGCCGCCGCGCCCGTACGCGTGGCTCCCGGACCGCGCTTCGCGGCGCCGCACCGGTGCCTCCGGCCGGCACGCGGACCTCGCTTCGCGACGCCGAACTGAGCGTGCGGCCCCGCGCCTCCACACCCGTGCGCGCGGGCTCGAGTCGGCTCCCGAACCGGACTTCGCGACGCCGAACTGACCCGCCTCCTCGCCTGTCCGTGCTGCCGCTCCCGCGTCTTCCGCCGGCCTCCGGACCGGGCCTCGCGACGCCGAACTGAGTCGCCGCCTCGCCTGTTCGCGCTGCCGCGCCCGCGTCTGCCGCCGGCCCCCGGACCGGACTTCGCGACGCCGAACTGACCCGCCTCCTCGCCTGTCCGCGGCGACGCGCGGCCTGCCGGTTCATACCGGCTCCCCCGGCAAGGCATCTCCTCCGCGCCGCCTTCCGCCGCGCGGACCGCGCAACGCGAGGCCTGCCGGGCGCGCGTGTTCGATGCGCCGCGCGGCTTGCGCTCCTGCCCTGTCTCTCTCCCGCGAGTGTTTGGCCCGGTGGCGCCGCAGCGCCGGCGCGGCAGCGGGGCGGGTCAGGTGAGGAAGTGGAGCTTCGGTTTGCGGCCCAGCCATTCGGGGCCGGCGACGCGGCGTACATCCTGGTCCTGGACGCGGGCCAGCAGTTCGGTGATGGTGCGGTCGGGGCCGGGGTGGCGGAGGTGGGGGGAAATTTCAGCCAGCGGCTCAAGCACGAAGCGGCGGAACATGAGGCGAGGATGAGGGATTTCGAGCGTGTCGGTGAACACGATGCGGCTGCCGTAAAACAGGATGTCGATGTCGATGATCCGCGGGCCGTTGGGGATGTCGCGGACGCGGCCCATCTCGTTCTCCACCGCGGCGACGTGTTCGAGCAGCGCTTCGGGTTCGACCGCGGAGGCGGCCTTGAGCACGGCATTGAGAAAACCGGGCTGGTCGAGAAAGCCGACGGGGGCGGTTTCATACAGCGAGGAAACGCGGATGGAACCGATTCCGCGCGCCTCGAGCCGGGCGATGGCGTCCAGCAGATTCGCCTTGCGGTTGCCCAGATTCGAACCGAGGCCGAGCCAGATGGGTTGGATGACCATTAGAAGAGCGTGTCCTGGCGGCTGCGATGCTTCCGCTCGATGTTGAAGTATTCGAAGGCGCGCTGGCAGCCGACGCGGCCGCGAGGCGTCCGCTCGAGAAAGCCGAGCTGGATGAGATAGGGTTCGTAGACCTCTTCGATGGTGTCGGACTCTTCATCGATGGAAGCGGCGATGGTGTTGATGCCCACGGGGCCGCCGTTGTATTTGTCCAGCACGGTGAGCATGATTTTCTGATCGATTTCGTCGAGGCCGTAGCGGTCGACTTCGAGCAGGTCGAGGGCGGCGACGGCGACGGCGCGTTCGACGTGTCCGTCGGCGCGGACCTGGGCGTAGTCGCGGACGCGGCGCAGCAGGCGGTTGGCGATGCGCGGGGTGCCGCGGCTGCGGCGGGCGATCTCGGCGGCGCCTTCGTCGTCAATGGTGACGCCGAGCAGTTGCGAAGAGCGGAGGACGATTCGGGTGAGCTCGGCCGCGTCGTAGGGATTGAGCCGGAGCACGAGGCCGAAGCGGCCGCGGAGAGGGGCGCTGAGCAGGCCCTGGCGTGTGGTGGCGCCGATGCCGGTGAAGCGCGGGATGGCCATCGAGTGGGTGCGCGCGCCGGGGCCGGCGCCGATCAGCAGGTCGAGGCGGAAATCCTCCAGCGCCGAGTAGAGGATCTCTTCGAGATCGGGGAGCAGGCGGTGAATCTCGTCGATGAAGAAGACCTGGCGGGTCTGGATCTGGCTGAGGACGCCGGACAGGTCGAGTTTTTTCTGGAGAATCGGGCCGGCGGTCTGCTCGAAGCCGACGCCGAGCTCGCCGGCGATGATGTTGGCTAGCGTTGTTTTGCCGAGGCCGGGCGGGCCGTAGAGCAGGACGTGATCCATGGCCTCGCCGCGTTTTTTCGCGGCTTCGATGGCGATGGCGAGCACTTCCTTGAGCTTCGCCTGGCCGGTGAAATCGGCAAGGCGCAGCGGGCGAAGCGCGGCTTCCAACTGCCGGTCGTCGTCCTGAGCGTCCGGCGAAACGATGCCCTGAGCTCGCATGTAACTCCAGGTTATCGTAGCAGCGACAGCGATCGCCGGAACAGGGACTCGAAGGCGGCGTCGGGTTCGGAGGCCAGGGCCTTGCGGACGGCTTCCTCGGCGGCGGCGGGTTTGGAACCCATGTTGATGAGCGCGGAGACGGCGTCCTGCGCGGCTTCGGGCAGCGGTGGGGCAGCGGGGCGCGGCGCCGGAGACGACGGCGCGGCGAACAGGTCGAGCTTGTCGCGCAGCTCGAGCACAATGCGCTCGGCGGTTTTCTTGCCGACGCCGGGAATGCGGACCAGCCGCTCGATGGCGCCGGAGCGGATGGCCTCGACCAGATCGGGCACGGCGAGGCCGGAGAGAACCGTGACGCCGAGCTTCGGACCGATGCCGCCGACCGAAATCAATTTCTCGAACAATTGTTTTTCGCCGGCGGTGAGGAAGCCGAACAGCGTGATGGCGTCCTCGCGGACGTGGGTGTGGATGCGGAGACGGACCTCGGCACCGGGCTCGGGCAGGGCCGAGTACGTGGAGACGGGGATGAGGACTTCGTAGCCGACGCCGGCGGCTTCGACGATGACGGAGTTGGGATGTTTTTCGAGCAGGGCTCCGCGGAGGTGTCCGATCATGAGCCTCGATTATAGCGGGGTGGGCGGCGCGGGGTTGCCGCGTTGCGGGGCGTCGAGCGCGGGCGCGGGGTTGCGGGGCGGAATGCGGGTGGCGTTGGCGGGCGGGGTTGGGGTGGGCGGCGTGGGGTTGCGGAGGGGTGGGGTGTGAGCTGCGGGGGATGGGATGCGCGAAGGGGCTCGAATGGCGCGCGGCGCGGGGTGGGCCGGCGGGCGAGGGTAGGGGAGACGGTAGGGTAGAAGGTATGGCGCGACGGTTGTTTTTTGTGGAGGAGGTGCGGAGCGGGAAAGGATGGATCCGGGGCGAGGAGGCGCACCATTTGACACGGGTTCTGAGAGTGGAGGCGGGGCAGGTGTATGAGATTTCCGACAACGCGGGGTTGTACCTGGCGGAGGTGGAGACGGCGCGGAAAAACGAAGTCGTGTTCGCGGTGAAGGAGCGGCTGGAGGTGGTGGAAGCGGCGCCGAGGATTGAGCTGGCGGCGGGGCTGATCCGGTTTGAGAGGTTCGAGTGGATGATGGAAAAAGCCACCGAGCTGGGAGCGGCGGCGATCCATCCGCTGATAGCCGAGCGGAGCGAGAAGGGGCTGGAGCAGGCGGCGGCGAAGCGGACCGAGCGGTGGCGGAGGATTGCGCGGGAGGCGTGCGAGCAGTCGCGGCGGGCGCGGCTGCCGGAGATCCATTCGCCGGCGCGGCGGGCGCCGGAAGGCGAGTTCACGCGGAGGCTGGTGCTGGACGAAGCGGGAGGGACGCCCGGGATGCTGGAGGCGCTGGGCGCGGAGCGCGGCGAGGCGGAGACAGTGGCGCTGGCGGTTGGGCCGGAAGGCGGATGGACGGAGCGGGAGCGGGAGGCGTGGGTGGCGGCGGGGTGGAAGAGAGTGACGCTGGGGCCGGGCATCCTGCGGGCGGAGACGGCGGCGGTGGCGGCGCTGGCTGTGGTGAGAGCGGCGTGGCTGCCGTACCATGAAGAACAGTGCCGGAAAAAGTAAAACTCGAATTCGCCAGTGAAAGAAGATTCCGGGAGCGCAACAAACTGTACTACCGGTTTCTGCACTGGCCCATCTGGATATTCGTTTTCTTCATCACGCCGGGTCCGCTGACGTTCGATCTTTTCGCGCGCGGCTTCGACTCGCGGATGGCCCTCTGGCTGGCCGTGGTGCTGGCAGGGACGGGGATTGCGGGAATGATGGGGCAGCTTCCGGGGGTTGAGCCGCGGCCCTACATTCTGAGGTTCACCGAGGACAAGCCGAACCCGTGGTACCGGAGGATCTGCTACACCTTCGCCTGGGCGGCGGCGGTGACGTTCGCGCTGCTGAACCTGGCCGGGCTGATTTACGCGGTGGCGAGCGGGCGCTGGATACTGCGGCAGATGTACGACGCGGCGTATTTTCCGATCGCCGGGACGATTTGGGTGCTGGGGTTGAGCGGCCTGCTGCCGCGGGTGCGGCGCTCGACCAAGGGCGAAGGGAGTGAGCGGCGCTATTTCTACGGGACGGTGTGGAGCGTGACGACGGCGCAGATTGTGCTGCTGGCGATGTGGAAGGCGATGCCGCGGAACCCGCAGACCGACGTTGTGAAGCTGGTGGTGTATTCGCTGGTGCTGGTCTACATGGGGAACCAGGCTCGCAAGGGACACCTGCCGCGGACCCGGCAGATCGTACCGGGCGAGTGGGCGGTGGCGGATTAAGTTCACGGCAGGAGTTTGCGGGTCTGGTTGAGTAATGCGGTGTTGCGGTCGATGGCCTGGCGGAGGATGGCGGCCTGGGCGCGGGCGGTGCTCCAGTCCTTTTTTTCGACGGCTTCGGTGAGGCCGGGCAACTGGAGCGGGGCGTAGGTGTAGCGGGCGGCGTAGAGCATGTGTTTGAACCAGGGGCGGCCGGGGATACCGGAGGGGATGGCCCAGTTGGACTCGACGCGCATGAGGTTGGAGTTGACTCGGGCGGCGGTATCGGGGAGCAGGGGGCCGCGGGCGAGGGCGTCGGCGAGGGCGCGGTTGAGCGAATTGCCCGAGGCGCGGAAGGCGGCGACGGAGCGGTTGAGGGAGGCGAACTCGAGAGGGGGGTGAGAATGGGCGACGCCGGCGAGGAACGAGGCGATGGCGTCGCCGTAGGAGGCGAAGTCGAAGGGGACAACGTCCGCTTCGGCGAGGCGAAGGGCGAGCGAGCCCCAGAGCTGGCTCATGAGGGTGTGGAACTTGTAGCCGGGATCGCCGAAGTGGTTCATCCAATAAAAGTCGTCGTAGACGGAGTGATAGACGCCGTAGGGGCCGTCAAACTGGAGCTCGACGACGGGACGGCAGAGGAAGTTGAGGAAGACGGTGAAGTCGGAGCCGCTGCCGATTTTGGTTTCGACCATGGGGCCGTGGCGGGGGGCGTTGGCGATGGCGGGGAATTCGTTGGCCAGAGCGGTGACCAGCGGGGCGAGGGAGCCGACGGCGCTGGGATGGAACTCGGGGCCGGAGGTGGAGCTGTCGACATTGATATAGGCGACGAGGTTTTTGCGGAGCTCGTTGGCGAACTGTTCGCCGTACTCGGTGGAGCCGGTGAGGCCGACCTCTTCGCCGTCCCAGTTGGCGGCGACGATGGTGCGGCGGGGGCGGAAGCCGGAGGCGGCGAGGGAGCCGAGGGCGCGGGTGACCTCCATGAGCGAGGCGGTGCCGCTGGAAGGATCGACGCCGCCGAACTCCCAGGCGTCGCGGTGGTTGCCGATTAAGACGATGTCATCCGGGTGTTCCGTGCCGGGGAGGCGGGCTTCGACGACGTAGTTGGGCATGGGGCGGGTGTCCATGTCGACGTGGAGATGGAGGCGGACGGCGGAGCCACCCATGCGGTAGGTGAGAGGGAGGCCGCCCTGCCAGGAGGGGGGAGCGGCGGGGCCGTCGAGATGGGCGAGCAGGGGCTGGGCGTCGTGCCAGGAGAGAGGGATGGCGATGATGTGAGGGAGGGAGACGGCTTGCGAGCGGGCGAGGCGGCGGGCGCCGGGGACGGAGGCCCAGCCGGGGGTGAGAGGGTCGCCGGGGACGAGGAAGTCGTAGGTGATGGAGCCGCGCTGGATGTGGGTCTCGGGGCCCCAGGGGCCGTTGGGGAAGACGGGGCCGCGGCGGAAGCCGTCCTCGGCGGGGTCGGAATAGATGATGAGAGCGGCGGCGCCCTGATTTTGAGCGGTGAGGGCTTTGAAGCCGCGGTAGCTGTAAGGATTCGAGTAGCGGACGAGGACGATTTTGCCTTTGACGTCGATGCCGCGGCGTTTGAGTTCGGCGTAGTCTTCGGGGTTGCCGCTGTGGGCGTAGACCAGGGGAGCGGTGACGTCGCCGGAGGCGGACATGGAGAGATAGGCTCCGCGGACGGCGGGGTTGGCGGTGTCGGGGTCCTCGGGATAAGCGGCTTCGCGGAGGGTGGCGCGGTAGGGGACGGGGGCGATCATTTCGAGCGAGACGGCGCGGGGGAGCGACGTAAGGACGTCGTATTGAAGGATGCGGACGTCGTGCCAGCCCTGGCGGCGCCACTCGGAGGCGATGGTTTCGGCGAGCTGGTGGTTGCGCTCGGAGCCGGCGGGGTGGGGTTGAGAGGTGAACAGACGATGCCAGGCGCGCTCGCGGTCGGGCGTCGGGATTGTGCGGAAGCGCTGCTCCAGGGCGCGCTCGGCGGCGGAGGCGGCGGGGGCGTAACCGGCGAGCGGAGCGGCGGTGGGCAGGGCCGTAGACTTGGTGGGCCGGGCGGCGAATAAAGCGCCCGCGGCCAGCAAGGAGACGGCGGCGAGGAGCGCGGCGAGGGTTCTCATGGCATCACATGGACCTGGATGCCGCTGGCGGCCGAGGGCTCGTGGTAGACGCGCTCGGTGGCTTTCTGGAAATCGCCGGCGTTGGCGTCGGGGATGTTGACGAATTTCTGGGGATTGAGATCGCAGAGGGGGAACCAGGAACTCTGGACCTGGACCATGATGCGATGGCCGGGGCGGAAGGCGTGGTTGACGGCGGGCATTTCGAAGCTCACCTGGTCGAGCTTGCCGGGAGTAAAGGGTTCGGGCTTTTCGAAGCTGTGGCGGAATTTTCCGCGCATGGGCTCGCCGCGGATGAGCTGCTGGTAGCCGCCCATGCGCATGTTGGCGGGGTTGGGCTTGGGGTCGGGGAAATCGTCGGGGTAGACATCGACGAGCTTGACGACGAAGTCGGAGTCGGTGCCGGTGGTGGAGACATGGAGGGTGACATTGAGAGGGCCGGAGATGGTGACGTCGGAGTCGAGCGGAGGAGTCTGGTAGGTGAGGACGTCGGTGCGGCGGCTGGCGAAGCGCTGGTCGCCGGTCATGTAGGCGCGGGGGAAGTCGAGGGCGAAGTAATCGAGGAAGGGGACGGGGTGGGCGGGGTCGCTGATGTACTCGTCGTAGGTTGTGGCTTCGGAGGCCGGGGCGTCGAAGCTGAGTTTGCCGCCGGAGTGGAAGTAGAGAGTCTTGACCTGGGAGGACTTGGGCGGCCAGGCGTCGTACTGGCGCCAGACGTTGGTGCCGGTTTCAAAGACGTAGGCTTCGGGGAGCTTGGCGTCGCCTTTGCCCTTGAGGTACTGCTCGAAGAAGGGGAACTGGATGTTGTCGCGGAAGAACTCGGCGGTTTTGGAATTGAAGCGGGCGTAGCCGAGGCTGTCGCCGTCCGAACGGGCCCAGCCGCCGTGGAACCAGGGGCCGACGACGAGGGTGTTGGGGATGCCGGGATTTTTCTCTTCAATGGAGCGGTAGGTTTTGAAGGGGCCGGCGAGGTCCTCGGCGTCGAACCAGCCGCCGACGGTCATGACGGCGCAGTGGATGTTGTGCATGTGAGGGGCGAGGTTGCGGGCCTTCCAGTAATCGTCGTAGGTGTCGTGTGAGACCTGGTCTTTCCAGAGATAGTCGCCGGATTTGAAATACTGCATGGCGTTGGCGAGTGGGCCCATGCGGGTGAAGAACTCGTAGCCGTCGGGGGTTTTGAAATCGAAGGGGGTGAAGTCGCGGGGAGGACGGGAGGGTTCGGAGAAGGGTTTAAAGAAGGTATAGAAGCCGAAGTTGGCGGCGAGTTGGAAGGCTCCGCCGTGGTAGGCGTCGTCGCCCATGAAGAGGTCGGTCATGGGGGCCTGCGGGGAAGCGGCTTTGAGGGCGGGGTGGGAGTCGATGATGCTGGAGGAGGTGTAGAAGCCAGGGTAGCTGATGCCCCAGATGCCGACTTTGCCGTTGTTATTGGGGACGTGTTTGAGAAGCCAGTCGATGGTGTCGTAGGTGTCGGAGCTGTTGTCGGTGTCGTTGGGGCCGCGCTTGTTGTCGATGTGGGGATTCATCTCGACAAACTTGCCTTCGGACAGATATCGGCCGCGGACGTCCTGGGAGACGAAGATGTAGCCGGCTTCCTCGAATTTGCGCGAGGGGCCGAGGTGAGTGGCGTAGTTGTCGATGCCGTAGGGGGCGACGCTGTAGGGGGTGCGGTTGAGAAGGATGGGATAAGTTTGCGAGAAGTCTTTGGGGACGTAGACGGAGGTGAAAAGGTGGACGCCATCGCGCATGGGGATGCGGAATTCGTATTTGGTGTAGTGGGCGGGGACGTCGAACTCAGGCGGCTTGGGAGGGTTGTCCTGCGCGGCGAGGGCGAGTGGGAGGAGGGCGGCAAGGAGCGCGGTGGCGGTCGCTTTCAGCATAGGAAAGCCATTGTATCGGCTTCGGCGGGGTGTGACGGAAGGGGCATAAAAAACGCAATTTTTTGTGCGCGCGCGCCGAACGGGGAGTCAACAGGATAGCGGGAAACGGGGTGGCGGGAGGGGAAAAATCGGCCGGAATTTGCGTCACGGCATGGGGCGGGCAGCAGGGCGCGGAGCCGGGAGGGGGAGAGGGAGTGGGAGCGCGTTGAGGGCGGCAGCGGAAGTGGAGTTGTGTATCGCATCCGATTCGAGCATAGAACGGGGGTGAGCGGCAGGGAGACGGGGAGTCGGGCAAATGATGGAGAAGGCGGGAGAAAAACATTTCCGGGCGTTCGTGATTGAGTTTCTGCGAGAGGGCGAAGCGGGGTATGCGGCGTGGGGGGAATGCGAAGGGCGGACGTGAGGCGAGGAGGCTGGGGATCGAAGTTTTGGGCGGAAAAGGGGATGCGTCACTGGGGGGTGGTGGTAGAGTTTGGGGATTATGGACGGACTGGCCAT
>DAIDHC010000025.1 GCA_027452065.1 Bryobacterales bacterium
GACGACTGGATCGAAATCGGCGCCTTCGCCAAGCCGCCGAAGGACAAAAAATTCGGCAAAACCCTCTACCGCCAGCGCATGCACATGACCACCGGCGCTTCCACCTACACCTTCACCGTTTCCGAGCTTCCCGACAAAGCGGGCATCGATCCCTTCGTCCTGCTCATTGATCGAATTCCCGACGACAACCTGAAATCCGTCGACCTGAGCAACTGACCCGGCTTCTGCGGCGATAATAGAATTGCGGCTCCGCATTATTCATGGACATCGAAAAGACCATCCTCAAGAAGACCGGCGAGGCCATCCACCGCTTTCGCATGATCCGTGACGGGGACCGCGTCGCCGTCGCCCTCTCCGGCGGCAAGGACTCGCTCTCGCTACTTCACGCCCTCCTCACCCTCCGCGAGCGCGCGCCCATCGACTTCTCCGTCTGCGCCTTCACCATCGAGCAGGGCAAGTTCCTCCGCCCCATCGAACCCCTCGGCCAATGGCTCCTGGCGCGCGGCGTCGACTGGACCTGTCACCGCGACAACCCCTCCGTCCGCCTCATCGACGAGCAGCCCGATCATGGCTGCGATCTGTGCAGCCGCTTCCGCCGCCGCGCCGTCTATCAGGTGGCCCGCGGCCTCGGCGCCAACGTCATTGCCTTCGGCCATACCGCCGACGATTTCTGCGAGGCCTTCCTCCGCAATGCCCTCTTCACCGGCCGCGTCAGCGCTCTCCCGCCCGTCACCTACTCCCGTGAGCGCGACTTCCGCCTCATCCGCCCACTCGTTTTCGTCCACGAGGAATCGACCGCCCGCTACGCCGAACTCCTCGGCGCCCCGATTATTCCCTGCGGCTGCTCCCAGCGCACCGGCACCGTCCGCCGCTCCCTCCGAACGCTCTTCGGGGACCTCGAGAAGGATTACCCCCATCTCAAAGACACTCTCCTGTCCGCCATGGGCAACATCGAACCCAGCCGGCTCCTCGACCCCCGCTACCTGAATCTCGACGCCCCCGCCGAATCCCCCGCCCCCGATCCTTTGCCCATCCTCCAGGACTGACCCCGCTCGCGCCCCATCGGCGATACAATCTCGTTCATGCCGTTCTCCCGCCGCTCTCTTCTCCAAGGCGCCGCCGCCTCCGCCGCCGGCCCGCTGCTCCTGCTCGGCAAAAAAGCCCCCGTTCTCGGCAGCGGCTCCCACACCTACGAGTTCGCCGGCGATTGGGCCAAAACCCCCGCCTCCGTCCACTTCGGTTACACCCACGGCGTCGCCATCGACCGCCAGCACCGCGTCATCATCCACAACCGCAGCAAGGACGCCGTCGCCTTTTTCGATCACAAAGGCCGCTACATCAAAAGCTGGGGCCCTGAGTTCGCCCAGGGCGCCCACGGCATGTTGCTCAACGTCGAGAACGGCCGCGAGTTCCTCTACCTCGCCGACCCCGAGCGCCACCTCGTCGCCAAAACAACCCTCGACGGCGAGTACGTGTGGACCCTGCACGTCCCCAAAGAATCCGGCGTCTACGCCGATGAGGCTCAGTACAAGCCCACCAACGTCGCCATCGGCCCCAACGGCGACGTCTATATCGCCGACGGCTACGGCCTGAGCTGGATCCACCAGTACACCGCCAAAGCCGAGTACATCCGCTCCTGGGGCGGTAAGGGCTCGGCCGCCGGCAAGCTCGACTGCCCGCACGGCATCTGGCTCGACACCCGCTCCGATTCCCCCGTCCTCGTCGTCGCCGATCGCAGCAACGCCCGCCTTCAGTACTTCTCCCTCGACGGCAAGAGCCTCAGCTTCGTCACCAACGATCTCCGCCGCCCCTGCCACTTCGATCAGCGCAACGGCGAACTCCTCGTCCCCGATCTCTATGGCGAAGTCACCATCTTCGACCGCGACAACAAACTCATCACCCACTTGGGCGACAACCCCGAAGTCTGGAAAACCAAGGGCTGGCCCAACATCCCCCACGACCAGCGCGTCGCCGGAAAGTTCGTCTCTCCCCACGCCGCCTGCTGGGACCACAGCGGCAACATCTACGTCGTCGAGTGGATCGAGGATGGCCGCGTCACCCGTCTTCGCCACGTGGCCTGAATTCGTCCCCGCCGGCGATTCCCGCTATCCTGGTCGCTAGGTTCATGCGACTCGGAATCGATTTTGGTACCACCCGCACCGTCGTCGCCGCCGTCGATCGGGGCAACTACCCGGTCATCACCTTCGACTCGGGCGACGCCGGCGTCTTCGACTGGATGCCCTCCCTCGCGGCCGTTCACGAAGGCGACTGGTGCTACGGCTGGGACGCCTGGTCAAGGCAGACCGAGCCCGGCTGGACCGTTCTCCGCTCCCTCAAGCGCCTCCTCGACGATGCCGGCCCTCACACCCTGCTTGAGCTCGGCGGCGCCTCCTATCCTCTGGCCTCCCTTCTCGCCGGCATGGCCGCCGCGCTCAAGGATCAAATCCTCCACCACTCCAGCCTCGCCCCCAAGCCCGGCGAGCCCCTAGAGGCGATGCTCGGCGTCCCCGCCAACGCAAACAGCAACCAGCGCTTCCTCACCGTCGAGGCTTTCCGCACCGCGGGCTTCGACGTCCTCGGCCTGCTCAACGAACCCTCCGCCGCCAGCCTCGAATTCGCTCACAAAAACAAGCTCTCCGGCCGAGTCCTCGTCTATGACCTCGGCGGCGGTACCTTCGACGCCTCGCTCGTTGAAATGGATCAGCGCGAGCACTTCGTCGTCGCCTCCGAAGGCATCCCCACGCTGGGCGGCGACGATTTCGACCATGTCCTGGCCTCCCTCGCGCTCGAAACCGCCGGCCTCGACACCGGCTTCGCCGCCTTCACCCAGGCCGAGCTCTTTCGCCTTCTCGATGAGTGCCGCGTCAAGAAAGAAGCCCTCCACCCCAACACCCGAAAACTGATCGTCGATCTCGACCTCGTCCACGAAGGCCTCGGCGACGTCACCATTCCCGCGGCAGACTATTACGACCGCTGCCGCCCCTTAATGGACGAAACTGTCCATCTCACCGAGGATCTCCTCGCCGCCCACCCCGAGTCCGAAGTTGAGGCCCTTTACGTCACCGGCGGCGGCAGCGAGCTCCCCCTGGTCAGCCGCGCGCTCAAAGAGAAATTCGGCCGCCGCGTCAAGCGCTCCGCCTACACCCGCTCGGCCACCGCCATCGGCCTCGCCATCCAGGCCGACGAGGAGTCCGGCTACCTCCTCCGCGAAAAATTCAGCCGCTATTTCGGAGTCTGGCGCGAAGCCGACGAGGGCAGCCGTATCGTCTTCGATCCCCTCTTCGCCAAAGGCGCCCTGCTCCCCCCGCCCGGCGCCGGTCTCCTCGAAATCCGCCGCACTTACAGCCCCGTCCACAACATCGGCCACTTCCGCTATCTCGAATGCAGCCACCTCGGCCCCGGCGGCGAACCCAGCGGCGACCTCACCATCTGGGACGACATCCTCTTCCCTTTCGATCCCGCCCTCGCCCGCCAGGACGGCGCCCTCAGCGCCGAAATCGCCTATTCGCCCGCCGCCGCCGCCCAGCGCATCGAGGAACGCTATTCGGCCGACGGCTCCGGCGTTCTCACGGTCGAGATCCGCAACCTCACCTCGCACTACGAGCGCCGCTTCCGCCTCGGCCGCTGGTCCGCTGCCCGCGCCGTCCCCTCGGCGCGCAAACCCCGCAAGGCCCGCTAACGCGGCTCTAAAACTCCACGCGCGCGCCCACCTGAAACACACGCGGACCGCCCGAGCCGAATAGCTGGCTCGGCAGGCTCGTCGGCTGCCCGAACGTCGACGACGTCAGATCGTTGTTGTACCCACCCAGGTTCGCGTAGTTAAGCGTGTTGTACACCTCGCCGTACAGCTTCAACTTCAGCCGTTCCGCGTAAAGATTGAAATTCTTCGTCACCCGGAAGTCCATCGAGAACAGATTCCGCCCGAAGTCGAAGTTCGATGGCAGCGTCAGCGTCGGCACGTGTTGGTTGCGCGGCGTCACCGTTCCTGCGTACTTCTGGTTGAACTGGCTCACCAGCGTCTGCAATTGGTTCTTGCCCGCGCTGATGGCGAATTGGTTGTAGCCGATGCCGGGCAGCGGCTGGGCTCCCGGCAAACCCGATCCCGCCAGGTCGATGCCGGCAATCATCGGCTCAAAAGGCCCCCGGCTGGCAAATGTCGTGATCGTCGACACCTCGAAGCCCCACGGCAACTGGTAGGTTCCCGAGAACGTCAGCGTCTGGTGCCCCATCAGCGGCCCATTGCTCGCGTTCCAGTTATAGTTGTCCACCAGCCCGTTGTAGCCGTCGAGCGACTGATACGCGTAGGACGCCAGGAACGAGAAATTCCGGCTGAACCGCTTGTTCAGCTTCAGCAGCAGGCCCTTGTAAGTGGACCGCGCCCCGCTGATATCGAAATCGATCGCCCCCGTCGAGCAGTTCGCCAGCGGAAGCAGCGCCTGCCCTCCGGTGCAGGCGGGAATCACCGGCCCCGTCACGCTCGTCCAATGGTTCTGGTCCGTGTTCCGGATCAGCAACGCCAGATCGTGATGGTAGATGAAATCCGCGCTGACGATCATGTCGTTGGTCAACTGCCGCTGGATGCCGATGCTGGCCTGCTGCGAATACGGCGGGCGGAAATTGTTCACGAACAGGTCCTGCCCCGGCGACGTCTTGAACACGTTGATGTTCCGGACCGCCAGGTTCGTATTATTCGGGTTGATATGCAGCATCTGCGTCGCCACCGCCTGCATCGTCGGAAGGGCCGCCTGGAAGTCGGCTCCCGTGAACGTCGTCGGGAAATTTGACAGCGCCGTCACCGGCAGAGGCGTGCTCTGGCTCAGCCCGAAGGCCTGATCGAGCGCCGGCAGAAACAGCGAGTCCGGCAGCAGCGCCCGCCCCGTGCCCAGCGGCCCCAGCGCCGCCCGCTCCAGCAGCCGTACTTCGATGTCCATCGTGTCGTAGTAAATCCCCGCGCCCCCGCGGATCACCGTCTTGTTGTCGCTCCCCGGGCTCCAGGAGAATCCCAGCATCGGGCTCCAGTTGTTGTACCGGTTCTGCTCGTGCCCCAGCCCGTTCGGCCCCAGAATCGGCGCCAGATATTGCGGCTTCGTCAGGTCGTAGTTCAACAGGTTGCTCTCAAACGACCACCCCAGCCCGTAGATCAGCGTCAGCTTCGGCGTCACCTTCCAGTTGTCCTGCCAGTAGAAATGCATCCGGTGCGTGTGATCCGCCTGCCCTTTGTCATAGCTCGGCGGCTGGTTGATGTCGCCTATGCCTAGCGCGAAACCCGCCACCGGAAGCTGCAGAATGTCCGCCATCGTCGTGTAGCTCGAAGGAATCTTGATCGCGTACGCTCCCGCGCCCAGCGATGCCAGGTATGAGTTGTACTCCCCTACCTCCTGCGGCGAATACAGCACCACTCCGCCCGGATCCGCGTAGGCGTATGTCCCGGTCGCAAACTCGTATGTCCACTCGCCGCCGAACTTGATGCTGTGGGACCCGTGCTGCCAGTTGAAGTTGTCCGCCGTGATGAAGCGCCGGTCCAGCCGGCTCTGCGGTGTGTTCGACGCGTCGTTGCCGATCTGGAAGTTCCCGATCCCGTCGATGCTGTACTGCGGCCCGCCCAGCCCGATACATGGCGCCGGGCAGATCGACGAGGTCGGCGGATTCTTCGAGTTGTTCCAGTACGTCATCGAAAACCGGAACTCGTTTGTCTTGGTCGGCGTCAGCGCGCTGATCACCGACAAAACCCCCGAATCGGCGAAATTATCGTTCACCCCCCAGTTGGACGGCATTGTCCCGCCCCCGCTCGGCGCGTACGTGTTGTTCCCGTCGTGCGAGTACCGCAGAAACACCGTCGTCTTATCGGTCAACCGGTAATCCAGCCGCTCGGTCACCTGGTTGCTCGTATAAGGACTGTTGGTGTAAGTAGCGAAGCTGGTGAACAGCGGATCTGTCGGGTAACTGCTGTACGCCGACGATTGATTCACATACTCATAACTGGTGAAGAAGAATAACTTGTCCTTCAGAATCGGGCCCCCAATATACAAACCCGGATCCTTCCGCGAAAAATACGGGTTCTCGTTGTGCGGATCCCTCTCCAGATACGGATACGCCCCCATGTTGTGGTCGCGATAATAGAAGAATCCCGCCCCGTGAAAGTCGTTCGTCCCGCCCCGCGTCACAATGTTCACCGCCCCGTTCGAGGTGATCCCCGTCGACAGGTCGTAGTTGGACAGCGAAAGCTGGAACTCCTGAATCACATCCTGGGAGAAATTCTGCTGTGTCCCGCCCGTGATCGAGTCGTTAATCGTCGCTCCGTCCACCGTAATCCGGATCGTGTTCGTGCTCCCGCCCAGTACGCTCACGTCGAACTGCTTGTTGTACTGCCCGACGCCCGACGGGCTCACCCCGACGCCCGGCTCCAGTTGCGCCAATTGCAGAAAGCTCCGCCCGTTCAGCGGCAGGCTGTCGATCTCGTGCCTCGTCACCACCCCGTCGATGCTGTGCTTGTCGTAGTCCAACTGCGGCGTCGCCGCCTCCACTGTCACTACTTCCTTGGACTGGCCGACCTGCATGTGCACGTCGACAGTCGTGATCGACCCCGTCTGCACCGTCACTTCCTGGATAATTGTCCGGAACCCCTGCGCCGTGGCCCGCAACTCGTAATCGCCCGAGTTCAGCGACGGAATGCTGTACACCCCCTGCGTGCTCGAGGTCTCGGTGCGCGATGCCCCCGTCCCCTTATTGACCAGCACGATCGTGGCCCCGGGGATTATCGCCCCGCTCTCATCGAAGACCGTTCCCCCGACCTGGCCTGTCGGAGCCTGCGCCATTACGTTCAGCGCCGCGACGGCGATAACGCCCGCCAGCAACAAACCCGGTTGCAGCCTTTTCATGGATAAATCTCCCCGTAACCTCGCCCTGCGAGACTTTACTGGACCAAAGCTAGAAAATGTTTTCACAGCTTTGGGTGGCTGTCAAGGGGAGTACGTCCCGCCCCGCCCCGGAAGTCCGCTACCGTTGCCGCAACCGTTGGCAAACTGCCGCAAAATCCCCCGCCCCAATCACTTACCCGCCCCCGTGCCTCGTTTGGGTCCGATTCAGCCTAGGCCAAAACGGCCCCTGCCAGCTCGCCCAGTATCTTCTGTGCTTCCCCCCGGGGGTCCTGCGCCCGCGTCACCTGCCGCCCGATCACCAGGTAGTTCGCCCCCGCCGCCATCGCCTCGGCCGGCGTCGCCACCCTCTTCTGATCCCCCGTCTGCGCCCACTTCGACCTCACCCCGGGCGTGACAATCGTCGCCCGCGCCCCGGCCAGCGACCGCACCGCCGGCGCCTCGAGCGCCGAGCACACGATGCCGTCAATTCCGCTCGACATCGCATTCTTCACCCGCAGCGCCACCAGCTCCCCCAGCGTGCACACATACCCCAGCTCCGCCAGGTCTTGTTGGTCGTAGCTGGTCAGCACCGTCACCGCTAGCAATTCCAGCGCCGCGCTCCCCCGCCCCTCCGCCGCCGCCCGCAGCACGGCGTTGCTCCCATGCACCGTCAGAAATTTCACCCCCACCGACGCCACCCGCGCCGTCGCCCGTTTCACCGTCTCCCCGATGTCGTACAACTTCAGGTCCAGAAACACGCGGCTCCCTCCGCCGATCAGCTCCCGCACAATGCCCATCCCCTCTGCCGCGTACAGCTCCATCCCTACCTTGTAAAAGTCCACCACTCCCCGTAGCTTGCCCACCAGCAGCCGCGCCTCCGCAGCCGACTCCACATCGAGCGCCACGATCAGCGGATTTTTCTCCTTGCTCTCGGTCATCGTTTTCTTCCCTCCAGCCGGACCGGCCGTCGCCCTTTCTCCACCACGCTCCCCACGACAAACGCGCTGCCGCACCGCTCCACCAGCACCGCTGCGTCATGCTTGCCGAGCGCCGCCAGCAGCCCGCCCGAGGTCTGCGGATCGTACAGTAAATCGTCCACCGCCGACCGTCCCTCCACGCACTCTCCGATAAACTCCTGGTTGTTCCGCGTCCCACCCGGCACCGCCCCCATCGCCGCGTAACGCTCCGCACCCGGCAAGAACCGCACCGCCTCGACGTCGATCTCCAGCGTCACGCCGCTGGCCAACCCCATCTCCCGCGCATGCCCCAACAGCCCGAACCCCGTCACGTCCGTGCACCCGTGCACTTCCAGCCCCGCCATCGCCTCCGCCGCCCCTTTGTTCAACTGTAGCATCGACTCCTCGGCCGCCCGCGCGTCCGCCTCCTCCGCCATCCCCCGCTTCACCGCCGTCCCGATCACCCCCGTCCCCAGCGCCTTCGTCAACACCAACACGTCCCCCACCCTCGCCCCCGCGTTCGTCCACACCTTCCCCGGATGCACAGTTCCGGTCACCGAGTAGCCGAACTTCACGTCTTCTTCGTTGATCGAGTGCCCTCCCACCAGCGAGCACCCCGCTTCGTGTATCTTCTCGGCCCCGCCCCGCATGAGCTTCTCCAGCACCTCCAGATCCCCCGAGGCCGGATACGCCAGCACCGCCATCGCCGTCAGCGGCCGCCCGCCCATCGCGTAAACATCGCTCAGCGCGTTGGCCGCCGCAATCCCCCCGAAGGCGTGCGGATCGTCCACGATCGGCGTGAAAAAATCCACCGTCTGCACCAGCGCACACTCCTCCGTCAGCTTGTACACGCCGGCATCGTCCGACGTCTCAAACCCAACCAGCACGTTATCGTCTCTCCACCGCGGCAGCCGCGACAGAACGTGGTCCAAGGCCCTTGGACTCAGCTTCGCCGCTCAACCCGCCGCTTTGGCCCGCGCCGTCAGTCTCTCCATTGCAATTCAAGGATACCCGAGGCGCCCCGCCTCCCGTCCGCGCCTTGACCCAACCCGCCCTTTCCGTTACATTGAAGTTATCAGGTATCCGTTGGAGTAACGCGCCGCATTGGCATACGTGTATCTCTATGGCTGACCAGTCCGACCTAAGCCCGAGAAACCGGGAAATTCTGCATTCCATCGTTCGCTCCTACATCGAGACCGGCGAGCCCGTAGCCTCGCGCACCGTCTCCCGCCACCGCCGCGACCACTTGAGCCCCGCCAGCGTCCGAAATGTCATGAGCGATCTCTGCCAGGAGGGCTACCTCGCCCAGCCCCATACCTCGGCCGGCCGCATCCCCACGCCCAAGGCCTTCCGCAGCTACATCGAAAGCCTCACCTTCACCCGCCTCGCCGCCGAAGAGCTCGCCCACATGCGCGCCGAGCTCGCCCGCGCCACTTCCCTCGAACGCCAGGTCGAGCGCTCCTCCCATCTCCTCACCGAGCTCACCAGCGGCTTCGGCATCGCCGTCGCCTTCCCCGACTCCAGTCAGGTGATGGAACACGTCGAGCTCGTCTCCCTGGCCGACCGCCGCGTCCTCATGGTCCTGGCCACGCGCGATCACGTCGTCCGCCACCGCATCATCACCCTCGACGAGCCCATCTCGGCCGTCGAGCTCGCCTCCATTCGCGACTATCTCAACCGCGATTTCCAGGGCTGGAACCTTGCCCGCGTCCGCGCCGAGCTCCAGAGCCGCCTCAGCCAGGAGCGCGCCGCCTACGACGCCGTCCTTCGCAAGCTCACCATCCTTTACGCTCGCGGTCTCCTCGACGTCGAGCTCTCCCCCGAGGTCCACACCGAAGGCGCCAGCAATCTCGTCGGCGCCGACCTCCACCTCACGCAGGAGAAAACCCGCGAGCTGTTCCGCGCCCTTGAAGAGAAAAAGCGCATCCTCGAAATCCTCCAGCGTTTCCTCGAACACCCCGCCGGCGAGGTCGCCGTCCAGATCGGCCTCGGCGACGCACACCCCAGCATGCGCGAACTCTCCCTCATCGGGATCGCCGTCTCGCTCCCCGGTGGCCTCGCCGCCAAAATCGCAGTCCTCGGCCCCATGCGCATGAACTATTCCAAAGCCATGTCCGCCGTTCTTCATATGGGCGAAGCCATCCGCAATTTCCCGGGCTGACCGGCGCCGCCCGGCCGCCGCCATCCCGCTAGAACCTGGATCGTACACTGAAAGTTATGGAAGACACCAAGCCTGTTGCCGAAGCCCCCCTCGCTCCGGATGATCCCGCCGCCGCGGCCGGGAGCGAGTCTCCTCTGGCCGCCCTCGCCGCCGAACGCGATCGCCTCGCCGCCGAGAAGGCCGAGCTCAACGACCGCTTCCTTCGCCGTCAGGCCGAGTTTGAAAATTTCCGCCGCCGCGTCGAGCGCGAGCGGGCCGACCTGCTCGAATACGCCAGCACCGACGCCGTCCGCGCCCTCCTGCCCATCCTCGACGACTTCGAGCGCGCCCTCAAAGTCGATACCGCCGACAAGCATTACGCCAAAGGCATGGAGCTCATCTACCAGCGCCTCCTCGAAAGCCTCGTCAAGCTAGGCCTCGAACCCATCGCCAGCCTCGGCGCTGCTTTCGATCCCAATCTCCATCACGCCATCCAGAAAGAGGAATCCAGCGACGCCCCCGACCACGCCATCCTCGAGGAGTTCCAGCGCGGCTATAACTTCCGCGGCCGCCTCCTCCGCCCCGCCATGGTCAAGGTCGCTGTCGGGAAAGCATGAGCGTGGCCAATAAGCGCGATTACTACGAGGTTCTCGGTGTCGGCCGCGACGTCGATGACCAGGCGCTCAAGGGCGCCTACCGGAAGCTTGCCCTCAAGTTCCACCCTGACCGGAATCCCGGCGACCAGGAAGCCGAGGACAAATTTAAGGAAGCAGCCGAAGCCTACGGCGTCCTCAGCGACCCCCAGAAACGCGCCGCCTACGACCAGTTCGGGCATCAGGGCGTCTCCGGCGCCGCCGGCCCTGCCGGCTTCGACCCCAACGCCTTCGGCGATTTCAGCGATATCCTCGGCGATCTGTTCGGCTTCGGCGACCTGTTCGGCGGCTCCGGCCGCCGCCGCACCCGCGTCCAGCGCGGCGACGACCTCCGCTTCGACCTCGAGCTGAATCTCGAAGACGCCATCCGCGGCATGACCGCTGAAATCCAGGTCCCCCGCATGGACGCCTGTTCCACCTGCGGCGGCTCCGGCGCCGATAAAGACGACGGCCTCGTCACCTGCTCCATCTGCCGCGGCCGCGGCGAAGTCATGTACCAGCAGGGCTTCCTCTCGGTCCGCCGCACCTGCGGCCAGTGTAATGGCCGCGGCCAGATCGTCCGCCGTCCCTGCTCCCAGTGCCGCGGCGAAGGCTACGTCCGCTCCGAGCGCCGCCTCAAAGTCAATATCCCCGCCGGCGTTGCCGACGGCAACCGCCTCCGCCTCCAGGCTGAAGGGCAGCCCGGCCCCAACAGTGGCCCTCCCGGCGACCTCTACGTCGTCGTCAAACTCAAGGACCACCCCATCTTCGAACGCCGCGACGACGACCTCCACTGCACCATCCCCGTCAACGTCGCCCAAGCCGCCCTCGGCTCCGAAGTCCAGCTCCTCACCTTCGACGGCCTCCAGACCGTCAAGATCCCCGAAGGCGTCCAGCCCGGCGCCCGCATCCGCCTCCGCAATCTCGGCGTCCCCCATCTCCAATCCCACGGGCGCGGCGATCTCTACGTCCACGTCCAGGTCAAAGTCCCCGGCCGCCTCACCCGCGACCAGCGCAAGCTCCTCGAACAGCTTCGCGACTCCCTCCCCGAGGAAAACGAGCCCGAGGAAAAAGGCCTTCTCGACAAAGTCAAAGACTACTTTATGTAGCCCGCATACTCACTCTTTCGCTTGCGTCGCGCCTCCTGGAATGGTACTCGTGTTCTCGTGCCTAAAATTCTAATCGCTCTCCTCGCCGCGTTCCTGGCCGCCTCCGCGTTCGGCCAAACCCGCCCTCCCATTCTCGGCGTCGCCCACATCGGCCTCAAGACCAACGACATCGCCGCCGCGCGCGCCTTCTATGGCAAAGGCCTCGGCTTCCAGGAACCTTTCACCCTCGACAAACCCTCCGGCGGCCTCATGCTCACCTATTTCAAGGTTAACGATCACCAGTACATCGAGGTCTTCCCCGAGCTCAAAGGCGAAACCGAGGACCGTCTCTCTCACATCGCCTTTGAAACCACAGACGCCGGCGCCCTCCGCGGCTACCTCGCCTCGAAAGGCGTCCCGGTCCCCGCGTCTCTCAAGCCCGGACTCGACGGCAACCTCAGCTTCATGGTCAAAGACCCCGATGGCCACATGGTCGAGTTCGTCCAGTACATGCCCGGCTCTCTTCACAGCCGCAACTTCGGCAAGTTCCTCCCCGCCGCCCGCGTCTCCACCCGCATGATCCACGTCGGCGTCACCGTCCAGGACCGCGCCGCCGCCGATCGCTTCTATCACGACATCCTCGGCTTCCACTCCGTCTGGTACGGCGGCATGACCGACACCCGCACCGATTGGGTCGACATGCGCGTGCCGGACGGCACCGACTGGCTCGAGTACATGCTCAACGTCCACAACCCAACACCCCGCACCCTCGGCGTCATGCACCACCTCGCCCTCGGCGTCCCCGACATCCAGGCCGGCTACCACACCGTCCTCGCCAACGGCATCCAACCCCCTCAGCCCCCCAAAATCGGCCGCGACGGCAAATGGCAGCTCAATCTCTACGACCCCAACCTCACCCGCGTCGAGCTCATGGAGCCGAAGCCCGTCGAAAAACCCTGCTGCTCGCCGATCCTGTCCGAGTAGGCGCGCCGCCCTCCTCAGGGCCGCTTCATGTACTCTTCGTACAGCCGCTTGTGCCGGTTGTTCAGGTCCACCGGCCGCCCGTCGATGTACACCTGCAGCACCGCCGTCCGCGTCTCCAGCGGATCCCCGTCGGTCACCATCAGGTCCGCGGCCTTCCCCACCTCGATCGAGCCCATCCGGTCCGCCACGCCCCAGATCTTCGCCGCGTTCAACGTCACGCTCTTCAGCGCCTCGTCCTTTGGCAGCCCGAACGCCGCCGCCATCGACGCCTCATACGGCAGGTTCCGCGCAAACTGGACATCAAACGTTCCGAACGCGATCTCGATCCCCGCCTTATGAAACTCTTCCGGCAGCGCGTATGCGTGGTCGTACGGCATGTCCTGTTCGAGCGGCGTCGCCAGCGTCGGCCCCAGAATCACCGGCACGCCCGCTGCCTTGATCTCCGGCCCCAGCTTTCCCAGCTCCCGGCACCCGGCGAGCACCATCCGCACCTTCTGCTCCTTGGCGAAGTCCAGCGCCGCCTTCATCTCCCGCTCCCGCGGCGCCACCACCATCACCGGCATCTTCCCTTCCAGCACCGGTATCATCGCCTCCAGCCTCAGGTCCCGTTTCAGCCCCGCCTCGTTTCCCTCCTTCGCCGCCCGGTACCGCCGCGCCTCCTCGAAAAACTCCCGCAGCCGCCGCATCTTTTCGTCGTAAGCTTTCTTCACCTCCCGGAACGGCGGCCCGGCCGCTCCCGGCGGCGCCAGAAACGACCGCCGCGGCGCCTCCAGCGACGGAAATAGCATCTCCATCGCCGCCCCGCTCATCACCGTCATCTCCGCCCACGTCCATCCGTCCAGGTGAATCAGCGCCGCCTGCCCGGTCACAATCCCCTGCCCGCCCTCCGTCGACGGCAGCGTCATCGCCGCCGTAATCCCGTTCGCCCTCGTCACCGGTATGTGCTCGCTCGCGGGATTCACCGCCACTTCGGCCTTCAACTGCGGGTCGAACTCGCCCAGCTCATTGGTGTCGTTCGTCTCCCGGATCGCCGAGATCTCGCTCAACCCCAGCTCCGTCGCCGAGTTGATCATCCCCGGATACACGTGCAGCCCCTTGCCCTCCACCACCCGCACGCCCTTTGCCGCCACCTTCGTCCCCACCGCCGCGATCTTGCCGTCCTTCACCAGCACCGACCCGTTCACGATGTCCGCTCCCGACACCGGATGAATCGTCGCGTGCTCGATCACAAAACTGTTCCCGTCCGCCGCGTATCCCACGCCGCAGCAAATCAACACCGCCGCCAGCCGCTTCACTGCGCCACCTCCGGCTTCGGCGCCTGCTCGCCCGCCCCGGGCCTCGCCCGCCTCTGTCCCTCGCTTTCCTTCCTCGCCCGCTCCTTCTCCTTCGCTATCAACTGCGCCTTCTCCTGTTCCTTCGCCGCCCGTCCCGCCACATCCTTGGCCCGGTCGAAATACACCTGCCCATCGATAATCGTCTTCACCACCTTCGAGTAATTCGAAAGCGGATGTCCGTCGAAAATCGCCAGGTCCGCGTCCTTGCCCACTTCAATCGACCCCACTCTCTTCTCGATCATGAGCTGCTTGGCGGGGTTGATGGTGATCATCGACAGCGCCTCGGTCTCGCTCAGCCCGCCGTATTTCATCACTTTCGCCGCTTCGTCGTTCAGGTGCCTCATCAGTTCTTCCGAGTCCGAGTTCAGGCTCACCACCACGCCCTTCTTCGTCATGATCGCCGCGTTGTACGGAATCGCGTCATAGGCCTCTTCCTTGTACGCCCACCAGTCGCTGAAGGTCGACGCCCCGGTCCCGTGCGCCGCGATCTCCTTGGCCACCTTGTACCCTTCCAGAACGTGCTGCAGCGTCCGGATCTTGAACCCGTAATCGTCGGCCACCTTCAGCAGCATGAGAATTTCATCGGCCCGGTAGCAGTGCGCGTGCACCAGCCTCTTGCCCTCCAGCACCTCAACCAGCGGATCCAGCTTCAGGTCCCGCCGCGGCGGCTCCGGATGCTCGCCCCGCGCCAACGCCGCCCGGTAGTCGTTCCACTCCGCCTGGTAAATCTTGGCCTCGTTGAACGCCTCCCGGATCGTGTCCTCCACCCCCATCCGCGTCGCCGGATACCGCAGGTTCGTCGCCCGGAACACCGACGGCGATCCCTGCCGCTTCGGATTCTCGCCCAGTGCGAACTTGATCCCCGGCAGCGCTCCTTCAAACGGCAGCTCCTCGGCCGATTTCCCCCACCGCGTCTTGATCACCACCGTCTTGCCGCCGATGGCGTTCGCGCTCCCGTGCAAGACATTCACCGTCGTCACCCCGCCCGCCAGCGCGTCGTAAATGTATATATCCTCCGGGTTCAGCGTGTCCGGAATCCCCACCATCGACGACACCGAAACGCTCCCCTCGTTCACCGCCTCGGTCGCAATATGCGAGTGGCAGTCGATGATCCCGGGCATCACATACTCGCCTGCCGCGTCGATCACCGTCGCCTCCGCCGGCGCCGCGACGCTCTGCCCCACCTCGGCGATCTTCCCGTCCCGGATCAGAATCGATCCCTTCGTAATCGTCCCCTTCGTCACCGTCAGAATCGTCGCGTTCTTGATCAGCGTCACTTCCGCCCGCGCCGCCCCAACGCCCGCCAGCACCATCACCGCCGCCGCGCTCAGCCGCTTCATCGCCCCACCTCCGCCGTCATCGGCCCGCGGCCGCCGCTCCCCGGCGCCTCGCTCTCCGGCTCCGGCTCGAATTTTTTCCCGTCCACAATGATGTACTTGATCTCGCTCTTCTCCCCAAACAAGTCCCCTTTGCTCACCACCAGGTTCGCGATCTTCCCCTTTTCAATACTCCCCAGCCGGTCCGCCACCCCGTAAATCCCCGCTGGCTCCAGCGTCAACGCCCGCACCGCCGCCTCTTCCGTAAGCCCCGCCTCCATCGCCCGCCGCACCGCCGCCTTGATCTCCCGCCCGCTCGTCAGCCCGCCCGTGTAAAACGCGAACTTCACTCCCGCCTTCTCCAGCACCGACGGCGTCTCCGGCGCATGCGCCCGCACCTCCAGCGTCCTCAGCGTCTCGTACGCGTTCGGATCCCCGTCCCGCGCCTTCGCCGGCCACTTCAAATTCACCAGCACCGGCATCCCCGCCCCCTTCAACAAATCCGCCGACCGGTACCCCTCCTGCATCCCGTACAGCACCGTCGCCTGCCCCAGCTCTTTCCCGAACCGGATCATCCGGTCCATCTCCACCTTCCGGTCCGCCGGCAGCAGAATCCTCGGCGACTCCATCACGCCCTCCAGCGCCCGGTCATAGTCCGGCCGCTTCATCCCCCTCCGGTTCGCCTCGTACATCCCCTCCACCGTCTTGTAATGGCCCGCGTCCAGATACACCTGCCGGATGTAGGCGATCACTCCCATCAGCGAACCCGGATAGCTCACGAATCCTCCGCTCCGCATCGTGATGTACTGCCCCGCCGGCGTCGCCACCACCATGTCCCCGCCCCGCTCCCCCGCCAGGTCGATCACCGCTCCCTGTCCCGCGAAAATCCCCCGCATCGGATACGACACCGCTGTCGTGAATCCCGCGCTCCGCAGCGTCGCCACACGCGGCTCCTCGGGCTTCACCAGGTCCGCCGCCCTCAGCCAGCTCGAGGTCATCGGCCGGTCCTCCGGCCCCTTCGCCGGCGGAGGCCCCGCTGCCGGCGTTGGTCCAGCAGGCGCGCCCATCCCCGGCCGCCTCGCCGCCGGCGCCGCCTCCAGCGCGCTCGCCTCCGTTATCCCCACGCTGTCCAGCGCATCCACCAATCCCGGATACACCGTCAGTCCCTCGCCCTCGATCACCCACGCCCCCGGCGGGATCGCCGCCGCCTCCCCCACGTCCACTATCAGCCCCCCGCGCATCACCACCGTCGCCCGCGCCATCGCCGGCCCGCTCACCGGCACAACTCGAGCGTTCCGGATCGCCATCAGCGTCGGCGCCTCGGCCCGCGCCGCCACCATCGCCAGCGCCGCAATTCCGAACCAAGTCAATAGGTGTTTCATTGAGAGACCAGTATGGCGCAGCCCGCGCCGTCAAGGTTACCCGGTGCCCTACACTGTCCTCATGCCCTTTCCCGCGCCCGCCCGCACTCTCCTCTACGCCCTCGCCGCCCTCGCCCCCCTCGCCTCCGCCCAGTCCGCCGCCTCCAGCCGTGTCGCCTGGAACCGCCCCGTCGCGCCCTTCAACATCGTCGGCCCCGTCTATTACGTTGGCGCCGCCGGCGTCGCCTCCTTCCTCATCACCACCCCCCACGGCCACTTCCTCATCGACGGCGGCTTCTCCGAAACCGCCCCCCTCATCGAGCGCAATATCGCCACCCTCGGCTTCCGCCTCCATGACGTCAAGTTCCTTCTCAACACCCACGCCCACTTCGACCACGCCGGCGGCCTCGCCGCCCTCCACCGCGCCACCGGCGCACCCCTCGCCGTCTCCGCCCCCGACGCCGCCGTCATCTCCTCCGGCGCCGCGTCCCTCCCCGCCGTCCCCGTCGCCCGCATCCTCGCCGACGGCGACTCCCTCACCCTCGGCGCTCTCACCCTCACCGCCCACCTCACCCCCGGCCACACCAAAGGCTGCACCACCTGGACCCTCCCCGTCCCCTCCGGCGGCTCCGTCCTCCACGTTCTCTTCTTCTGCAGCGCCTCGGTCGTTGCACCCCTCGTCCACAACGCAGCCTACCCCTCCATCGCCGACGACTACCGCCGCACCTTCGCCGCCGCCCGCCTCCTCCCCTGCGACGTCTTCCTCGCCCCGCACCCTTTCCAATTTCAAATGGAGGAGAAACTCGCCCGCCGCGCCCCGGGCGCTCCCAACCCCTTCATCGATCCTGCCGAGTTCCCCCGTTACCTCGCCCAAGCCCAAGCCGACTTCGAGCGCGAACTCAAGGCCCAGTCGGCCGCCCGCCGTCGCTGACCGCCCCTATTTCGGCCTCAGCTTCGGCCACTCCAGCTCCACCCCCGCCTCCCGCAGCCGCTTCTGAAACGCCTCCAGCGCCGCCCCGCGCGCCCGGATCCCCCGCGGCTTCTCCCCGCTCAACGCCGCCTCCGCCGCCAGCATTCCCGCCGCTTCCCCGATGTTCCACTCCACAGGATGCAGCCGGTAGCACCCGTTCGTAATATGCGTCGTCCCGATGTTCTTGCAGGCCGGAATCAGGTTCTCCATCCGTAACGGAATCAGCGCCCCCAGCGGGATCTGAAACGGCAGACTGCTCACGTCGATGTAGTTGTCACCGCCCACCGACGGATGCAGGTCGATCCGGTAGCTCCCGATTCCCACCGAATCGGCGAACCGCTCCGCCGTCAACTCGTCTTCCGCCTTCCCTGTCGCCTTCGCCCGCGCCTCGGTCCCCACATGCTGCTCCAGAATCGTGAACTCCGCCCGGATCCGCCGCCCCTCGCGAATGTAGGGATACTTCGCCAGCCCGTCCTCGCTCCCCACCACGTCCGCCCGCAGCTTCAGCCCCTTCCATCCCTGCCCGCCGTCCTTCCGCGGCGCCTCCGTCTGCAGCCAGTACAGCAGCGACAGACTCAACTGCTTCGCCTCCCCCTTCCGCTTCTCCGCCTCCTCCTCGCTCACGTCCACAATCGTCGCCCCCCAGTAATCGTTCTGCGGCCAGTTCACCAGCGTCATCCCCGCCGCCGAGTACCCCGCCGTGAAATTCCGCGGGTCCAGAATCCTCCGGTACACCCACAATCCCCCGTCTCCTCCGTGCTCGTTCACCAGCGGATCGAAGTTGTGCGTCCTCGGCTTCAGGTTCCTCGGCTCGGCCGCCGTCCAGCTCAGCAGCTTCCCCGGCCAGGCCGGCTTCAGCGCCGGAACGTAATCCCTCCAGTACGTGTAATCCCTCGGCCGCTCGATCGTGTGATCCTCCCCCGGCCTGTACTCCATCGCGAAACAATACGTGATCCCCTGAATGTCCCCCGGCCTCTCCTCGGCCGCCCCGTGCATCTCCCCCGTCTTCGCCGCCGCCTCGTAACCCAGAAAATATTCCGTCTTCGTCAGCGGCAGCAGATCCCCCATCTCGGTCGCGTCCAGAAAATATTTCCCGGTCAGCGTCCGCGCCTCCCCCGTCCTCAGCTCCTTCACCCCGATCGCCCGCACCCGGTCCCCGTCCACCTCCGCATTCACAGCTTTGTGCTCCCGCAGCAGCCTCAGCCGCCCGTTGCCCAAATACGGCGCCAGCATCCCTTCCAGCACCGCCACCGATACCCTCGGATCATGCGTCAGCGGGGACACCGACCCGTTCCCCGGATTCAATCGCGCGTTCCCCCGCGCCTCCTCCGTCAGCGGAAAGTTTTCCCGGTAATACCGCCGCACCCCGTCCCGGTAGGCCCGGTAAGCGCGCGTGCATCCGAACATTTCAATCCACGGATGTTCGTCAGGCGGCACCGCCTGCGCGCTGAACTGCCCCCCGATCCAGTCCGTCTCCTCCGTCATCACTACCCTCATCCCCCTCCGCAGCGCCCCCAGCGCCGCAGCCACTCCGCCCACTCCCGCCCCCGCGATCACCACATCGGCCTCGATCTCCCGCCCGGCCGCCCCCAGCCGCGCCCCCGCCAACCCCGCCGCCGCTCCCAGAAACTTCCGCCTGCTCCACCTCATCGTCATCCCTTCGC
>DAIDHC010000026.1 GCA_027452065.1 Bryobacterales bacterium
TTCCCGGTGACACAAATTTTCCCTCATTTTTCCCGTTTTCCCTGACCGGCCCGGTGTTCCCCTCCCGCAACTCGTTGATTTCCCGTTCCACCCTTCCGGGCTCGCACGCAAAAGAAAAACGCGTTTTTTACCCCTGTTCCGTCACAAACCGCTCCGCCGCCCCGCTCCACTCACGCCCCCGCGGCGTCCCCTCGCTCACCCTCGCGGTCCTCAATACGTCTAAAATAGAGAATTCATGCCACAACTTCTCGCCGGTAAGAGCGCCCTTGTGCTCGGTGTGGCCAATCGATGGAGCCTCGCTTACGCCATCGCCCAGGCCTACCGCCGCGAAGGCGCCCGGCTTCTGCTCACCTATCAGGGCGAACGCCAGCGCCAGACGGTCGAAGAACTCGGCGTCTCCCTCGGGGCCGACATGATCCTCGCCTGTGACGTATCGAGCGACGACGATCTCGCCCGCCTCCTCGAAACCCTCCGCGCCTCCGACCTGCCTCTCGATGCCGTCGTCCATAGCATCGCCTTCGCCGATCGCGACGACTTGAGCCATCCCTTCGTCGAAACTTCCCGCAAAGGCTTTCTCCTCGCTCAGGAGATCAGCGCCTACTCCCTCGTCGCCGTCGCCCGCGCCGCCGCCCCTCTCATGCGCTCCGGCGGTTCCATTCTTACTCTCAGTTACCTCGGCGCCGTCCGCGTCGTCCAGAATTATAATGTGATGGGTGTGGCCAAGGCCGCTCTCGAATCTTCAGTCCGCTATCTGGCAAATGACCTCGGTCCGTCCGGTATTCGGGTGAACGCCATCTCCGCCGGCCCCGTGAAAACGGCCTCCGCGCGCGGTGTCAAGGATTTCTCCAAGGTCCTTGACGGCGTCGCCCGCATCTCTCCCCTCAGGAGAAATACCGACCCCGCCGAAGTCGCCGACACGGCAGTCTTCCTGGCCAGCGATCTCGGCCGGGGCGTCACCGCCAACGTCATTTATGTGGACGCCGGATTCCAGGCCATGGGCCTCGCTCATGAGTGAGCCTCACCGGAGCCTTGCGCTCCGCCCGGCTCGAGTTGTTGCAAAGGATTTCTATGATTACTGTTGAAGGCCTGACCAAGCGATACGCGCGCACCGTCGCCGTGGACAACATTTCCTTCCAGGTGCAGAAGGGCCAGATCGTCGGTTTCCTCGGCCCCAACGGCGCCGGCAAAACCACCACGATGCGTATCCTCACCTGCTTCCTCCCTCCCTCGGAGGGCAAAGCCACCGTCGCCGGCTTCGATGTCCTCGAACAGCCGATGGAGGTCAAACGCCGCATCGGCTATCTCCCGGAAACCCCGCCTGTCTATCCCGAGATGGAAGTCTCCGAGTACCTCTCCTTCGTCGGCAAACTCAAAGGCCTCTCCGGCCCCAACCTCGCCCGCCGCGTCGACGAAGTCTCGGAGCGCTGCGCCGTCGCCGACGTCCGCCACAAACTCATCGGCAAGCTCTCCAAGGGCTACCGCCAGCGCGTCGGCCTCGCCCAGGCCATCATTCATAACCCCGACGTCCTCATCCTCGACGAGCCAACGGCCGGCCTCGATCCCAAACAGATCAACGAAACCCGCGACCTCATCAAAGGCCTCGCCGGCGACCACACCATCATCCTCAGCACTCACATCCTCCCCGAAGTCGAGCAGACCTGCGAACAGGTCATCATCATCAGCAAGGGCCGCCTCGTCGCCACCGACTCCGTCCATAACCTTCAGAACCGCGCCCGCGGCGCCGAAACCGTCCTCGTCGAAGTCGCCCCCCGCGACTCCGCCCCTTTCGAACAGACCGTCGTCCAGCGCAAGCTCGAACAGGTCGCCGGCGTCAGCCGCGTCCTCCTGCGCGACGCCTCCCCGGCGCGCGCCGTCTTCGAAGTCGAAAGCCTTAAGGATAAATTCATTCGCGGCGACCTCGCCCGCGCCGTCGTCGAGTCCGGCTGGAATCTCAACGAGCTCCACACCACTGCCATGAGCCTCGAAGAGATCTTCCTCCAGTTGACCGGCTCCGAACCCGCCGCCGCCGCCGCCGAAACCCCCGGAGAAGCACAATGAGAAACGTTGGCATCATCTTTAAAAAAGAAATCGACAGCTACTTCGTCAGCCCCGTAGCCTACCTCCTGCTCACCATGTTCGGCCTCATCTTCGGCTTCTTCTTCTGGAACGCCGTCAGCTACTTCGTCATGGTCGGCATCGAAAGCCAGATGCGCGGCGGCGGCGGACCCATGAACCTCAATGAGTACGTCATCCGCCCGCTGCTGTCCAACGTCAGCGTCGTCGGCCTCTTCTTCATCCCCATGATGACCATGCGCCTATTCGCCGAAGAGAAACGCACCGGCACCATCGAGCTCCTCGCCACTTCCCCCATCCGCGATATCGAGGTCATCCTCGGCAAGTGGCTCGCCGCCGTCGCCCTCTACGGCTGCATGCTCCTGTTCACCGCCGTCAACTTCGCCTTCCTGTTCCGCTACGGCAACCCCGACTGGAAGCCCCTCGCCGTCGGCTACCTCGGCCTCCTCCTCCAGGCCGGCGGCCTCCTCGCCGTCGGTACCCTCATCTCCACCATGACACGCAACCAGATCATCGCCGGCGCCGCCACCTTCGGCGTCTGCCTCATGCTCTGGATCCTCGAATGGGTCAGCGGTTATGAAACCGCCGCCTGGGCCCAGGTCCTCGCCTACTGCTCCGTCATCACCCACTTCGAATCCTTCGCCAAAGGCGTCATCGATTCCAAGGACGTCGTCTTTTACATCTCTCTCATCTTCCTCGGATTGTTCCTCACCTCCCGGTCGATGGAATCCCTGCGCTGGAGGTCGTAACTGTGAACTCGAACCGGATGAACACCAGACAAACGCGGTACGCCGCCTACGTGACGGTCTACATTCTCGTCATTCTCGCCATCATCGTGGTGGCCAATTTCCTCGCCAACCGCTACAACAAGGCCTACGATTCCACCACCAATAAACGCTACAGCCTCTCCGACCAGACCAAGAAGATCGTCGGCGAGCTCAAAGGCGACCTCAACATCGCCTACTTCGATCAGACCTCCGGCTTCCAGGGCGCCCGCGACCTCCTCGACCGCTACACCAACCTCTCGCCCAAAGTCCACGTCCGCTACATCGACGTCCTCAAAAATCCCCAGCTCACCCGCTCCTACGGCATCAAATCCACCGGCACAGCCGTCGTCGAAATCGGCCCCAAGCGCGAAGAGGCCAAGAGCATGACCGAGGAAGGCATCACTGGCGCTATCGTCCGCGTCATCAAGGGCGGCCAGCGCGTCGTCTGCGTCATCAGCGGCAACGGCGAGCACCAGCTCGACGACACCGGCGACAACGGCTTCTCCTCATTCAAGGAAACCCTCCAGCGCGATAACTACGAGAGCCGCACCATCAGCCTCCTCCAGAAAGCCGAAGTCCCCGCCGACTGCACCGTCGCCGTCGTCGCCGGCCCCACCACCGATTACTCCGCCCCCGCCGTCAAGGCCCTCGAAACCTACGTCGATAACGGCGGCCGCGGCTTCTTCCTCCTCGACCCCCCTCTCAAACAGCGCCGCGTCGACATCAGCGATAACGCCGCCCTCCTCGCCCTTCTCGATAGCTGGGGCGTCACCGTAGACAAGGACCTCATCCTCGACCAGAACCCCATCGGCCAACTCGCCGGTCTCGGCCCCGAGGTCCCCCTCGTCACCACCTACGAGTCCCAGCCCATCGTCGCGCCCCTCAAAGGCCAGGCCACCGGCTTCCCGCTCGCCCGCTCTCTCTCGGTCAAAAACGGAGCCAAAACCCAGGTCGACAAACTCTTCAGCTCCTCTGACGGCAGCTTCGCCACCACCACCCTCGGCCCCGGCGAAATCACCCTCGACCCCGCCAAGGACAAACGCGGTCCCTTCGTTCTCGCCGCCGCCGGCACTTACACCACCGGCAAGCCCAATAGCCAGGGCCGCTTCGTCGTCGTCGGCAACTCCGCCTTCGCCGCCAATTCCTTCCTCCGCTTCAATGGCAACCGCGACCTGCTTCTGAATATGATGAACTGGCTCGCCTCCGACGAGGACCTCATCTCCATCCGCCCCAAGGAGCCAGAGGATCGCCGCCTCACTCTCAACCGCGCCCAGATGAGCATGATCCGCCTTGTCAGCCAGTTCCTGCTCCCGCTCATCATCATCATCGCCGGCATCATGGTCTGGGCCCGCAGGAGATAACTGCCCATGCGTGTCCGTGGTCTCATCATCGCCGCCGTCCTGCTGGCCGCCCTCTCCGGCGCCCTGTGGTGGTCCAACAAGAAGAAAGCCGCCGAGGACGCCAAGCCCCCCGCTGACGCCTCCCCCAAAATCGCCGACATCACCCAGACCAACGTCGTCAAAATCGCCATCACCAAAAAAGACAGCCCCACCCTCGTCCTCGAGCGCGCACCCGGCGCCCCCTGGCGCATCACCGAACCTAAACCCTTCGGCGCCGACCAGGACACCGTCAACTCCATGCTCACGTCGCTGAATCCTCTCACAGCCGACAAGCTGGTCGAGGACAAAGCCGCCGACCTCGCCCCCTACGGCCTCAACGCCCCCTCCCTCACCGTCGCCGTCACCACCCGCGACGGCAAAACCACTACCTTGCTCGCCGGCGACGACGTCCCCACCGGCGGCGGCGCTTTCGCATCGCTCGCCGGCTCCTCCCGCGTTTACACCATCCCCAGCTTCGCCAAAAGCAGCTTCGACAAGTCCCTCAACGACCTCCGCGATAAACGCCTGCTCACCTTCGACTCCGACAAGCTCACCCGCGTCGATCTCGCCGCCAAGGGCGCCAAAATCGAATTCGGCAAAAACAACCAGAACGAATGGCAGATCCTTGCTCCCAAGCCTCTCCGCGCCGACGGCCTCCAGGTCGATGAGCTCGTCCGTAAGCTCAAGGAAGCCCGCATGGATCTCTCCATCTCCGACGCCGATGCGAAAAAGGCCGCCGCTTCCTTTGCCTCCGGCGCTCCCGTCGCCACCGCCACCGTCACCGATTCCTCCGGCCCCCAAACCCTCACCGTCAAAAAGGACAAGGCCGGCGACTACTACGCCAAATCCAGCGTCGTCGACGGCGTCTTTAAAGTCACCTCCGATCTCGGCCAGGGCCTCGATAAATCCCTCGACGACTTCCGCAACAAGAAACTCTTCGACTTCGGCTTCAACGAGCCCAACCAGCTCACCATCCAGGACGGCTCCAAGTCCTACCAGCTCCAGCGCACCGGTGAAGACTGGCTCTCCGGCGGAAAGAAAATGGACAACGTCAGCGTCCAGAACCTCCTCGACAAGCTCCGCGATCTTTCCGCCTCCCGCTTCCCCGACTCCGGCTTCGCCAATCCGACGATCCACATCACCATCGTCAGCGGCGACGGCAAGAAAACCGAAAAGCTCGCCCTTGCCCCCTCCGGCGCCGATTTCATCGCCCAGCGCGAAAACGAGAGCTCGCTCTACCAGATCGACGGCAAAGCGGTAAAGGACATCCAGGACGCCGCCGCCGGCGTCAAGCCCGCCGCCGAAAAGAAGAAGTAATCCCGCATGACCTCCGAAACCGGCCTCCTCTCCGACCTCTATCAGCTCACGATGGCGGCCGGTTATTTCGAGGCCGGTAAAGGCGCCCAGCGCGCCAGCTTCGAGCTCTTCTTCCGCCGCCTCCCCCGCTATCGCAATTTCGTCATCGCCGCCGGCCTCGAACAGGCCGTCGATTATCTCGTCAACCTTCGCTTCTCCCCCGATGAGGTCGCCTACCTCCGCCATCTCCCCCAGTTCGCCCGCGTCGCCCCGGAGTTCTTCGACGCCCTCCTTCGCTTCCGCTTCTCCGGCGATGTCTTCGCCGTCCCCGAAGGCACACCCGTCTTCCCCGAGGAGCCCATCCTCACCGTCTGCGCCCCGCTCATGGAAGCCCAGATCGCCGAGACGTTTCTTCTCTCCATGATCGGCTTCCAGTCCCTCATCGCCACCAAGGCCGCCCGCATCGTCGAAGCCGCCGCCGGCCGCGATGTCATCGAGTTCGGCTCCCGCCGCGCCCACTCCCCCGAAGCCGGCGTGCTCGCGGGCCGCGCCGCTTTCGTCGGCGGCTGCGCCGGCACATCGAGCGCCGCCTGCGGCTTCCGCTTCGGCGTCCCCGTCTTCGGCACCGCCGCCCACGCCTGGGTCCTCGCTTTTGAAAACGAGCGCCAGGCCTACTGCCGTCTCCAGGAAATGCTCGGCGAGCGCACCGTATATCTGATCGATACCTACGACACCGTCCAGGGCGCCCGCCTCGCCGCCGGCCTCGGCCGCCCGCTCTGGGGCGTCCGCCTCGACAGCGGCAACCTCCTCGAGCTCTCCCGCGCCGTCCGCTCCATCCTCGACTCCGCCGGTCTTCACGACGCCCGCATCATGGCCACCAGCGACCTCAACGAATACCGCATCCTCGAGTTCACCGCCGCCGGCGCGCCCATCGATGCCTATGGCGTCGGCACCGATCTCGCCACTTCCGCCGACAGCCCCAACATCGGCGTCGTCTACAAACTCGTCGAGCTCGAAGAAGACGGACGCAAACGCTACACCGCGAAATTCAGCGAGGACAAACACACCCTCCCCGGCACCAAGCAGATCTTCCGCTTCCCCTCCCACGACGTCCTCGCCTGCTCGTCGGAATGCATCGGCTGCGGCGAGGAAGGCTCATCCCCGTTCGCCCTTTCCCGCCCCGTGGTCATCTCCGGCGAGCCGGTCGAGTCCCTCCCCAATGCTGCCGCCGCCCGCGCCAACACTCTCGAAAGCGTCCGCAAACTCCCCTCCACCGTCCGCAGCCTCTTTGACGCGCAGGAGCCTTACCGGCTCGAATACTCCGACCCCCTGCTCGCGCTCTTCGCCCAAGTCCGCGGCCACAGAAAGGCGGCCTCATGACCACCGTATTCTTCGACGTCGATACCCAGCTCGACTTCCTCTTCCCCGCCGGCGCTCTCTATGTCCCCGGCGCCGAGACGCTGCTGCCGTCCATCGCCGCCCTGAACCGCCGGGCCGCCGCCCTGCAAGTTCCGCTGATCTCCACCATGGACGCCCACTCCGAGGACGACGCCGAGTTCCGCATCTGGCCCCACCACTGCGTCGCCGGCACCCTCGGCCAGCGCAAACCCTCCGCCACCTTCCTCGAACGCACCGTCCTCATCCCCAGCCGCCCCGTCGCGCTCGACCCCGCCGCTGCCCCCCAGTTCCTCCTCGAAAAACAAACCCTCGATTCCTTCTCCAACCCCAACCTCGCCCCCCTGCTCGACTCCCTCGCCGCCGAACGCTGCCTCGTCTACGGCGTGGTCTCCGAAATCTGCGTCCACCTCGCCGCCATGGCGCTCCTCAAAACCGGCCGCCGCGTCGAAATCGTCGAAGACGCCATCCGCCCTCTCGATTCCGGCAAAGCCGAGAGCTGCCTCGCCGAGTTCCGCGCCGCCGGCGGCCTCACCACCACCCTCGCCTCCTGCCTCGCCTGAATCCCCCGTCCCCGCTCAAACCTCCGTGCTAGCATCGTGGGATGGCCGACTCCGTCTGGGTCGCAGCGAACGCTCCCGCCCTCCCGGCGGCCGCCGCTCCCCGGCACTCCGCCCTTGTCCGCATCACGCACTGGCTCACCGCGCTGTGCTTCTTTGCTCTGCTGGTCACCGGGTTGGAAATCGTCGTCTCGCATCCACGCTTCTATTGGGGCGAAACGGGCAACGTCCACATGGCTCCGCTGTTTGCCATTCCCATCCCCGCTTCGCGAGCCACGGTGCCCACCGGCTACGGCTACACGCTGCCGGACCAGAACGGCTGGAGCCGCGCTCTCCACTTTCAATCCGCCTGGGTTCTTGTCTTCACCGGCTTGCTGTATTTCGTCGCCGGATTCTTCAGCGGACATTTCCGGAAGAACCTGTTCCCGCGCGGGACCGATCTTTCCTGGCGCGCTCTTTCGGCAGCCATCGCGGACCACCTCCATTTCCAGCCGCCGTCTGAGACGGAAGCATGGTCCTATAACCTTCTTCAGCGGCTCAGTTACCTGGCCGTTGTCTTCGTCCTGTTCCCTCTGATCGTCTGGACCGGCCTGGCCATGTCGCCCGCCGTCGTGTCCGCTTTTCCCGTCGTCGTCACCACGTTCGGCGGCCAGCAATCGGCGCGCACGATTCATTTCGCCCTCACCATCTTGCTCACCCTTTTCCTGCTGGTCCACGTCGCGATGGTGATTCTTGCCGGATTCAAATCCCGCATGACAGCGATGATCACGGGCCGCGCCTCCACACCGAGAGGATACCGATGAGCGACTTCTCGCGCCGCAAACTGATCACCACCGGGCTCGCGGTGACCGCGGGCGCCTCCGGCCTCGTCGCGGCGAGCCGGCTCGCGGAACGTTACGGACTGATCCCGCCCGATCACGGCACTCTTTACGGCGCCGGCGCAACGCTGACCTATGCCGCGCAGCGGCTGTTGACACGCCACTCGATGGCCCGCGAGTTCCCCCGCAGCGAGATTTCGAATCCTCCCTTCGCCAACGGCGAGCCTTTCAAGGACGAAGCCTTCACGCGGCTTCAGGCCGGCGGGTTCGCGGGCTGGCGGCTCACCGTCGACGGCATGGTCGCGCACCCCGCGGCGTTCTCCCTGGACCAACTCAAGAGCTATCCCTCCCGAAGCCAGATCACTCATCTGGCCTGTGAGGAAGGCTGGTCGTACATTGCCGAATGGACCGGCGTGCCGCTGTCCCACGTTCTGGATGTGGCGGGCATTCTTCCGCAAGCGCGGTATGTCGTCTACACCTCGATCGAGCCCGGTTGGTGGGACAGTGTCGACATGGCGGATGCCCTGCACCCGCAGACGCTCATCGCTTACGGCATGAACGGCGGCGACCTCCCGGTGGGCAATGGCGGGCCGCTTCGCCTGCGCGTTCCCCGCCAGCTTGGCTATAAGAGCGTCAAATACATTACGCGCCTGACGGTCACCGATAGCCTGAAAAAATTCGGCAAGGGCTTGGGCTCAGCGTCGCCCGAAGCCGGCTACGCGTGGTACGCAGGCGTCTGACGGACGCTTCGCGCCGTCACCAAACGTAAGAGGCATCCATCGCCGGCTGTCCCGCCGAGTGTCCGTGGATCCGCGTCCGGATCACGATCTGGAAGTTCCGGCGAATCCAATCCCGAGGTGCAACCCGCGCAAACGATCCGAAATAAGGCTCCCGTGTCAGGAACTCCACCGCGGCCTGGGTATCGAGCGCCGAGATGCCGGCCGCCATCAGGAGCGGATGGCCGGCATCGGAATTCACCATCCGCGTGATCAACGCGTAGCCGTCCTCCGGCGCGATCACCGGCGGCACATTCGCCTCGCGCCAGCGTCGCCCGCCGGGCCAGGAGTCGACGATCAAGCGTTGGGTGCCTTCGGTCTCGAATCGGAAGCGAAGCCGCCGGGTCATCTCAATGGTCCACGCCGACGTGAAGGCGCCCAGCAGCAGGGCAGGGGACTGCTTCAGATCGGCGAAGGTCACGTCGCTGCCGAATTTCAGCATGAACGACTGGCGGCGAAGCGAAAGTTGTTCGGCGAACCGCGCCGCCCCGAGCGCGGCTCCGACACCGACGTAGTAATTCTCCTTGGCCTGCAGCTCGCTCGAAGGGATCGACTCATTGGCTCGCAGGGGCAGCCACTCCTCTTTGTGCTCCATTTCGAGCACCGTCGGCGCGGGCAGGGAGATGAGAACCGGGCGGTCCTGATCGGCAAACCCATCCCAGAGCCTGTCGATCGGCGCCTCGGAGTTTTGGCGCAGCATGAACCCGCCCGCCAGAAGAGCGGCGAGCACCGCCAGCCCGGCCGCCCACCAGGGTTTCACGCGGTGGAGGCGCGGCGCCCTCTCCGCGCTACCGGATGGCACTGCGTCGGGGACCGCAAGGCGAAACACCGGTTGATACGCACCCACGGGCAGCTCGATTTGAATGCCGCCGGCCGCGCTGCTCTCGTAAGCCTGCGCCAGACGCCGCCGGACCTCCACGGCCTTCACGCGGACGATGGACTCTCTTTGCGAATTGAAATCGCTATTCCGCCCGAAAACGTCCAGCGCGATGTTGCGCTCCTTGATACCCGCGCCTCTGCCCGCAAGTGTCTCTTGCACTACGTAACGAAGAAACTCCTGGCTGCGCCGGCTTCCCGCAAAAGCCTCGCTTCGCAGAATCTCATCGAGGTGCGCGCGAACCAGGTCGCACGTCTCGTGGGAAAGAGGCCCGGGACCGAGAGAGGAATCGGACGCCATTTGAACTCCGGAAATACTCACTTCGCGGTAGTCTATCACCGGTAACACCGGATCACAAAGACCTAACGTCTTCGTAACGTCCGGCGGCGTGAGCCAGTTCCCTATGATTTTTCAGCACTTGTAATTGCCAGCGAGTTTGCTGACGTTCTTAACGGACATAGCGTAGACGGCCACGGCATCCGCGCATAGGATTGCGGTTGCCCTATGTTGAGCCGAATGTTTTCCCTGACGAAACTCCTGGCCGTGACCACGCTGCTTGCGGCGCCCAGCCTGTTTGCCCAGACCGGACAGATCACAGGACGGATTACCGATCCTGCCGGCGCCATCGTGCCCGGCGTGCAAGTTACCATCACCGCCAGCGACACCGGAGTGAGCCGGACCACGGAATCCAATTCGGACGGCTACTACACGGCACCTTCGCTTCTTCCGGGCCAGTACACGGTCGCCGTGGACCATCCAGGATTCCGGCCTGTGGTTCGGCCGGGCCTTCAACTCCAGGTGGATCAGACGATGAGAGTCGACTTCACTCTCGAAGTCGGCGAGGTCAGCCAGAAAATCGTGGTCCAGGAGCAGGCGCCGCTGCTGGAGACCGAAACCACCTCGGTAGGCCAGGTGGTGCAGAGCAAGCAGATCGTCAATCTGCCGCTGCTCGGCCGGGACCCATACGCGCTGGGCGGGCTTGTTCCGGGCGTGCGAATATCCCGCGGCATGAACGACCTGCCGGTGGACCAGATCAGCACATCGTCGGTGTCCATCAACGGCGCGCCGGGCAACGCTAACGAATTTCTCCTCGACGGCGCGCCCAACACGGGCGCCGCGCAAAACCAGCCCGTTGTATACCCGAGCGCCGACTCGGTTCAGGAGTTTAAAGTCCAGACCAACAGCTACAGCGCCGAGTTCGGGCGGGCCGCCGGTGGTGTGTTCAACGTCGTCACCAAATCGGGGACCAACGAACTTCACGGAGACGCCTACGACTTCCTTCGAAACAATGTGCTGGACGCCACGGACTTCTTCGCCAATCGAGCCGGCAAGTCGCCGCCTCCGCTCAAATTCAACCAGTTCGGCGGTGTTCTGGGCGGGCCCGTGGTGATCCCCAAGGTTTATAACGGAAAGAATAAAACGTTCTTCTTTGTGAGCACGGAACTGGTCCGCTACATTCAGGGCATCACCTTCACGGGGACGGTCCCGAACCCGGCGGAGCTGACCGGCAACTTCAGCAACGACCGCAACGCCGCCGGGAAACCGATTGTCATCTACGACCCGGCGACCACGCGGCCGAATCCTTCCGGCTCCGGCTACCTCCGCACGCCGTTTCCCGGAAACATCATTCCCGCCAATCGAATCAGCCCCGTCTCAACGAACATCGCCCAGTATCTTCCCGGGCCGAACACCGCCGGAGCGCTGTACACGGGCGCGAACAACTACGCGCGTACCGACTCCAACAACATCACCAAGAACACCTTCAGCACCCGGCTGGACCAGAATTTCAGCGATTTCACCCGCATGTTCATCCGCTACTCCTACGACGACACGCCGTGGACGCGCGCGTCCCCGTATGGTCCCGGCAACCCGGGCTCGCCCGCTTTCGGCGCGCAGGACTTCACGCGCTATAACGCGGTTGCCGAACTCGACCACATCTTCTCGCCCACGCTGATCGGGACACTTCGAGCCTCGTTCTCGCGGCTCTCCAATTTCCGCGGACCCATCAGCGAGGGCTTCGACATCTCTCAACTCGGTTTCCCGTCGAATCTGGGGGCGGAAATCGGAGCGCCGGCGGCGTTTCCCGCCGTCGACATCACCGGTTACGGCGTATACGGCTCCATCCCCAACAGCGCCCGCGACGGCGGCACGCTGGGAGAAACCGGACTCATCGCCTTCGGCATTAACAACTACGCTCTCCAGGCCAACTTCACCAAGACGCTGGGCGCGCACGAGATCAAGTTTGGCGGCGAAACGCGGCTGGTGCAGTTCAACACTCTCCAGACGGGCGACACCAGCACGTCGTTCACCTTCAACAGCGCATTCACGCAAGGCCCGAATCCGACGCAATCGAGCGCCATTGCCGGAGACGCCCTCGCCACGTACCTGCTGGGGATACCGGGCGGATCGGTGGCGCCGTCTCCCGCCCTCGCCATGGAGACGCGCTACTACGCGGGCTTCGTAGAAGACCAATGGAAGGTGAACTCCAACTTCACCCTCAATCTGGGCGTGCGCTACGAAATCGAATTCCCGCGCACGGACCGTTATAACCAGCTCACCAACTTCAACTACCAGGCCGCGTCCCCGCTGCAGGCCCCGGGACTCGACCCCCGCGGAGCCCTCAGCTTTGTCGGGGTGAACGGAGTGTCCCGTTACGATGCCAATCCCGACACCAACAACTTCGCCCCCCGCGTTGGATTTTCCTGGCACGCCACACCGAAGACCGTGGTCCGTTCCGGCGTCGGGATGTTCTACGGGACGAACTGGGGCATCGGCGGCGCTCCGGCCGGATTCGGAATTTCGGGATTCGCGGCCACCACGGGCATCGTCACCAGCCTGGACGGCGTCACCCCGGTGGTGGATTTCTCCAACCCGTATCCCAAGGGCCTGAACCAGCCGACGGGAAGCACGCTCGGCGCCTCCACGCTGCTGGGCCAGGCAGTCAGCTTCTACGACCGCGGCAACGTCACTCCGTACACCGTCCAGTGGAACTTCGACCTCCAGCGCGAGTTGCCGCGGGGATTCCTCCTCGATGTGGGCTACGTGGGCACACGAGGGCTGAAGTTCCCCAACAATTTGTTCATCAACCAATTGCCGGATTCCGCGCTCGCGCTCGGCAACAGCCTCCACACCCTCGTCCCCAACCCGTTCTACGGGCAGATCGCCATCGGTCCTTTGGCCCAGCCGAAAGTGGCCCAGGCTCAGCTTCTGCTGCCGTATCCGCAGTACCTCGGCGTCACCTCCGACGCGGCAAACTATTCTCCCTCTTCCTACCATGCCTTGCAGGTGAAACTGGAAAAGCGCTATTCGAAAGGCTTCACGCTGCTGGCATCCTATACATACTCGAAGATGATGGATCTCAACACGGGCACCTTCGGCGGCGAGTCGTTCAGCGGCGGTGCCATTCAGGACTGGAACAACCTCGCCTCCGAGTACGGCGTCTCGGCTCTTGACCAGACACAGCGCCTCATCGTCAACGCGGTTTACGAACTGCCGTTCTTCCATGCCCAGAAAGGGTTCATCGGCCATGTCCTCGGCGGTTGGGAGGCGGGCATTGTCGGCTCCTATTACAGCGGCAGTCCGCTGGGCATCGTGTCGGCGGTGAACACGACGTTCTCGCAGGGCGGAGGCCAACGCCCGAACTGGGACGGCAAGAACGCCACGCTGCCAAACCCCACGCCCGCGAAATGGTTCAACACCAGCGCCTTCAGCGCTCCGCTGCCGTATCATTTCGGCACCTCGCCGCGGACCTTCTCCGGCCTGCGCAGCGACTGGACGCACAACATCGACCTTTCGCTCCACAAGAACACGAACCTCACCGAGCGGTTGTCGCTGCAGTTTCGCATCGAGGCGTTCAACCTGACCAACTCGCCGGTCTTCGCGCCGCCGAACACGACATTCGGCTCGCCGGCATTCGGCACGGTGAGCTCGCAGGCCAATCAGCCCAGAATTCTTCAAGTCGCGCTCAAGCTGCTTTTCTAAACTCTCATACCCCAGGAGAACTCATGAACCGACGTCATTTCCTTCGCGCGGCCGCGGGCGCAGCGGCGGGCGCCGCCGCCGCCGGACCGCAGCAGACCAATCCCTCCGCCGATCCGCAAATGCGTGCCCTGATGGAGGGCCTTGGCCCGCAAAGCACCGCACCGCCGGCCGGCCACCTCGATCCCACACCTCCGGTGAACCCTCATCCGAACGTGATTTGGATATTGGGAGACCAGTTCCGCGCCCAGGCTCTCAGTTGTAACGGAGATCCGAACTCCCGCACGCCGAACCTGGACCGCGCCGGCGTGAACGGCGTCACGTTCGGGCAACACGTTTCCGGCTTCCCGCTCTGCTGCCCCTTCCGCGGTTCGATGCTTACCAGCCGGTACCCGCATCACTGCGTGCCCGGCCACGAATACCCGCTGCCGGAGGGCCAAAAGACGATCGCCGATGTTTTCAACGCCAACGGCTACCACACCGCGTACTTCGGCAAGTGGCATCTGGGCGGATGGCACGAATTCCACGGCCGCGCGGCCTTCTTCATCACCGATCCGAAGCGACGGGGCAACTTCGAGAGCTGGACCGGCTATGAGAATAACAACAGCCAATGGGATAGCTGGGTTCACGGAGGCAGCGGCAAGGACGCGTTCCATTACCGGCTGCCGGGCTACGAAACCGACCAGATGACGGACCTGTTCCTGCGCTACCTGAACGAGCGCGTCGAGGACCAGAAGAAGGGAGGCAAACCGTTCTTCGCCGTGATGAGCGTGCAGCCGCCGCACGATCCCTACGTAGCGCCGGAGGAATGGATGGCGCGCTACAACCCGGAGAAGCTGGAGTTGCGGCCCAACGTGGCCCACGACACTCGCATCCAGGCGCAGGCGCGCAACGAGCTGGCCGGATACTACGCGATGATCGAGAACCTCGACTGGAACTACGGCCGCATCATTCAGGCGCTGGAGAAAGGCAACCTGCTCGACAACACGCATGTCTTCTTCTTTGCCGATCACGGCGACACGCACGGCTCGCACGGCATGTTTCGCAAAACGAACCCCTATAACGAGTCGATCCGCACGCCCATGATCATCTCGGGCGGGCAGCCGCGCTACAACGGCTGGAAAGTGGGTAACCTGCCGGTGCTCTCCAATCACGTCGACATCGCGCCCACAACGCTCGGCCTCTGCAGCATCGCGAAGCCGGATTGGATGGAGGGAACCGATTACTCGCATTACCGGATTCAGAAGGCGCCGGCCGGCCCCGAGCCCGATTCGGCGTATCTGGAAAACGTCATTCCCACAGGCCACCCGGACAGCATCAACACGCCGTATCGAGGCCTGGTGACGAAGGACGGCTGGAAGTTTGTCTGCTTCGAGAACCAGGCGTGGCTGATGTTCAACCTGAACGAGGACCCGTACGAACAGGCCAACCTGGCGTTCAACAACCGGTACCG
>DAIDHC010000027.1 GCA_027452065.1 Bryobacterales bacterium
GTGAAAGGCGCGGAGGGGCTGTTTACCTGGGGCGGAACGCAACTTTACGAAGGATGGGGCGCCGACGCCCGTCCTCTCGATGCGGTATCGGCGAGCGGACAGGCATACGTCACGCTCGGTCTCCGGCCTCAGCTCGGGCGGTTGCTGACGTCGGAGGACGACGTGAGCGGGGCACCATACGTGTGCGTGCTCAGCGACGCCTTCTGGAGGAGCCGGTACAACGCGGACCGGGGAATCATCGGGAAAGGCATTCTGATCGAGCGCCGGCGGTTCACCATTGTCGGAGTGACGCCGCCGGAATTCTTCGGCCTTGCTCCGGGCGAGGAACCGAAGGTCACTATCGCGCTTCACGCGAGCGCGGCGCTGCATCCGGACTTCAACCAGCTCACTTCCCGGCAGATGTGGTTTCTCAACGTATTCGGCAGGCTCCGGGCCGGAGCGAGCATCCCGAGCCTGCGAGCGGAAGTGAGGGCGCTCACCAAGCCGGTCCTCGGCAGCGTGGACATGACATGGATGGATTCCCAAGGCCGCCAGACCAAGACCGCATGGCTCGACGCGCGATTGGCGCCCGGAGGAAACGCCGAACACGGAGAGATGCTCCGCGATCTGATGCTGGCCGTGAGCGCGGTGTCGGCTCTGCTGCTGCTGGCAGCCTGCATCAACCTGGCGACGCTCCTGCTCGCGCGCGGCGCCGCGCGGGAGCGCGAGATCTCGTTGCGTGCCGCTCTCGGCGCCAACCGCGCGCGTCTCATCCGGCAGCTTTTCACCGAGACTCTTCTGCTCGTGATCCTGGGCTCGGCGGCTGGTATTGCCCTGGCGGCCGCGGTGATGGACCCCTTGCTGCGGTTTCTCGATCTTTCACTCGACCTCGCGCCGGACTGGCGCATCGCCGCGCTTCTGGTGGTGTTGAGCGCGGCGGCGGCGATCATATCCGGCATGCTCCCGGCGGTGCGGGGAACCAGCGTCGATCCGGGCGAGGGCTTGAAGTCGGGCTCGATCGGCTGGCTAGGCGGGCACCGGCGAACGATGGCGCCGTGGCTGATTCCGGCGCAGGCGGCGCTGTCGTTGGTTCTGGTGGCGATGGCGCTGCTCTTCGTCCGCACGCTCGAAAACCTGCGGATGCAGAACCTCGGCTTCGACCGCGGCCTGGTCCTCATCTCCGGCATCGACGCCGGCAAATCCGGCATGGACCTGAAGCAGACCGCGCGGTACGCCCGGGAACTGGTAGATCGGCTCCGCACGCTGCCGTTCGTTCGGTCGGCTTCGATCACGAGTGTTGCTCCGCTGGGACAAGCCTGGAGTTTTGACTTGCTCGATGCCGCGATCTGGCCGGCGCTGACGCCCACCGAGCGCGCCCTATACGTCCATCGAATCGGCGACGATTATTTCCGCGCGATGGGCACGCGGATCCTTCGGGGACGCCAATTCAACCCGGAGGACATGACCGCGCCCGAACCGCGCCCGGCGCTATTGAACGAGAAAGCTGCGCAGACGTACTTTCCCAAGGGCGACGCCGTCGGCCGGATTCTGCGGCTCGACACGAAGTCTTCGGCCCGAATTGTCGGTGTCGTGGAGGATGCCAAGTATGCTCTGCTGCGCGATCCGGCCCCGCGTACAATTTACTTGCCCATTCTCAACGACGGCGGCTTGGAGCCGTACTGGAACGTTATTATCCGGTCGGGCGCGGACTCGCAGATGGCGCTCGATGCGCTGCGAGGGATGATTCGACAGGCCCACCGCGATGTCACGGCGACCGAGATGACGCCCATGAGCAAACGCATCGACGACCAGTTGCGTCATGAACGCCTGCTGGCGATGCTGGCGTCGTTCTTCGGCGCGCTCGGTGCGGTGCTGGTGGCGATCGGCTTATACGGCGTGCTCGGCTACAACGTGACGCGCCGCCGGCGCGAGATCGGCGTGAGGCTGGCGTTGGGGGCCCGGCGGGACGAGGTGTTGTGGATGGTGATGAAACAGGGCATGGCGCTCGCCGCCGGCGGCGTCGTTGTCGGGGTTCCGGCGGCGCTCGCCTGCGGGCGCTTGTTGAGCCGGCAGTTCTTCGGGGTGAAGGCCGCCGATGCCGGCCTGTTGGCTGCATCCGCGCTGATGCTCCTGTTCGTTGCCGCGCTCGCCGGGTTGTGGCCGTCCCTGCGCGCGGCGCGCTTGGACCCCATGGAGGCCCTTCGCAGCGAGTAGCGGCTCAGGAGCGAGGGATGGCCGCGACGTCGATACCAAGCGTGGCGTCGAGCGAGGGCAGTCCTTCGAAGGGGAGCACGGTGGCGGCCGGCGCCCGCCCCTTGGTGGAAAGCTCCGCCCGCACGGCGGCCGAGGTCTTCACCACCGCCCCGAATAGAAGATAGTTGTCCAGCGTGACCGCCGACTCGAAGCCGGCATGAAACGCCGAGAGCGCTTTGTCGAGCCTTTCGTAGCTCTGCCGCACGTCGTCTTCCTTCTGTCCAAAGGCCATTTGCAGCCCGCTGAGGACAATCTGCGGGGCGCTCACCAGCACTGCCGAGGACTGTTCCGAGACCGGGTCCAGAAACTTGACGGGAGGATCAACGACGGCGCGGAGGCGCGCCACGGCATCGCATGCCGCCTGAGGTCCCACCGGTTCGCGGAGCATCTGAACAGCGGTCACGGCGGCTTGAGAGAAGACGGCCAGCGGCGCCTTCCAGTCGCCGGCGGCATCAAAGGAATTCACGTAGCAGGTGACGCGCAGGGCGTCGGAGGGCTGGAGCCCGGCCTTGGACATCTCGGCCGCCAGATGCGAAGCCGACTGTGCGACAGAGTTGCCGATTTGCGCCGAGAAAAAACCGAGCCCGTAGGGATTGGCGTCCCGGCGGCCGGCCGAGATCACCTCAAGCGAGATCTGCGCCGCCTGAAGCGGCAGAGCACCGGCCTGAACGACGCTGAAAGCGGGAAGAGGCGTATGCTTCTCGCCGAAGACTTCGCCGGCGATTTCCTGAACGCGCCGCACGTCGCCCGAGCCGGCGACAAAGGCGCGGATTCTCAGGATTGTGCTGCCGCGGCTGCTGCGAACCAACGCGCGCATGGCTTCGCGCGTTTGTTGCGAAAGCAGACCCTTAGCCGATAACGGGATGGCGGAAAACTCAAGTCTGCTGGTGTCGGCGAGCACAGCGGCCGGAGGCTCCTTGGGCGGGGGCAGCACTTGGGTCGGCTGGTCCGCATCCTTGCTCTGGATGACGGGGAGCTCGGAGTACGGCTTGTTCTTTTTCTTGTCCATGCCGGTGAGAGCCAGACAAGCGGCAACGCAAAGGGAAAACAACAGAAGATAGCGCGGGGGGAACGGCACGGCGGCGACACCCTTATCCTATCAAAGCGGCTCAGGTGCGAAATTGGCTGGCATACCGTCGCAGCAAGCAGTCCAATATGGTATGGTGGAAACGATCGACAATGCTGCGCCGCGCCGTTCTCGATACCCAATCCGAAGTGCCGCTGTACAGGCAGCTCAGCGAACACATCCGATCGCTGCTGGAAGCCGGCGAGTTGCGCGACGGTGAACGTCTGCCGCCCACGCGACAATTGGCTGGTGAACTTGGCCTGAACCGGACAACGGTGTCGGCCGCCTATGCGGTCCTCGAACGCGAAGGACTGCTGCGCGGCCATGTGGGGCGGGGAAGCTTCATCAACGCTCCGGGCCGCGAGAGCGGGGTTCAATGGGAGCGCGTGCCGGGAGATGGCGAGCGGCCGCCCGGCGCCAGGATCGAGGACGAGATCAGCTTCGCCAGCGCGCGGCCTTCCGAGCTTCTGTTTCCTCTCGACGAGTTTCGCTCTACGTGCCGGGAAGTGATCGAGGGCGAGGAAGCCAAGGCCATCCTGCAGCTTGGCTCGCCGTCCGGCTACGGTCCGCTGCGCCGGTATCTGCTCGAACGGGCGCGGGAGGAAGGAGCGGCGCGCGCCGGCGACGATGTACTGATCACCAGCGGCGTACAGCAGGCCTTCGACCTCATCCAGCGCGTGCTCGGACCCGCGGGCGAGAGTGTGCTGATCGAGGACCCGGTTTACGCCGGATTGCGGAACGTGTTCCTGCGCGGGGGCACGCGCGTGGTAGGGGTTCCGGTAGGGGCGGAGGGTGTGGAAATTGAGCCGCTGGAACGGGCGCTGGCGCGAGAGCGCCCGCGGCTGATGGTGCTGACGTCGAATTTTCAGAACCCGACCGGGGCCACGCTTCCGCTGGAAGCCCGGCGCGCAGTGGTGCGGGCGGCGGCGGCGGCCGGGACGATCGTCGTCGAAAACGACATCTACGGTGAGCTCAGCTATTCGCGTCCGCCGCTGCCGACGATGAAGCAGGTGGATGCAAGCGGCGACACGGTGCTGCTGCGGAGTTTCTCCAAGCTCGCGTTCCCGGGGCTGCGGGTCGGTTGGGTGATCGGGCCGCGGGCGCTGATAGCCCGGCTGGCCGAAGCTAAGCAGTATACGGATATTCACACCGATCAACTGGCGCAGGCCGTGCTGCTGCGCTTTGCCGAGTCGGGCCGGATGGAGGCGCACCGGAAAAAAGTGCGGGCCGCAGGCGCCGAACGTCTGCGGGCGGTGTTGACGGCATGCGGCGAGTTTCTTCCGGAGGGTACGCGCTACAGCCGGCCGTGGGGCGGGATGAACCTGTGGGTGCGCCTGCCGGAGCCGCTGGACGCCGGCGATCTGCTGGGCCTGGCGCGGCGCGAGGGAGTGAGCTACCTGCCCGGCCGGCACTTCGCCGTGAATCGGGTCGAGAACGGCAGTTTGAGAATCAGCTTCGCGCAACTGGCGCCAGACCGTATTCGCGCGGGAATGGCGAGGCTGGGAAAAGTGTTCGCCCGGGAGTTGTCCGCGGTACGGCAGAGCCGGAGCCCGGACGCGGCCATGGCGTTGGTGTAGGGATTTCGTCGAAAGGAAGGAAGGCAAATGTATCTGGATGAGACATTCCGGCTCAAAGTCGGACTGGCGGAGATGCTCAAGGGCGGCGTGATCATGGACGTGACCAACGCCGAGCAGGCGGTGATCGCGGAGAAGGCGGGAGCGTCGGCGGTGATGGCGCTGGAGCGCGTGCCGGCCGACATCCGCAAAGAGGGCGGCGTGGCCCGGATGGCGCCGATCTCCAAGATCCGCGAGATCATGAAGACGGTCAGCATTCCGGTGATGGCCAAGGCGCGCATCGGGCACTTCTCCGAAGCGCGGGTGCTGGAGGCGCTGGAGGTCGATTACATCGACGAGAGCGAAGTGCTTACTCCGGCCGACGAGGAGCATCACATCGACAAGCGTGAGTTCAAGGTGCCCTTCGTTTGCGGCGCGCGGAACCTGGGCGAGGCTTTGCGGCGCATCGCCGAGGGCGCGGCCATGATCCGCACCAAGGGCGAGGCCGGCTCGGGCAATATCGTCGAGGCCGTACGGCACATTCGTACGATCGTGAAAGAGATGAAGCAGCTCACGGTGTTGGGCAAGGAAGAGCTGGTTCACGAGGCCAAGAAGCTGCAAGCGCCGCTCGAGCTGGTCGAGTGGGTTGCGGCAAACGGCAAGCTGCCGGTGCCGAATTTTTCGGCCGGCGGCATTGCGACGCCTGCCGATGTGGCGCTGGTGATGCAACTGGGCGCCGAGGCCGTTTTCGTTGGCTCGGGCATTTTCAAGTCTTCCGATCCCGAAGCACGCGCCAAGGCCATCGTCAAAGCAGCCACCTATTACAAGGATCCGGCGAAACTGCTCGAGGCCAGCGAAGGGCTAGGCATGGGAATGCCGGGCCTGGACATTTCGCAGTTGTCCGAATCGGAGCTGCTGCAGACGCGGGGCTGGTAGCCGGATGGCCCGAAAGAGAGTGGGAGTCCTGGCGCTGCAGGGCGATTTTGAGGCCCACGCCAGGGCTCTCGAGCGGGCAGGCGCCGAGGCGGTGGAAGTGCGTACGGCCGGCGAACTGGACGACGTGGATGGCCTGGTGATTCCGGGCGGGGAGAGCTCGACGATGCTCAAGCTGCTCGATCAGGAGGAGCTGATGGAGCCGCTGCGCGAGTTCGGTCGGCACAAGCCGATCTTTGGTACCTGCGCCGGAGCGATCCTGCTCGCCCGAGAGGTCACTAATCCGCCGCAGGCCTCGCTTGGCCTGATGGACATCGAGGTGGAACGCAACGCCTACGGCCGCCAGCTCGCGAGCCGCATCGCGCGCATCGACGCGCCGGAGCTGGACGGAGGCGAGCTGGAGGCGGTGTTCATCCGCGCGCCCATCATCCGGCGCGTTGGGAGCGCGGCGCACGTACTGGCCGCCTACCGTGGCGATCCCGTCCTGGTCGAACAGGGACATCACATGGCGGCGACGTTTCATCCGGAACTCAGCGCCGACAGTCGCGTCCATCGCCGCTTTCTGGCTAAGATGGAGAAGGATGCCGTTGACGCGGGTTCTGTTTGTCTGCATCGGTAACTCTTGCCGCAGTCAGATGGCTGAGGGCTTCGCTCGCGCCTATGGCAGCGACGTCATCGAGGCCTTAAGCGCGGGTACCGCACCGGCGATGATCGTGGCCGAGGGCACGCTGCGGGCCATGCGCGAGAAGAACATCGACCTCAACGCCGCAGTTCCGAAGCCGCTCGACGGTCGGGCTCTGGCCGGCGGTGTGGACCTGATCGTGAACATGAGCGGGCGCCCGCTTCCCTCCGCTCTGAAAGCGAAAGTCGAGACCTGGACCGTGCGCGACCCGATCGGCTGCAGCGAGGAAGTGTTCCAGCAAGTGGCGGCCGAAATTGAACGCCTGGTGATGAACCTGATCCTCAGGCTGCGCCGCGATGCCGGCTCGAAGCGGACCGAGGCGCCACGGCGGCGGCGCTTCCTGGCATTTGACAGGGACGCTCCTGTCCCTGACAATAAAGTTTAGCCTGCCTTATTATGCGGATGTGGCGGAATTGGCAGACGCGCTAGATTCAGGTTCTAGTTCTCGCAAGGGAGTGGAGGTTCAAGTCCTCTCATCCGCACCAACTAACACCGGGGAGCCTTCTGATCCCCGAATGATGCACGGCATCGTCTGCCGCTTCGCCCGACCAATCCCCTGAATTGAGGGTGCCGGTTTAATGTGACGGGCCAGGCAATGTATCGCCCGCGCTCTCAACCACGGGCCGGCCAATTCAGGCCGAACCAGGCGCAAGTCACAATAGCACTTTCAACAGCCGGGCAATCAATTCCTGGAATGAGAACATTGTGAGGCTTAATGGCAGGAGCGGCAGCGCGACGAAGACCGCTACGGCAACGATCGACGATCTTCCAAAGGGGAATGGCCGGATCTGCTCAACAACCTCGAAGCTGTTCGCCAAATCGGCGAGTGACTGAATGTCGGCGCTTCCCACGAACGGTTCATCGCTGGGCCGCTCGCCGTCGATCCACTTCTTTTGGAATCCGATGACATATTCGCTGGCCAACGCGCCGTAGACGTGCAACCCTTCGCGGCGCTGACGGATCAATCCCGGCGTAAATACGGAAATCGGCCCCAATGCGAGCAGGTAAAGGAAAAGCGCCACGACCGCAATCTCGATCTTGTGATCCGGTAATGGAATGCCCTCGTACAGGATTCGGTTTGCCAGGTATCCGGACAGCAGGACGCTGTGCGCCATCAGAAACGGCCCCATCGCAAAGGCAATTTCTCCGAGAAATCCTAAGCCACAGCATCGGTCGGGATGGGTTGGCACCAGGTTTAGATTCAACCGGGAGACTTGCCAGAGCAGTCTGCCCAATAACAGCAGCCGGAAGTACCAGCGCAGCGCGATGAACTGAACAATGGGCAAGCTGACAAAGTGGTACCAGGAGCCGGCTGGTGTCAGGGCTTTTCCGCCGTCTGTCATGGCCGAATACCAGGTATCGGACTGAAGGGCCAGGACTCCCCGCGACCAAAGGGTTCCCGCGATCACGACGAATGCCAGCAACCCCAGTTCGACGGCTGCCGAGTTCCTGAGCCGGATTGTCGATTGAAGCACGCTCTCAAACTTCGGAAGGACGGCCGGGGTAATGATCCGTCGATCCACGAACTGCCGCAACAGCGTCCGGATTCTCCGGTTAATCGTCACTTCCGCGCCAATCAGCAATGGGAGCGCCACCAAAAATCGAAAATGCACTTCGAAATCAGAAAGAAAGGGGACCTTGACCCCACTCACCAATCGGCCGCTCAGAGTGGTGAGCACCAGCAGAGGTGCCCACGCGAAAAGAGTGATGACAATAATCCGCCATCCCAGACGGTCTAGAGGCGGCTTCACCAACCCCACGCGCACAAGGTACTGATACAGGGGCCCTCCCAACACCAAGGAAAAGTTCTTGGTGGTGTCGGAGAGCAGTTCGGAGCGCACTGCGGACTCATTCTGCGCTGCCGCCGGCTGTCCGCTCATCTCACTTCTCCTCTTCGACGATCGCTTTCAGTTTCCCGACGCAAACCACATAAAACAAGACGGCGAGATCCTTCTCATTCTGCTCCGTGCAGCCGATCGGGAAACCCGCGAGGGCATCCCCTAAGGCGGCGCCCGAAACCATTTGAGCGATGCCGACACTCCCGGAGCGGTTCTTTTTTTCGGAGGCAGCCTGCGCCGGCATGCGGGGCCACAGAGGAACAACCGGCGTCAGGGTGAGAGTTCGGCGCGTGCACAGGTGGCACACACCCTGCTAAAGCGCAGTCCGCACTGGACGGCATTTGAGAGGGAACGGGAACAATTGTGCCATTGCCACCCCATCGATGTTGAGTAATGTTTTCTCCGCTCTGTACAACGGAATTGGAAAATCCGTCCCGAGATGGCAGAGCCGCTCCCGATGGTTCTCAACGACGAATGAGTGGGGAGTCACAACTTCGAAGGGCCGCACTCGTCGACAGAAGCTTCTGGTTCGTCCCAGAATCGGCAGGGGAGCCTGCTATGGCTCCCCTGCTTCCTCTTAGCGCCGCTGTTCTGTCTCGGCAAACACCGCGAGCGCCTATTGCATCGCTGCCGGCACTACGGTCAGGTAAATCCCGGCCCAGCCGGCCGCCTCGGTGCCCATGCTCACATTGATGGCGAGCGACTTGCCTCGGAAGCCGTCCCGCTCGATACCCATCGCCGTCACCGGCAGGTGCGCCTGCGTGAGAGGATCGACTGCTGAAAGATCGATCAAGGTTCCGTCCATGCCGGTCTTCACCACAGGCGTGAGCATCTGCAGACTTGCTGGTCCTTTGCGCAGGTAGATTCCGTCCACTGCGTTCACATACTCACCGTTGACGACCTGGCCTTTTCTGGCCTTGAAAGCAGTGTGGAACGTCGAATCGGTCAGCTTCCCGTCGACCCACCCGGACACCGCGGCGAAAGAGGCGAAGCGCCAGCGTGCCGGTTCTCCGTCCGAGTCACCTGTGCCGGGGACGAGGCCAGAGAAGTTCCAGTAAACGAAGTCGTCGAAATTAACGTTGGGCGCCTTTGCGACCGTGTACGTGGTGTGGGTGGCGGTATCGTGAACGAAAATGCCCTGGTGTAGCGGTACCGTCGTCACGAAGCCGTTCGGGTATTGCTGGTTGCAGTAGGCCAAGAGGTCCTTGTTTCCATCCGTCGGACACTTCAGGATGAGCGTCTTCGTCTCGGAGCCCCAGGCACCCCAGAAGCCGACGAAGCGGCCGTCAAAGGAGAGGCCCTCACCCAGCCTGGTGAACAGGGCACCCGCTGCCTCGCCAGGCACGGCGCCGCCGATCCTAACCAGCGTGGTGAGTGGGGGGGGCCACACGGTCCCCGCCAGCGGCGCCGAATAGATTCCGCCCATTGTCGGATTGTCCTCGTTGTCGAGTCCAGTGAACACCGCCAGGCGGCCGGCCGCGCTGGGTGGGGCCGTGGAACCGAACAGCGTACTCGTGCCAGGGATAAACATCGTGGTATCAGCGATCAGAACCACGGGCCCAAAGCCGCCCGTGGGTGCGTTGATCAGGTCGCGGAAGTAGACGCCGGTCCGGCTCACACCTTCCAGCGTGTAGTTACCCTTGAACACGATCGTAGCGGGGCCGGTCACCGCGGGCGCGCCGGGGAAAACGTCGAACGGGATCCCGACCGTACCCGGGACCTCGAAGAACGAGAAAGCGGGCACCACGCCTAGCTTACTGGCGCCGGTGAGCAGGTATCCGAAGGGGTTGGTGTAGATGCCGGTGGTCCCGGCGCGGGAGTCAGTGCCGTCCGAAAGCTGGTATTCCCAAACGGGCTGATGGTTTCCGCGCGTGGCAATCGTCTTCGACGCTATAGCGATGCGAGGGAACGAGGGAGGCTCGACGAAGGTCGAGGAAAGATTGTTCGGATAGGGAACGGCGGTATTGCGATCGAAGATCGTGTTCACAGGCGTCCGCACGGACATATCGCGCGTGAAGATGCCGTGAGCGGGCTCACCCGTTGTTCCGCCCTTGCTTCTTCCGCGGAACACGACTAATTGGTTGATGTTTAGCGAGGGCTGGTTATAGCTATTGAATTTCCTGGTGTCGCCCGGGACTGTCACACCGTTGTTCACCACCACTTGCCAGTCGAAACTCATCACTACCGGCGCGTCGACTTCAGCGCCCCGACCAACACCTGATATTAGCGTCGATGCCCCAAGCACCATCGCGAGGCGTCGCAGCCGATTCCAATTCATTTGATTTCTCCTTTGGGTCCGTACTGTTGTGTCCGGGAGAGGGAGACGGGCCCTTGCTCCCGTCCCGGACTTCGTCTTGGAGGGCGATTGAATGCATCACTCTTGCCGGCGTGGGTGTTCCCGGCTTACTCGCCGGATGAACATTCCGTTCGATTCGCCCTGCCTTTGTGACGATGTCCAATGGCACATCCTGGCGTTAGTAACTTCACTTACGCCGACGGTCTTTAGTACCAGGGGATATCGGAAATGTGGTTCTTCCCGGTACCGCTAGGCCTCAGTTGCGGACGCACTCGGGTTCCCGACTGCGACTACAGGTGAACACTCGGGGCGAATCCGATGGCATCCGGCCGGAATCGATGCGGGGACGGCCGTCCCGTCGGTGCCCAGGCCGGTTTCCGTTCCCCGTTGACGGCCAGATTGTGATCGAAGATCGTTTGCGCCCCAAAAGCGGAAAGGCCGAATGCATACATAAATACAGCAGATGGGCCTCACGGTTTGAGTATTGTGCGACACCTTCCGAGACGTCCGCATTCCAGGAGCCCATTGTCAAAACATTTGAATGAATCCTGCCAGAAAGCTTGCAGGTATTTCGCTGTGCAGAAGGAGAGACTGAAGGGGAACCAACTGAAATAACAGGCGAGGCCGCATTGGCCGGCATTTGGGACTGCGCGGAAATCGCTACCGCAGTGTCGCCCCTTCGATGCTCCCGTAGTGTTCCCCCTCCGCTCAACAACGGAATTGGAGGATTTGTCGCCAGATGACATAGCTGATCCCGATGGTTCTCAACGACGAATGAGTGGGAACTCACAACTTCGAGGGACCGCACTCTTAGACCGGGGCTTCGGGTGCGTCCCCGAATCGGCAGGGGAACCTGTTAGGGCGCCCCTGCTTCCTATTTGGCGCCGCTATTCTATCTCGATAAACAGCGCGAGCATCTATTGCATCGCTGCTGGCACTACGGTCAGGTATACCCCGGCCCAGCCAGCCGCCTCGGTGGCCATGCTCACAGTGATGGCGAGAGATTTGCCTCGGAAGCCGTCCCGCTCGATACCCATAGCCGTCACTGGCAGGTGCGCCTGCGTGAGGGGGTCGACGGCTGAAAGATCGATCAAGGTTCCGTCCATGCCGGTCTTCACCACGCCTGTGAGCAGTTGCAGAGTTGCTGGTCCTTTGCGAAGGTAGATTCCGTCCACTGCGTTCACATACTCGCCGTTGACGACCGGGCCTTTTCTGGCTTTGAATGCAGTGTGGAACGTCGGGTCGGTGATCTTCCCGTCGACCCACCCGGACACCGCAACGAAAGAGGCGGAGCGCCAGCGTGCCGGTTCTCCGTCCTCGGTCGACCCACCCGTGCCGGGGACGAAACCAGAGAAGTTCCAGTAAACGAAGTCGTCGAAATTAACGTTGGGCGCCTTTGCGACCGTGTACGTGGTGTGGGTGGCGGTATCGTGAACGAAAATGCCCTGGTGTAGTGGAACCGTCGTCACGAAGCCGTTCGGGTATTGCTGGTTGCAGTAGGCCAAGAGGTCCTTGTCTCCATCCGTCGGACACTTTAGAATCAGCGTCTTGGTCTCGGATCCCCAGGCACCCCAGAAGCCGACAAAGCGGCCGTCAAACGAAAGGCCCTCGCCCAGCCTGGTGAACAGGGCACCCGCTGCCTCGCCAGGCACGGCGCCGCCGATGTTGACCAGCGTAGTGAGGGAGGGGCGCGTCCCGGTCAGCGGAGCCAGATAGATTCCGCCCATCGTCGGATTGTCCTCGTTGTCGAGTCCGGTGAACACCGCTTGGCGGCCGGCCGCGCTGGGTGGGGCCGTGGAACCGAACAGCGTGCTCGTGCCAGGGATATTCATCGTGGTATCAGCTATTAGAACCACGGGCCCGAAGCCGCCCGTGGGCGCGTTGATCAGGTCGCGGTAGTAGACGCCAGTGTAACCAACGCCATCCAGCGTGAAGTTACCCTTGAACACGATCGTAGCGGGGCCGGTAACTGCGGGAGACCCGGGGAAAACGTCGAATGGGATGCCGACCGTACCCGGCACCTCGAAGAACGAGAAAGCGGGCACCACGCCCAGCTTACTGGCGCCGGTGAGCAAGTATCCGAAGGGGTTGGTGTAGATGCCAGAGGTCCCGGCACGAGAGTCAGTGCCGTCCGAAAGCTGGTATTCCCACACGGGTTGATGGTTTGCGCTCGAGGCCATCATGTTCGACCCTATAGCGATGCGCGGGAAGGCCGCCGGCTCGACGAATGTCGAGGAGAGATTGTTCGGATAGGGAACAGCGGTATTGCGATCGAAGATCGTGTTCACAGGAGTCCTCACGGACATATCGCGAGCGAAGATGCCGTGAGCGGGCTCTCCCGTTGTCCCGCCCTTGGTCCTTGCGCGGAACACGACCAATCTGTTGATGTTCATCGATGGCTGACTATAGCTGTTGAAGGTCCTGGTATCGCCCGGGACTGTCACGCCGTTGTTCACCACCACCTGCCAGTCGAAGGTGAACTTCACTGGCGCGTCCAGGTCGGCGCCCCGACCAACACCTGATATTAGCGTCGATGCCCCAAGCACCATGGCGAGGCCTCGCAGCCGATTCCAATTCATTTGATTTCTCCTTTGGGTCCGTACCGTTGTGTCCGGGAGGGGAGACGGGCCCTTGCTCCCCTCCCGGACTTCGTCTTGGAGGGCGAATGAATGCATCACTCTTGCCGACGTGGGTGCCTCCGGCTTACTTGCCGCGAGCACACCGGGTTCGATTCGCCCTGCTTTGGTAGAGATGTCCAATGGCGCAACTTGGCGTTAGTAACCTCACTTACCATGAGAGTCTTTGGTACCAGTGGTTATCGGGTATGTGGTCATTCCAAGTACCGCTAGGCCTCAGTTACGGCCGAATCCCAGTCCCTACTGCGAAATCGCTATATACAACTGCTGGGAGACGGGAACGGTGTTCACGGTGAAAACCACCGGTGCATAAGTATTCGCCGGAATATTGGGAACCACAACGTTGAACTGATAGACGCCGACCAAAGTGGGAGCCAAACCAGCGTATGGCACATCCGCGATTGCTCCCCCTATCGTGACGTGTAAGATATTGACTAGCTGAGTCAGGCCTGTCGCGATCTGGCCCGGCGGGGTCGACGGTGTAACTTCGCCAAAGCCGATTCCCCACATGGTGATCGTCTCGCCGGCATGCGCCGCCCGTGTGACTACCCCGGGGAGCGTACCGGGAGGCAGAACAAAAGAGTAATCGGCGAATTGCGCGAACACGTATTGCAGCCCGCCCACGAGGAACGACGCCGGCGCCAGGAGTTCGGGCTGGATCGCACTCACGGTTACGGAATACGGCTGCGACGATCCGGCGCTATTGGTCAGCACAATCTGCTGCGTGCCCGCCGTGACCTGTGGGGCTAACACATTCACCTGCCCGGGGCTCGTGTAGCTGATGTATGCCGGCTGTCCGCCGATGGTAACACTCACTCCGTTGAGTATTGTGGGCGCCGTATTTCCAATGAAATCGGCGGCGGTCCATCCGCCGGTCACGGCCGCCAGATTGGTTCCATAGATCTCGACCCAGGAGCCCGGCGCGATGGATGAAAGTCCGGCGAACTCCGAAGCGCTAATGACGCCGTCGGGAAAAATGGACGGTACCGCGGGAATGCCGGAAGACGACAGTATCAGCGAGAGATTGTCGGCCAAGCCGTCATTGTCGGTACCATCGGTTCTGGTCATCGTCATGGTGATCCGGACCATCCGGGTGGCTGCAGGAATCTGTCCATTCAGAATCCTCTGGAACAATCCGCTCTGATTGTTGCGGTCCGCGGCTGAGACCGGTCCCAGCGTTACCGTCGAAAGAGTAGTTCCGTCCCATTTCTTGAACTCAGCCTTCAGTACAGCGTTGTCCCCCTGGCTGGCGAAGCCGCCCAGCCATGCCATCAACTCATAGCTGACATTGCCGGCGTCGATCAGACTGGCAGCGGCGGAGATGTCGATGTCCTGATAGGCGGACGATAGCGCGTTGTTGTTGCCGCCCCAGAAGTAGTTGCTGCCCGCCTTGGGCGGTTTGATATTTGACCCACTCAGGTCTCCGTTGCTGTCATCGTAGGAATCGGTGCTGAAATTGGCCGTTCGCACCCAGTTCGGAACGTCGCCCGCAATCTGTGTATATGTTCCTGCCGCGGCCGCCTCGGCTCCGGCATTCGCGATTACGTTGTGATCGAGAGCCGTACCCGGAGCTCCAGGACTGTTGAGCACCAGTTGGAGTACGTCCGCATAGCTGTCGTTCGCGGTGCTGCCGGATCGGTTGAATTGCAGCGCGACAGTGATTGTGCGCGTCCCTGCGGGCAGATTCCCGATCTGGCGGCGGAAGTAGAGCGCTGAAGTCTGTGCCTTGTCGGTGGCGGTAACCGGCCCGAGAGTAACAACGCCCAGCGAGCTGGCATTCCCGCTGAGAAAGGTGACCGTCAACACCGAGTTGTTGTCGCCGCGGCCTCCGAGATAACCGGAAAGATCGTATGTGACGTTACCGCCGTCGATATTGGACGCGCCGCTTGACACATCGATCGTCTGGGTGAGGGCGGAAGTGGCTATGTTGAGTCCTCCGGCGAAGTAGTTGTCGCGGTGACTTGCCGGAATTATGCCAGTCAGTAATAAGTCGTAGCCGGACGAATAGGTAATCACACGCGGCGAACCCGACTGCGTCCAGCCGGGGATCGATACGGGGACGGTCGTCCCGTCGGTTCCCAGACCGTTTTCTGCTCCCCCATTGACGATCAGATTGTGATCGAAGACCGTTTGCGCCCCGAGAGGGGCAAGGCAGAACGCAGACACAAATACTGCAGATAAGCCACACCGTCTCAACATCGTGTGGTCCTTTCCGGGGTACCCGAATTCCAGGCTCCCGTTCTCGTACACGATGCATGTGCTCTGCCAATAGGCTGGTCACGGTTCTGCGATGCAGATGAAGACCTTGCAGATCAACCAATCCGCACTAGTGTGATATGGCTCCGCTCCGTCTGCGCCCTTACACGCAGTTTTCTGTCGCTGCTGTCGAGTTTTGCTTTCACATCGCGCGAGCTGAACAGCGCGGCGCAATCCGGTCACCGGTACATGATCGACAAGGCCATCTGTACGAGTGGGCAAAGAACTTCCGTCACTCCCACACTCGGATGACGGAACGACACGCCAAATTGGGCGAGACTGGTTTTGCGAGAACCGGCGACATGGCGAGGGCTCTGTGGAAGCCGATGGCGAGCGGAAAAAGAGGCGGGCATGCAACAACGGGATACCTGAGGCCCGCACCATGCCCACCTTTAGAAATTGATGATCTTCGCTGCCGCTAAGTGGTTTGGAATGTGGTGGCCAGGGACGGAATCGAACCGCCGACGCCAGCCTTTTCAGGGCTGCGCTCTACCAGCTGAGCTACCTGGCCGGGGAACCCTCAGTGTACCAAATCCTTCATGCGTGCTGAAGCTCCGCCAGGGCCGCGCTGCTCTGCCGTTCGATGTCCGCGTGAAGGCTGTTCCCTGCCGCATCCATGGTCACGATCGCGACAAAATCCTTCACCCTGATGTGCCACATCGCCTCCGGAATTCCAAACTCCATCAGGTGTACGCCCAGCACTTCTTCCACCGTCCGCGCGTAGAACTGCGCCGCGCCGCCGATCGCGTTCAGATACACCGCGCCGCACTCTTTCATCGCCGCCAGTGTCTTGGCGCCCATTCCGCCCTTCCCGATCACCGCCCGCACTCCATAGCGCCGTAGGATGTCCGCCTGATACGGCTCCTCCCGAATGCTGGTCGTCGGCCCCGCCGCCTTGACCGTCCATCGCCCCTCTCGCTGTAGCATCACAGGCCCACAGTGATAGAGCACAGCGCCCCTCATGTCCACCGGCGGCGCGTTCTTCATCAAGTGCGCATGCACCGCGTCCCGCCCCGTGTACATTTCGCCCCGCACCAGCACCACGTCGCCCACCTTCAGCCGCCGCACCGTCGCCTCGTCCAGCGGAGGCTCTAGCACAATCTCCCGGCCCGTCAGCGGGATCCCATCCTTGCTCGCCATGCGCTTCACCATCGCCTGAGGGTCCCGATAGAGCCATCGCCGGATCGACCCGTCTCCGGCATCCAGCACGACGCCTAATCTTCGGAATGCCCAGCACTCGTAAGCCACCGACACGAAAAAACTCGCCGGCAGCCGGTTCGCCGCCGTCACCTTGCAGCCGATCAGCGACACCTTCCCGCCGAACCCCATCGTCCCGATTCCCAGCCGGTTGGCCTCCCGGACGATCTCTTCCTCAAGCGCCGCTAGCCCCGCATCGGGATTCGTGTCATCCAGTGACCGGAACAACTGCCGCTTCGCCAGGTCGTACCCATTCGCCCGGTCGCTGCCGATGCAAACTCCCAGCGCTCCCGGCGCGCACCCCTGCCCCTGCGCCTGCCATACCGCGTGCAGTATGCACTTCCGCACGCCCTCCAGGTTTCTGTCCGCCCTCCCCATCTGGTCAAGCGTGCAGGGTAGCGAATACTGAATGTTTTTGTTCTCGCACCCTCCGCCCTTCAGAATCAACTTCACCTCGATGTCGTCTTTCTCCCATTGCTCGAAGTGCAGCACAGGAGTCTCCGTGCCCAGGTTGTCGCCGCTATTTTTGCCCGTCAGCGAATCGACCGAGTTCGGCCGCAGCTTCCCTTGTCTCGTCGCTTCTGCGACCGCCTCCCGCACGGCCGCCCCTATTGCCAGTTGGTTCACTCCCACAGGCGCGTGAATATAGAACGTCGGCATACCGGTGTCCTGGCAGATCGGCCCCGAGTCCTCCTGCGCCATGTCGATGTTGGTCGCGATGATGGCCAGTGCCTGCGCAGCTTGCGTCTCGGGCATCTCTTCCTCGATCGCCATACCCATCGCCGCTCTCACATCCGGCGGCAGGTTCGTCGAGGTTTGCGTGATCAGTTCCAGCAGACTTTGTTTGAGAAATTCCATCATCTCTTCTCCATGGGTGGGTTTCACTGCTTCGCTTCCGCGATTGTCACCGTCGCCGGGAGCCCCGGCCTTACCTCCGGTGACGGACTTCGGAACGCCACCAGAAACTGCCCGCCCGGCTCGCGCGCCCGGACATATCCCGGCGCCGATATTCCTCCCCCAGCCGCGATATCCACCGTCGCCGCCTGCCCCGGATGCAGCGCCCGCAACAATGGTCCATCGGCGTTGATCGCCACCTCCAGCGACGTCATGTCGCCGGCAATCTGCATGAGCGGCGCCGAATCCAGCGATACCGCCTCTCCTACCGAGGCCCCCACCGAGATCACCGTCCCGGCAATCGGGGACCGGACCTCCGCCACCGTCGGCGCGCCTGCCTCCGCCGCCGCCCGATCCCGCCCCGCGCGCTCCTCCTCCAACTTTCGCGATAACGACTGAAAACTGTGCCGCGACTCCCGCGCCAGCGCATCCAGGCTGTCCCGGTCTGCCCGCGCCGTCTGGTATTCACGCTCCGATTTCTCAAACGTCACCAAGGGCGTCGCCGCTTCCTGATACAGCGATTTCTGGTTCGAGTATTCCCGCTCCGCTTCCGCCAGCACGCTCGCTGCCCGCGCCGCCTCCGCCTCCGCCTTCGATACTACGAGCCTCGCCTCGTCCACCGCGCTCTCCAACTCCCTCACAATCTCGCTGTTTTCAATCTCCCGCTGCCTCGCCTCCGCCTGCCGGCTCAACAGCCTCGCCCCATTCACTCGTGCCACCACCTGGCCCGCCGTAACACCTTCCCCCGTCGCCACAAGGATCGCGTCCACCGAACCAGCCAGCGGCGACGCGATTGCCACCACGTGGGCCGGTTGTATTTTCCCGCTCAGGGTCAACACGCCCGTTCCGCTCCCGCTTGAACTTTTCCCTGTGTTGCGCCGCGCTACCGCCGCCAGCATCGCCAGCGCTGCCAATCCCGCCAACGCTACCGCACGCCATCGCCCGCGCATACCCCGATCATAGCAGCGGCGCTCCGCCCGCCATCCCCTTCACGTCTGTTCTGTTATACTCGAAGAGTTTTTCCATCCGGTTATGTTCGAGAATCGACTGGGCGACGTAATCGATGACCACTGCATCAAGTGCCGGCGGGTCACCAACCATTCCATTGTTTCGCTTCTGAACGGTGAGCCCGCAAAAGTCCGCTGCCGCACTTGCTACCACGATCATGACTACCGGCATGAGCAGGCCCCTCCCTCGAAAAGAGATCTGAGAAAACAGGCGCTGTTTCAGGAAGTGCTCGCCAGCGTGGCACCTCCGGCGGCCCCCGCTCTCAACCCCGATCCCGAGCCTGAGCCTACGGAGGAATTGCCTGAAGCCGCCGTCGATGCCCCTCCTCCGGCCGCCGCTCCGGCAACCAAAGCCGCTTCGCGCGCCAAGCCGGCCGCTCGCGCCCGCGGCGCCAAAGCTCGAAAGGCCTAGCCGACCGCCCGCGTCACTCAGACTTCCGGATCTCATCCCGCAGATCCGCCACCAGCGTGTCCTGCCCGGGCCCGTTCAGTTCCTTCTCCAGGCGCCGCAGCGCAATCCCGACCACATCCCGGTGATGCAGCTTCGAGCCGAATCCGAACGACTCGCTCAGCTTCAGCCAGATCTCGTGCAGCCGGTCCACGTCCTCCGGCCAAAGCCGGGGCGGATGCGGCCCAAGATTGACGTATGCCGGCGGCCGGTCCTGGCTGATCACCTCGAGCGAGAACGGATGCCTCGGCTCCGGCAGCCGCTCCCACGCCAGTCCGATGTTTCGCGCCAGTTCCTCCGATGTCATCTGCGCCGAAACCCCCGTCACCAGGCGCGAGGCCTTCAACTGCGCCGCGGTCTGCACCATCGCGTCGAACGGATTCACCGCCGGAACGACCAACAGTTCCACTGGCTTCCCTTCCTTCTCGGCCATCTCGACGACGTGGCTGAAAACCTCCCGCTCGTAATCGCTGAAAATCTGATCGTCCGATAGTTCGTACTCGCCAGCCCCCGTCGAAATCGTCCGCACTGTCATCACCACGATATCGTGCCGCCGCAGGTTCGTCTTTCTCAGCACCTGCCGCAAATGCTCCATCCGCCGAAAATCCCGCACCGCCACCAGCACGCAGCCCGCCCGCGCGTGCAGTGTGCTGGCCTCCACCTTCGCCTGATGCTCGAGGTTAAATTCTTCGAGCGTCTTCGCCTCGTGCGCCCGCTCCCGCCGCTTTGCGTTCACGCGCTCCGAGATCGTGAACACCACAAACACCACCGCTGTGAATGCCACGCCGAACTGAGTCGCGATCTGTTTGGAGAACAGGTTCGCGATCGCCACCATCCCCAGCACCATGGTCGTCACCGCCAGCCCGATCGGAATTTCCTTCCCGCCCAGCCGCAAGTTGAAGGGGAATTTATACTCTTGGTCATGCCGCTGGAACCGAAGCACCAGAACTCCCAGCGATTTCAAAAAGAAACTCCACACCACGCCGAACGCATACGCCTCGCCCAGTAGATATACGTCGCCCTTGCTCAATACGATGGTCACGATCTGCAGGAGCACAACGAGGTTGATGATCCGGTACGTTGTCCCGAACCTTACATGAGGCTTCCGGAACCAGTCCAGCAGCACGCCGTCCTCGGCCACCCGGTTCAATACGCCGTTAGCTCCGATGATCGACGTGTTCACCGCCCCCGATAAAATCAGTACGCCCACCGCCACGACAAATATGTGAAAGCCCAGCCGCAGCAGGTACGGCCCCGACAGGCTCATCGCCAGGCCGCCGATCAAATTGTCGAAATACTTCGGCCTCACCGCGTCGGGAATAATCATCACCGCGAACACCGTGATGAAGCCCGTGCAGATTACCGCGTACCAGCACACGATGTTCGCCGTAATCTTGAGATTCCTCATCTTCGGATACGCGATCTCGCGGTATACCTGGGCCAGCGTTTCAAAGCCGCTCATCGACAGCAGCGCGTGCCCGAAGGCGATCACCATCGCCACCAGTGGGATCGTCGGCCAAATGGTCCCCTGAAACCACCCCAGCGCGTCCTTGCTGAAGTGGAGGTTGGCCGGTACTGGTGCTGGCGGGAGGTTGAGGCTGCCCCGGAGCAGGATGGTCAGCGGACACCAGATCAACAGCGCGATCACCATCACCGTCGTCACCTGCATGATGCGCAGCGCTTTTCCGCTCGATTCGTGAATGCCCTTGGTGTTGCTCCACCAGAAGTAAATCGTGACCAGGACCGCGAAGAACGCCGCGAAATGGTTCGGGTTTACCTTGTAGGTCTGGTGTAACAGCTCGCTGATCTCGTTCAGCAGCCCGCCCAAATACTGCCCCGCGCTCACCACGCTGATCGGCCCCGTCAACACGTAGTCGAACACCAGCGACGAAACCGATACCCGCGCCAGAAACGGACCCATGCTGTCCCGTACCACAACGTAGACGCCGCCCCGGACAAACATCCCGCAGCTTTCCATATAGACGCTGCGCACCGCGAAGCTGAACAGCATCACCGCGAGCACAAACCACGCGGCCGACTTCCCCACCGCGTGCTCGGCGATGCCGCCCGCGTAGAAGACCGACGACGCCAGATCGCTCAATACGATCGAGGCGCCGCGCCAGAAGCTGATGAACGAAAGCGCAACGGTGGTGGCTACCACCACTTTCGCGCTGGAAAAGGATCTCTCGCTTGGGGAGGGCATTCCGAAGTTAAGGTGTCCTCTGGCATTATCCTACGATCAGAGGCAATGAATCAGTTCGTGCCCATCGCCGTTGTTCGCAACCTCGCCATTTCACTGCGGCGGCGGGGATTTCAGTCCTACCTCGTCGGCGGCTGCGTTCGCGACCGCCTGCTTGGTATCGAGCCCAAGGATTATGACATCAGCACCGATGCCCGCCCCGACCAGATCGCCGCCTTGTTCCCGGGCGCCTTCATGGTTGGCGCCAAGTTTGGGGTCGTCCTTGTCCCCATCGACGGGATTCATGTCGAGGTCAGTACGTTTCGCGCCGACGGCCGTTATCTCGATGGCCGCCGACCGGAGTCTGTCCGCTTCGAGACCAGCCCCGAGGCCGACGTTCTGCGCCGCGATTTCACCATCAACGGACTCCTTCTCGATCCCGAATCCGACGTTATTATCGATTTCGTCGGCGGCCGCGACGACCTCGACCGCGGCATTGTCCGCGCCATCGGCGACCCACTCGCGAGGTTCGAAGAGGATCATCTCCGGATGCTGCGCGCCGTCCGCTTCGCCGCCCGCTTCGCCTTCCGTCTCGATCCCGCCACATTCGAGGCAATTCGGGCGCTCCGTGCCGGCATCAACCGCATTTCGGCCGAGCGCGTCCGCGGCGAACTCTCCCGCATCCTGACCGAAGGCGGCGCCCGCCGAGGCTTCGAGCTCCTTGACGCCTCCGGCCTCCTCGCCGAAATTCTGCCTGAGATCGCCGCCCTTCAGGGCGTTCCTCAGCCGCCCGAATTCCACCCCGAAGGCGATGTCTGGATCCACACCCTTCTGCTGCTCGAAAACCTTCGTTCGCCCACGGTCGAGCTTGCATGGGCCGCTTTGCTCCACGATGTCGGAAAACCTCCCACGTTCCGCAGGGCGGACCGCATCCGCTTCGATGGCCACGTCGAGGCCGGCGTAGAAATGGCGCGCCTCATCCTCAACCGCCTCCGCTTCTCCCACGACACCATTCGCCGCGTCGAGGCCCTCATCGCAAATCACATGCGCTTCATGCATGTCCACCAGATGAAGCAAAGCACCCTCAAGCGATTCCTTTCCCTCGACCACTTCGACGAACACCTTGAGCTCCACCGCCTCGACTGTCTCGCCAGCCACGGCGACCTGAGATCCTATCAGTTCGCTCTCCAGCATCTCCGCGTCATCCCGCCCGCCGAGCGCAAGCCCCCTCGCCTCCTCACCGGCGATGACCTCATCCGCGACGGCTTCCAGCCCGGTCCTCAGTTCGCTCCTATGCTGGCCGCCGCGGAGGACGCCCAGCTCGAAGGACGCATCCACACCCGTGAAGACGCCCTCGATCTCGTGCGCCGGAGCTTTCCCGATGCTGCCCGTCTGGCTGCCAAGCCGTTTCCCTGAACCTGTTAAACTTTCTCCGTGGCTGCACCAGCGACTAAGGAGGTGTACTCCCGAAAGGAAGTCTGCCGCTGGCTCGCCATTTCCGAGCGCCAGCTCAAAAGCTGGGAGCGTCAAAACCTCATCCCCGCCCTCAACGAGTATTCCCTGGCCGACCTGGCCGCCCTCCGCACTCTCATCGGGCTCCGGAAAGGCCGCGTCTCGGCCGCCGAGCTCCGCCGTGCCGTCGCCGCGGTTCGATCTCGATTCGGCGCCGCGGGCAATCCGCTCATCGAACTCCGTCTTTACTCCGACGGCCGCAAGATCCGTGTGCAGTTTGCCGGCACGAAAATGGAACCGGTCTCCGGCCAGCTCCTCTTCGATTTCGACCAGGCCGAAATCAACAAGCTCCTCGCCTTCCCTGACGCCGCGCAATCCCCGCCTCAGCCCAGTAAGGCCGCCCAGCGCCGTGAAGCCGAGTCATGGTTCGAGCGCGGGCTGCAACTTGAAAGAACCGGTGCGCCCATGGACGAGATCGTCGACGCCTATCTCCAGGCCGCCCGCATCGATCCCTCCTCCGCCGGCGCTCTCGTCAATCTCGGCACCGTCTACTTTAACGCCCGTCTCTGGCGTGAGGCCGAGCAGTACTACCGCAAGGCCCTCGACGTGGACGGCGGCTACGCTCTCGCCCATTTCAATCTCGCCAATCTCTACGACGAGCGCGGACGCCGCGAGGAGGCCCTCGTCCACTATGAGGCCGCCCTTCAGGCCAACTCCAACTACGCCGACGCTCACTACAACGTCGCTCTCCTCTATCAGGCGATGGGCCAGTCCCTTAAGGCCGTCCGTCACTGGCGCGCGTTTCTCAAGCTGGATTCGGGCAGCGAATGGGCTGGCATCGCCCGCCGCGAGCTCGACCGCCTTCGCCAGTCCACCATCGTGGCCGGCTCCCGGCCCGGCAAATCCCTGGCCCCCGGCCGTTACGCCCCTCAGAAATGAAAACGGTATCGAAACTCGCCGTAGATCTGCCTGGGATTGACCCAGTGTGTCCCTCCGAACGTGTTGCTGTTGTCGATCAAATAGCGCGTGTTACCCAAGTTCACCGCGTTCGCCGCCACTGACCATCTTTCCCCGAACCGCTTCCCGATCGAAACATCCACCGTCGTATGCGGCGGCAGATGCGCAGGCCCGTCCCCATTGAGAAAGCCCGACCCGAAATTCATCGCCGCCGTCATCCACGCCTGCCGCGGAAGGCGCAACGACATCACCGAGCTGAGCGTGTTTCTTTGATCGTGGTCGAGAAGAAAGTAGCTCGATGGCGCGTACTCCAGCAGCCCTCCCGTAATCGGGCCGGTGCCCTCGGCTCTCTGGTTCGAATACGCAATGCGCAACTGCGCAGTATGAAACAACTCCCGGGACCGCACGGCTATCTCGGTGCCCGAAATCCGCGCGCCGAGGTCGCTGAGCGGCACGAAGATGCCCGAATTCCCAATCGCGTCGTGGTCGAGAAAATTCCGCGCGCTCGTGTGGAAATGGTCGATGTCCAGAAACCACCCCCGCACCGGTATTGTCAGTCCTACATCGCTCTGAATGTCGCGCTCCCCCGATAGCGGTACGAATCCGAATCCCTGGCTCAGCGCGAATCCAAGAAACGGACCGGAGAGACTATTCAGCGGCGGCGGCTGGTAGTAATACGAATACGACCCCCGCACCACCCATCCCAGTCGCGGCACCCGGATCGCTACGCCAAGCCGCGGGTCTGCTGCGTTTTCGTTCACCAGCCCTCCGTAATGAGTCAGCCGGAGTCCCGCGTCAATCGTCAGCCACGTTGCTGCTTTCACCTGGTCCTCGACAAAAACCGAATCGGAGTTGGCCCAGTTGCGCTCCGTCTGCCGCGCCGCCTCGCCGGGAGGGTTCGCCGTGAGTCCCAAAAACGCATTGTCGTGCTGCGCCCACACATCCAGTCCCGCCCGCGCGTTGTGCCGTCCCTTCTGCCGCTGTGCTACCGCCCTCAAGCCGGCGTAGATCGACCGCGTGTTGTCCTGAAGAACGTAGGGAATGTCCCCCGGTCCGCCCATCAGGTTTGCGCTGTTGAAATGAAGGTACGGCGAGAGATAGAACAACACCCCATCGCTCACCGTGTGCGTCCATTGGAACCCAGCCAGGTAGTCGCGCTCGTCCTGCCCGTCCCGCGTCCCGCCGAACTGTTGCTCGGGCGTATTCGGAATCTGGTAGTGATCGCCCCGTAGCGATCCGATCCATCGCAGTTGGTCCTTCGGCCCCGGGTTGTACAGCACCGAAACAAACCCGCCCAGTCCTCCCGACGCGTCGTGAATCACGCTCGCTGTTGGGTTCATCAGCCCCAGGTCCGACCGGTTCCCGTCCAGACTCGCGAAGTACGCCAGCCGCTCAGTATGCCCGCCGAAGCTGATCTGGTCGTCCGTCGTATGGAAGTTTCCATAGGAAGCCACAAACTCGACATCGTTGTTGCGGTCGAAGCCTGACGGAGTAACTACGTTGAAGAACCCGTAAGTCCGGTCTCCATATTCGCTCGAGTATCCGCCACGCTGCGCCTCCAGTTCCTCCACGCTCTTCGGATTGATGAGCGGCGCCACGTTGGCCGCGATGTTGGTGTTCACCACCGGGATACCGTCCAGAAACCAGTTGACCTGATGGCCCCCGCGCACGTGCAGCATGTCGTGAACCATCGTCGCTCCGGGTACGAAGTCGGTGATCATCGCCATGCTGTTCGTCAAGTCCGCGCCCGGGGCCTCCTGAATCTCCCGCCGCGCGATCTCGGTCTGGGTCGTCGATGACTCGCTGGTCAGCAAGTTCCGCTCGCCCGAAACTTCTACCTTTTCACTCACCGCTGAAAGTACCAGTTGGAAGTGGAGGACCGGCGCTTTTTCCGCGCTCGCCGAAACCGTTTGAACCAGATCCTCAAATCCCGCCGCGCTCACCCGGATCTCGTAGTTGCCCGCATCCAAATCCGAAAACACGAACTCGCCGTTCTCATTCGTCCTCGTCGTCTGCCCTGTCGTTCCGCCGCTGACCCGCGCCGTTACCAGCGCTGCGGCTAATGGACGATGCTGCTGGTCGTGCACGATGCCTCGCACGTTCCCCCGCTCGGCCGGCCGCCCGGCCATGGCCATGACCAGCATGAGGGCCAAAATCTGGAATCCTTTGATCGATTTCACGCAACTCTTTCCTGAAATGACAGCGTCAATACTCCCGCCGCAGCGCTTTATCGGAGGTCGTCGCCGGCGCGTGGGACGTGCGATATCCGTCGCGCGCAAGCAGGGGGGTGCGAAGAGAGAACGGGTCGCCTAAACGCTTCGCCCGCGTCTTTCCCGCGGATCCCGTGCGCGCGGCACGGCTCTGTTTACGATCGGGTGCTTCTGGGAGGGTGGTCGGGCGGCTCGTGCCGCTCTGTCAATTCAACTGTTGCGTACGCTGTCGTCGCGGCCCACTTCAACGCCGGCGCAGGAAGGCTCACGGGGCGGGGAAGCGCGAGACGTCCATCCATCGGGCTCGACTCAAATGCTGTCTCGCGTCCCTGGCTCATCGAGCAACGGCACACCTGCCCGCCTTCGGTCCGGCCTGCGCTCATCGGGCAGCGGGTCATGTCTCCCGAGGCCACCCCGCGATGCCTTGCACAGCACGAGCGCTTGCAGCACGACGGGACGGTCGGCTCCGCTCCCAACCCCATCACCAGCCCCAGCGGCGCATCGGATGCCGCAAGATAAGCCAGGAGCGCCAGGAGCAGGGATATCGCTCGTGCGCCGCGGGTCATCTCCCCCAGCTTACCAGGATCGGTTCAAATTCTTCGCATTTCCGCCACAAACGCGTCAAGAGCGATGTTTTTCTGGATGTTCCTTTTTACTAACTGCAGCAGTTGCGAAGACATCTCCGAGGCCGACCGCAGCCATTGAAATGACACCCGTGAGGCCAGCGCGCGTAACTCCCTGTCGATGTCCCGGTTCCGTATCCCCGCGGCGCCATGCTGCATCAGCAGGATGTCCTCCAGCAGGAAACCGAGCACTTTCAAAAGCTGTTCCAGCCTCTCCTGCCTCCTCGCCGCCAGCGATTCCGATATCTTGGCCCACGCCGAAAACGGCGCCACCCCGCAGGCCGCCTCCAGCAACGTCACCATCGCCGCCCTCTGCTGCGAATACTCTTCCAGGTCCAACGCATACGCCGCTCCCGGGCTTCCCGCCGCCAGCGCAATCCTCCGCTCAGGGTCTATCAGCCCGCGCGACTTCACGTACGCCGCCATTTCCGCCTCCGTGAGCGGCGCCATCTGAAACATTACCGCCCGTGACCGTATCGTCGCCAGAAGGTCGTACGGATTCTCTGCCGTCATCAGAATAATCAGGTGCGGCGGCGGCTCCTCCAGCGTCTTCAGAAGCGAGTTCGCCGCCTGCTCGTTTGCCCGGTCGATATGGTCGATCAGAAATACCCTTCGCTTGCCGTGCAGCGGCTGGTATTGCGCCCGCTCTCTCAACGCCCGCATCTGCGGTATCGAGAGCTGTCTCATCGGCCCGTCGGGAGGAAACGTCACAAAATCGGGATGGGTGGAAAACAGAAGCGGGTCCTCGTTCCGCTTTTCCGCCGTCCACTTTTCCCGGTCCACGATCGTGCCCGCATTTTCCTCCAGGCTCAAATCGTCGGCCTCGATTTTCCTTTCGCTACCCAGCAGCGCCGCGGCAAACCGCCGGGCCAGCGTGGCCTTGCCCACCCCCTCCGGACCTGAGAGCAACATCGTCTGCGGTATTCGGCCCTGCTCGGCCATCTGCCCGAGCTGATTTGCTACATCCGCGTTGCCGAAAAAGTTGGGGAACATCCGGTTTCCAGGATAGCTTTCCTAGTCCTTCACCAGTTTGCCGTCCGCCGAGACCGCCACCTCCCGCTTGTGCCCGCCCTTTGCAATCACTGCTTCGTAGCTGACCGCGTCGCCCTTTGTCACTGACTCTACCGACACGATCTTCCCTCCCGCTGCCTCTTTGTGCAGACCCGCCTGCGCCGCCTCCGGAATCGATGTCAGCGTCACTTCCTGCTCCACCTCCACCAGCGCTCCGGCCCCGTCAAACAACAAGTCTCGATGCCCTGTCGCTCCCACCGTCTCCACCTCGTAGTAGACTTTGCCGTTTTCC
>DAIDHC010000028.1 GCA_027452065.1 Bryobacterales bacterium
CGCACTCCCATCGCCCGCAGTACTTCCACAAACTCCAGATACAGACGCTCGGCGTCCTCCGGCGCCGCCGCTCGCTCAAATCCCGGCCGCCGTCCCCGTGTCGTGTCCGCGCACAGCGTGAACTGCGACACCACCAGCGCCGATCCTCCCACTTCCATCACGCTGCGGTTCATCTTACCTGCCTCGTCCCGGAATATCCGCATCTGCGCCGTCTTCTTCGCCAGTCCCGCCGCGTCCCCGCTTCCGTCCCCTTTCGCCACCCCTAGCAATATCAGGAGCCCCTCCCCGATCTCGCCCTTCACTTCGCCTTCCACGCTCACACTCGCCGATTTCACCCGCTGCACGACTGCGATCATTGTTTTCCTTCGCCCTCCGGCCCGCCCACGCCTTCCCTCGGCCCCGCATGCAGCCGTTTTATAGTGGAACTTGGCTCTACTCGCATTGTAGGCTCCTCACTCATGGCCCTCCCAACACGTATCCGCTACCGCGATGCCGGCGTCAACATCGACGAAGCCGACCGCGCCGTGGACTTCATCCGCGGCCACGCCCGCTCCACGTTTCAGCCCGGCGTACTTACCGACATCGGTAGCTTCGGCGGCGGCTACCAACTCCGCGGCTGGAAATCTCCCGTGCTGATCAGTTCCGCCGACGGCGTGGGCACCAAGCTCAAAATCGCTTTCCTCACCGGCCGCCACGACACCATCGGCGAAGACCTCGTCAATCATTGCGTCAACGATATTGCCGTCCAGGGCGCCGTCCCTCTCTTCTTTCTCGACTATTTCGCTGTCGGCAAACTCGACGCCGCCGTCGCCGGCCAGGTCGTATCCGGCATTGCCCGCGGCTGCCGCAACAATCTCTGCGCCCTCATCGGAGGCGAAACCGCCGAAATGCCCGGCCTCTATGTGTCCGGGGAGTACGACTTAGCCGGGTTTATCGTCGGCGCCACCGAGCGCCGCCGCATGCTGACCGGCGCTTCCATCCGCGCCGGCGACATCCTGGTCGGCCTGCCCTCCAACGGCCTTCATACCAACGGTTACTCCCTGGCCAGAAAGCTGCTGTTCGACGTCGCCTCTTACTCCGTCAACGACCGCCCGCCTGACTGGCCCACATCGATAGCCGACGAGCTTCTCAAAGTCCACCGCAGTTATCTCAAGCCGCTCACCACCCTCCACGATGCCGGCCTCCTCAAAGGCGCCGCCCACATCACCGGCGGCGGCATCACCGAAAACACACCCCGCATCCTCCCCAAGGGCCTCGCCGCCGAGATCCACACCTCGTCTTGGACCATCCCTCCGGTCTTTGAAACGCTCCGCTCCATTGGGAACATCCCCGCGGCCGACTACCGCCGCACCTTCAACCTCGGCATCGGCATGATTCTCGCCATCTCCCCCCGCAAACTCTCCAAAGCCTCCGCTCTCCTCGACAAACTCGGCGAGCCCCATTCCGTCATCGGCGCCGTCGTCCCTTCCGCCCGTGGCCGCGTCCTCTACCGCTGAGCCTCCCACCCGCCATGAACAAGCGCATCGCCGTCCTGTTGTCCGGCCGTGGTTCCAACTTCGCCGCCATCGCCGCCGCCGTCAATGCCGGCCTCATCCCCGCCTCGATCGCCGTCGTCGTTTCCAATCGAGCCGGCGCCCCGGGCCTCGACCACGCCCGCGCTCTTGGCATCGAGACCCTCGTTCTTCCCTCTCCCGGCATCACACGCGCCGACTACGACTCCGCCCTCGCCGCCGAACTTCAGGCCCGCTCCGTCGATCTCGTCTGCCTCGCAGGTTTCATGCGCCTCCTCAGCCCTTCCTTCGTCCGCCCCTTCGCCGGTCGCATTCTTAACATCCATCCCTCGCTTCTGCCCGCCTTCCCCGGCCTCGATGCCCAGAAACAGGCCTTCGAATATGGCGTCCGCATCACCGGCTGCACCGTCCACTTCGTCGATGAAGGCCTCGACTCCGGCCCCATCGTCTTGCAAGCCGCCGTCCCTGTCCTCGATACCGATACGGTCGAATCCCTTTCCGCCCGCATCCTCGAAGCCGAGCACCGCGCATACCCGCAAGCGATCGCCCTCGTCCTTTCCGGTAACTACTCTATTGAGGGCCGCCGCGTGTTGCGTCCGAAACAGTAACTTCTCTTACCTGATTAATACTATTTACTTGCGCAAAAGTTAGACGAATACTCCCGCTACTTACCACTCTTCACTTCCGCACGAAGCGCTTAGACCGGCCGCTGTTTTTCCAGCCACTCCGCGAGCCGCGCGTCCCGGAAATCCCTGATCATCAAATCCACTCCCTCCAGGTTCTCCCGATGCGTTCCGATCCCCACTACGCGCGCTCCCGCCCGCTTGCCCGCCTCGACGCCCCCCGGCGAATCCTCGAAGATCACGCAGTTCTCCGGCTTCACTCCCAGTCTCTCCGCCGCCTTCAAATACACGTCCGGATAGGGCTTGGCCCGCTCCACCTGGTGCCCGTCCACCGTCACTCGGAAATACGGCCGCAGCCCCGTGCCGTCCAGCACAAAGTCTACGTTCGACGGTTCCGCATTCGATCCGATCGCTTTCGGAACTCCCTCCACCGCCGCCAGAAACTCCCGCACCCCGCCCACCACGTGCTCCTCCATCCTCTCCGCCATCATCTTCCGGAACAGTCTCTCCTTGGCCGCCCCGTGTTCGAAGATATCCTCCGCCGTCAGATGCCGCCCCAGAAACTCCGCCACAATCTGATCGTTCCTCGCTCCGTGCATCCGGCTCGCGAGCTCCGGCACCTTCACGCCCAGCCCCTCCATGTAGGCCTCCCAAGCCTCCGTGTGCATCGGCATCGAGTCCAGAATCACTCCGTCCAGGTCGAATATCAGCGCCATGCCCGGCGCCAGTCGTATTGTTTCGCTCACTTCTCCGGAGCTTATCACGCGCCCCCGTTTCGCTCACCCTGCGCCCCGCCCGCGTTACACTTAAATCATCGTTTCATGGACGTCTACGAGGAGTTGATCCGTCTCCGCCGCCTCGGCCAGAAGTGCGCCCTCGCCACCATCGTCGAGGTGAACGGCTCCATCCCCAGCTACGAAAGCGCCAAAATGCTCGTCCGCGAGGACGGCTCCATTGTCGGCACCATCGGCGGCGGTTGCGTCGAGGCCGAGGTCTGGAACGCCGCCCGCGAGGTCATGGAGTCCGAACGCCCGCGCCAGCTTCAGTTCTCCCTCGGCCAGGACGCCGCCTACGACAACGGTCTCATCTGCGGCGGCCAACTCCGCGTCTTTGTCGAGCCCGTCATCTCCCAGCCCCGCGCCTTCATCTTCGGCGCCGGCCATATCTCCCGCTCGCTCTCCCAGGTCGCCTCCCTCGCCGGCTTCGCCACCGTCGTCGTAGACAACCGCGAAGCCTTCGCCAATCGCCAGCGATTCCCTGCCGCAGAGGCCATCTTCGTCGAAGAGTACGAGTCCGTCTTCCCCAAGCTCGACGTCCGCGATACCTCCTACCTCGTCATCGTCACCCGCGGCCACCGCGACGACATGCGCGTGCTCCGCTGGGCAGTCTCCACCCCCGCCCGCTACATCGCCATGATCGGCAGCAAGCGCAAGGTCATTGGCGTCGTCCGTGAACTCCATAAGGAAGGCATCCCCTCCTCCGCCTTCGACCGCGTCTTTGCCCCCATGGGCCTCGATCTCGGCGCCATCACTCCCGAGGAGATTTCCATCGCCGTCGTCGCCGAAATGATCGCCGTCCGCCGCAACCCCGCCGGCGCCTGGAAGCAGAATTCCAAGTCCGTTCTCCACCAAGCCTCCGTCCGCGCTCTGCTCCAGTGATCCCTGCCCCTCCAGCCGCACCGCTCACCGGCCTCGTTCTCGCCGCCGGCGCGTCCATGCGCATGGGCTCTCCCAAGCCCCTCCTCCGCCTCCACGGCGAAACTTTTCTCCACCGCTCCCTCACCCGCCTCTCCGCCCTCTGCCGCCCCGTCATCGCCGTCCTCGGCCCCGATAGCGACTCTATCCTCGCCGCCCTCGCCCCCTCCTCCACGTGCTCCCATGTCGTCAACCCCGACCCCTCACGCGGCATGATGAGCTCCCTCCAGTGCGGCCTCCTTGCCGTCCCACCCGATGCCCCCGGCGTCCTCCTCACCCTCGTCGATTGCCCCGCCATCCTCCCCTCCACCTTCGACGCCGTCGCCCGCGCCTTCTTCGACCGCGCCCTCGACGTCGCCGTCCCCGTTTTCCAAGACCGCCGCGGCCACCCCGTCTGCCTCTCCCGCTCCGTGATCGCCCATCTCCTCGACGCCCCCGTCTCCACGCCCCCCCGCGACATCATCGCCCGCTTCCGCACCCCCTCCTCGCTCGTCCCCGTCGACGACCCCGGCATCCTCGCCGACGCCGACTATCCCGAAGACCTTCCCGCCATCGAGGAACTTTCCCGATGAGCCCCAAACGCATTGTCACGCGCCTCATCCTCCCCGCTCTCGCTGTCATCGCCGCCGCCGGCCTCCTCGCCCCTTACCTCAGCGCCGCCCAATTCCGCGAACGCATCCGCGTCGCCCTCGAACGCTCCCTCCATCGTCGCGTCTCCGTCGGCGCCGCCCATTACGATCTCTTCCACGGCCCCGGCTTCGAGGTCCAGGACGTTCTCATCGACGACGTCCCCGCCGCTGCCCCCGAGCCCTTCGCCTACGTCGGCTCTCTTCAAGCCACCCTCCGTCTCGCCTCTTTCTGGACCGGCCGCCTCTCCTTCTCCACCCTCCGCCTCAACGACTCCACCATCAACCTCGTCAAAACCTCCGCCGGCCCCTGGAACGTCCAGCAGTTCCTCACCGCCGTTCCCGCGCCCTCCTCCGGCGCTGCCGTCCCCGATATTGAGATCCGCTCCGCTCGTTTCAATTTCAAGTTCGCCGACACCAAGTCCGTCTTCTATCTCAACAACGCCGACCTCGACGTGTACCCCGCTGCCGGCGGCGCCATCGGCATCCGCTTCTCTGGCGAGCCCGCCCGCACCGACCGCGGCGCACAAGGCTTCGGCGGTTTCAGTGCACGCGGCCTCCTCCATCCTGGCCCCGCCGGCGCCGACCGCCTCAGCCTCGGCCTCCAGATCGAACACTCCAACCTCGCCGAGCTCATCACCCTCTTCGCCGGCCGCGACCTCGGTATCCACGGCACCGCCATCGCCTCCGCCCATCTCGACGGCCCTCTCTCCGCCCTCGCCATCAAGGGCGATCTCACCATCGGCGACGTCCACCGCTGGGACCTCATGCCCGCACAAGGCGAAGGCTGGCCAGCCTCCTTCCGCGGCCGCCTCAATCTCCCCGCCCAGTCTCTCCATCTCGAAACCACCGCCCCCGCCGGCCAGCCGCCCCCGCCTCTGTCCGTCTCGCTCGACCTCGACGGCTTCCTCGCCTCACCCCGCCTCGCTTTCTCCGCCGCCCTCCACGATCTCCCTGCCGGCCCCGTCGCCGGTGCCGCCCGCCATTTCGGCGCTCCCATCCCGGACGACCTCGCTCTCGACGGCGCCCTCAACGGCGTCCTCTCCTATTCCAATTCTTCCGGCTGGTCCGGCGCCTTCACGCTGGCCAACGGCTCTTTCTCGCTCGCCGGCCGCGACCACCCCTCCGCCACTCTCTCCGCTGCCTCGCTCTCTCTCCAGGGCCCCGAGGCCGCGCTCGCTCCCACAGCGCTCGCTTTTCCCGGTGGCCAGTCCCTCGATCTTTCCGCCACCTACAACCTCGTCTCCCACAACCTCGCCCTTCACCTCCAAACCCCGCGTTTCTCCATCTCCCAAACCCGCTCCCGCGCCATCCCCCTCCTCGAAACTCTCCCTTTGCTCTCCCGCCTCCGCGATGGCTCCTGGAACGGCTCTGCCGATTTCGTCGCCGCCGACGGAGTCCCCGGCGTCTGGTCCGGCAAGCTCGAACTCCTGTCCACTGAAATCTCGCTCCCCGATTTCGCCGTCCCCCTCCACATCGCCTCGGCCGCCCTCGCCTTCGATGAGGACCGCCTCCAACTCAGCCGCCTCCACGCCCGCCTCGGCAAAACCCGCTTCGACGCCGACCTCCGCTACGACCCCGCCGCCGCCCGCCCACTTCACCTCCGCCTCGCCGTCCCCGAACTCGATCTCCAGGACCTCGACCGCGCCGCCGCCCCGCTCCTCCAGTCCTCCGAAGGTCTCCTCGCCCGCCTCCGCATTCGCCGCGCCCCTGCCCCCGACTGGGTCCGCTCCCGCCATCTTGACGCCTCCTTCGACATTGCCTCCCTCACCGCCGCCGGCATCCCTCTCGGCTCCCTCCAGGGCCGCTTCGCCTGGGACGGAGCCGCCCTGGTCTTCTCGCCCCTCGATTGGACCTACCAGGACGCCGAAGGTTCGGGCCGCCTCGCCGTCTCCCTCGGCGGCCCGCCCCAGTTCCGCCTCTCCGGCCGCGTCGATCGCCTCCCCTGGCGCGGAGGCACTCTCAGCTTCAACGGCTCCCTCAACGCCTCCGGCTCCGGCCTCGCCCTCCTCCGCTCCGCCGCCGCCGAAGGAGATTTCTCCGCCGCCTCCGTCCTTCTCGCTCCCGACGCCCCCTTCGATCAGATCGCCGGCGCTTTCCGGCTCTCCTCCGCCGAGCTCCACCTCGACAACCTCCAGGCTTCCCAGGGCCCCGATTCCTTCACCGGCCAGGGCGCCTCCCAGCCCGACGGCCGCATCCTCCTCGAACTCTCCTCCGTCCGCCGCCAACTCCGCCAGCTCACCGCCGGCCTCCACCTCTCCGCCCCCGCCGAGCCCCGCTGACCATGTCCATTCTTCCGTTCCTCCATCACGTCGCCGCCCGACGCCCCCTCGACCCCGATGCCGCCTATCAGGCCATGCTCGCCATCCTGGAAGGCCGCGCCCCCGCCTCCCAAATTGCCGCCTTCCTCGTCGCCCTAAAGATGAAGGGCGAGACTACGGACGAGCTCACCGGCTTCGCCCGCGCGATGCGCGAAAAAGTGACCGCCGTCGATGCCGGTCTCCCCGGCCGCCCTCTCGTCGATACCTGCGGCACCGGCGGCGAGGGTCCCTCCACTTTCAACATCTCCACCGTCGCCGCCTTCGTTACCGCCGGCGCCGGCGCCTTCGTCGCCAAACACGGCAACCGCTCCCTCGCCAGCCTCTGCGGCAGCGCTGACCTGCTCGAATCCCTCGGTGTCCCCATCCTCGCCGACCCCGCCCTCATGGCCCGCTCCATCCGCGAAATCGGCGTCGGCTTCCTCTTTGCCCCCGCCCTTCACCCCGCCATGCGCCACGCCCAGCCCGTCCGCGCCGAGCTCAAAATGCGCACCGTCTTCAACCTCCTCGGCCCTCTGGCCAATCCCGCCCGCGCCTCCCGCCAGTTGATTGGCGCCCCCTCGCCCGACGCCGCCCGCCTCATGGCCGAAACCCTCGCCGCACTCGGCTCCGAACACGCCTTCGTCGTCCACGGCTCCGACGGCATGGACGAGGTCACCCTCACCGGTTCCACTACCGTCTTCGAAGTCGCCTCAGGCTCGGTTGCCGAGCGCCTCTGGATGCCCGAGGACTTCGGCCTCCGCCGCGCCCCGCTCGATGCCGTCCGCGGCGGCGATGTGGCCCACAATCGAGCCCTCGCCGAAGCCATCCTCGCCGGCTCCCCCGGCCCTCCCCGCGACATCGTCCTGATCAACTCCGCCGCCGCCCTCCTCGCCGCCGGCCTCGCCTCCACTCCCGCCGATGCCGTCCGCCTCGCCGCCCACTCCCTGGACTCCGGCGCCGCCCGCGCCCGCCTCGACGCTCTCCGCCGCTTCCCCTCTTAAAGCCCCTATATCCCCGTCCGCGGCGCCTCCATCTCCACTGGCCCCTGGTGCAGCTTCAGCCCCGTCACTTTCCCCCCGCCGTCCCGCTCAAACTGCACCGTCGCGTCCACCACCTTGAAGAAGAATCTATCGTCCCCTTCCCCAAACATTTCAAACCGCGGCTGCCCCGTCACCTGCCCGTACAACTTCCCGCTCTCCACGCTCACCGTCATCTCCATCCCCGGCCGCAGTTCATACTTCCCCGCGTAGTTCTCCAGCGTCGCCGCCGGAATCTCCACCACCTGCCGCTCCGCCACCGTCCCGCTCTTCTTCTCCCCCTTCATCTCCATCCCACCCTGGTGCAGCACCACCGCCGTCACCTTCCCTCCGCCGTCCTTCTGAAACTCCAACTCCGCGTCCACCTCTTTCAGGAAAAACCGCCCGTTCGCCTCCCCATACACCCGGAGCTGCCCCTGCCCGCTCAACTGCGTCGTCAGATGATCCCCCTCCTGCCGCATATACATATTCAAGCCCTGCCCCATGTCATACGTCCCCACATACTGCCCCAACTCCGCCGCCGGCACCGCCACTTCAGTCCGCTCCGAAGCCAGCGTCACTTTCTCCCCGTGCGCCAGCGCCGCCAGCTTCCCCGCGATCTCCCCCGGCGCGGGCCCGTTCACATTGGACAGCACCACCACTGTCAACTTGTCCTCCGGATAATACGCCAGGTGCGTGTTGAACCCTTCGATTCCCCCGCCGTGCGAAACCACCGTCCTACCCTTCACCTCGTTCACGAAAAGCCCGAACGCATAATGGTTGAGATACGGCGTCGTCATTTTCTTCAACGACTCCGGCTTCAGTAGCTTCCCTCCAAACAGCCCCTGCTCCCACTTGAGCAGGTCCTCGGTCGTTGAATACAGCGCCCCGGCCGAGAACGGAATCGTCATGTCCACGTATCCCGCGTTCTCAAACCCCTTCTTATCGCGTACGTATCCCGACGCCCGGTGCGGGATCACTTCGCGGTTGGAGTCATAACCCGAGTCCTTCATCCCCAGCGGCGTGAAGATATTGTCCTGCACAAACTTCGCGTAGCTCTCACCGCTTGCCTTTTCCACCACCATCCCCAGCACGACGTAGCCCGAGTTGCAGTAGCTCATCTTCGCCCCTGGCGCGAACTCGAGCGGCTTGTTCTCAAACAGCGCCAGAATCTGCGCCGGCTTCGCCGGAAACGGCTCCATTTTTGAGTACTCCGGAAACGACGTGAAGTTCGGAATCCCCGACGTGTGCGTAAGCAGGTTCCGCAGCGTGATCTTGTCCCACGCCGCCGGCGCCCCGGCGATATACTTCTTCACCGGGTCCTCCACGCTCAGCTTCCCCCGCTCCTCCAACATCAGAATCGACGCCGCCGTGAACTGCTTGGTCACCGATCCCAGCCGGAATTTCGTGCCCGGCGCGTTCGCCACGCCCCACTCCAGGTCCGCCGATCCGTACCCCTTGTCCAGCAGCGCCTGCGTCCCCCGCGCCACCAGCACCGTCCCCATAAATTTCCCGTCGTTTACATACGATTCCACCACCTGCTCCATCCGCGCCGTGTCCTGCCCCCACAGCCCCGCCGCGGCGAGCATCCCCACCATCACCCATTTCGGCATGAGTCCCTCCTCATGCCCCATACGCCTAAGCAACGATCTTCGTTCCCAGAACCTCCAGAAACTTCGCCAGCCACTCCGGATGCGCGGGCCACGCCGGCGCCGTCACCAGCTTCCCGTCCGCATGCGCCTGTGTCATCGCGCACGCCACCCACCGCGCCCCCGCCCCCTTCAACTCCGGCGCCACCGCCGGGTACGCCGTGCAGCTCTTCCCTTTCACCACCCCCGCCGCCGCCAGGATCTGCCCGGCGTGGCATACCGCCGCGATCGGCTTGTCCTCCTGCGCGAAGTGCCGCACCATTTCCAACACCCTCTCGTTCAACCTCAGATACTCCGGCGCCCGCCCTCCCGGCAGCACCAGCGCGTCATACTCCCTCACATCAATTTCGTCAAATGCCGCATTCAGCGTAAAATAGTGCCCTGGCTTCTCCGAATACGTCTGCGCTCCTTCGAAATCGTGAATCGCCGTGTGCACCTTGTCTCCCGGGCCCTTGCCCGGACAAACCGTGTGCACCTTGTGCCCTACCATCTGCAGCGCCTGAAATGGGACCATGATTTCGTAGTCTTCGACGTAGTCGCCCGCGATCAGCAAAATTTTTTTGACAGACATACCTCAATTGCAGCACGTAACAAGCCAACGTGATCACTTGGAAAATCATTCTCGAATATGACGGCGGCCGCTACGGCGGCTGGCAGGAACAGGCCAATGCGCGCACCGTGCAGGGCGTCCTGCGCCAGGCCGCCGAACAGTTCCTTACCGTCCCGGTCGACATTCAGGGCTCCGGCCGCACCGACGCCGGCGTCCATGCCCTGGCCCAGGTCGCCCACCTCCGCGCCAACCCCCGCCACCCTCCGCACCCCGCCGAACTCCTCGCCGCCCTCAACTCCAACCTGCCCGCCGACGTCGCCGTCCTCTCGGTCGAACGCGCCGCCCCCCGCTTCCACGCCCGCCACGACGCCCTCTCCCGCTCCTACCGCTACCAGATCTCCACCCGCAAGTCCGCCTTCGCCAAACGCTACGTCTGGTGGATCCGCCAGCCACTCGACATCCCCGCCATGGCCCAGGCCGCCCGCTCCCTCATCGGCCGCCACGACTTCGTCTGCTTCCGCGCCCCCGACCCCTCGCGCCCCGCCGAATCCACCATCGTCGTCGTCGAGGCGGCCTCCGTCGAGCTCGAACAACACCTCATCGTCTTCCGCATCGAGGCCTCCCACTTTCTCTGGCGCATGGTCCGCCGCCTCGCCGGCACTCTGGTCAAACTCGGCCTCGGCGAAATCACCCCTCAGGACTTCGAGCGCCTCCTCAACGCCCGCCCCGATCCCTCACTCGACGTCGCCTCCTGGACCGCCCCCGCCTCCGGCCTCTTCCTCGAAAGCGTCCGCTACCCCGCCCCCCGCCGCTAGTTCACTCCCCCCACCATCACCCTCTCCACCATCTCCCGCAAGTCATCCACCATCAGATCCGGCGGCTCCTCCACCAGCGTCTCCGGCTGAAACCCGTAAGTCACCCCAACAGCCCCGATCCCCGCGTTCCGCGCCGTCTTCACGTCCACCGCGCTGTCCCCCACCATCCAGCTCCGTCCCCGCTCTTCTTCGCTCTCCTCCAGCAGCTTCTCAATCCCCACCGGATGCGGCTTCTTCTGCTCGAAGCTGTTCCCCCCGTACACTCGGAAAAAGTAATCCCCCAGCCCCAGCCCGTTCACAATCGCCTCGCTGAATCGTACCGGCTTGTTCGTCAGCACCGCCATCGCCGCCCCTTCCTTCCGCAGCCGGTCCAGCGCTTCTTGCACTCCCTCGTACAGCCGCGTGTGGTCCAGCATGTGGTCCCGGTAATACGACAGAAAGTAATCCAGCGCGTACTTCAGCTCCGCCTCCGTCGCCCCCGCCCGCATCGCCCTCTTCACCAGCACCGGCGCCCCGTTGCCCACATACGAGTACACAACCTCGTCCGCCAGCGGCTCCATGTCCAGATGCCGCCGCATCGCGTTCACCGCCTGCGCCAGGTCTTTTTTGGAATCGATCAGCGTCCCGTCCAGGTCGAAGATGAACAACGCCATCAGACCCGGCCCTCGCGCCGCGGCTCGCCCACATCCGGCTTCGCCTTGTCCCAAATCCCCTTTAGCCTTCCCTCGGCCGCCTCAAACGCGTCTTTCAGCTCCTTCGGCGTCATCTCCGCCAGCACCCGCGATGCCTGCAGCACGTACGGCATCATCCGCGAATCGACAATCGCCGCCGGCGGAGGTTCCGGTATGCACGCCAGCACCACCGTCATCAGCGCCGCCGCCAGGATCAGCCCCCGCGCAAACCCCGCCACGCCGCCCAGCAGCCGGTCCATCCACGACAATCCCGCCCATTTGAAAATCGCCGCCAGCACCCGTCCCAGTATCGTCCCAGCCACCACGCACGCCCCCAGCACAATCAGAAACCCCAGCGCGTTGGCGATCTCCGGCCGGCTCACATACCCCAGCAGCGGCCGCGCCGCAATCCCGTAAAACCAGAACCCCAGCACTATCCCCGTCAACGCCGCCGCCAGTCCCACCACCACCCGCGAAAATCCGTGCAGCAGCCCTCCCAGCGTCGACACGCCCACCAGCAGCGCCAGCACAATGTCGATCGAGTTCAATCCCGCCCCCCGGCCAGCGCCGCCAGCGCCTCCTCATATTTCTCGCTCGTCTTCCGCACAATCTCTTCCGGCAGTTCCGGCGCCGGCGGCTGCTTGTTCCACCCGCTCCGCTCCAGCCAGTCCCGCACAAACTGTTTATCGTAGGACTCCTGCGGACCCCCCGGCCGGTAAGTCGCCCGCGGCCAGAACCGCGACGAATCCGGCGTCAACACTTCATCCCCCAGATACAACTCCTCCCCCAGAAACCCGAACTCGAACTTCGTATCCGCCAGAATAATCCCCCGGCCCTCGGCATATTCCGCCGCCCGCCGGTAAATCTTCAGCGTCAGTTCCCGCAGCTTCCCCGTCAGTTCCTCGCCGATCTCCTTCGCCACTTCCTCCGCCGAAACGTTCTCGTCATGCCCGCTCTTGGCCTTTCGCGCCGGCGTGAATATCGGCTCCGGCAGCCGCCCTCCGTCCACCAGCCCCTCCGGCAGCTTGATCCCGCACACCGCCCCCGTCCGCTTGTAATCCTTCCACCCCGACCCTGCCAGATACCCCCGCGCCACGCACTCCACTTCCACCATCTTCAGCCGCCGCACCAGCATCGACCGCCCCTCGAGCTGTTCCCGGTACGGCGCAAACTCCGCCGGATACTCGCTCACATCCGCCGTCACCAGATGATTCGGCACAATGTCCTTCAGCAAATCCAGCCAGAACAGCGTCGTCGCCGTTAGCACCCGCCCCTTGCCTGGAATCGGCGTCGGCAGAATGCAGTCAAACGCCGACAGCCGGTCGGTCGCCACAATCACCAGGTACTCGCCCGCCGAATACACGTCGCGGACTTTCCCGCGCGCATGCAGCGGAATCCCCGGCATGCTCGTCTCAAACAGTGGTTTCGCGTTCACTTCTTTTCATCATAAGGGCAACCGCGCGCCTCAGTGCTTCGCCGGCGCCGCGTACCCCCGCTCCACCGCGTCCTTCGGATCGGTCGACACCGGCTGGTCCCGCCACAGCCACCGCATCATGTCCGGCAGTATCGCCCCGCCCATCTTCGATCCGTGCCGGTTCATCCCGAACGCGTAGTTCACCTCGTAGCCCTTCTCCGTCAGTGCCTTCATCATTTCCACGTTCTGGTAAAACCAATCCCTCGTCTGGTCGTAAGTCCCGTCCGGCCTGAGCGCCCGATTGTCGTTCCGCCCGTCCTGTAAATAGATCCGGATCGGCTTCTTCTCCGCGCTCCGTATGATCCCCGGATACGCGTTCCCCCCGCGCAGATTCGTAAAGCTCCCCACGATGCTCAGCACCTTCCGGAACTGGTCCGGCCATTGCCAGGCCACCGTGAACGCCGCAATCGCCCCCGAGCTCGCTCCCCCGATTCCCCGCCTCTCCGGGTCCTGCGCAATCGCATACTGTTTCCCCACCTCCGGCATCAGCTCGTCCACAATCACCCGCGCATACAGATCGTTCAGCGTGTTGTACTCCGTCGGCCGGTTCGACGTCCTGTCCCCCCACTCCTTCAACGTCGCCTCCGGCTGGTCCGGCCTCCGCCCCGGATTCACAAACACCCCGATCATCACCGGCAGCTCCCTCCGCCAGATCAAATTGTCCATCACGTTCGTCGCCCGCAAATCCCCCTCCGGCGCCAGAAACGCCTGCCCGTCATTGAACACCATCAAGCTCGCCGCTTTCCCCGCTTCATATTGCGCCGGGACATAAATCCAGTACGTGTGCACCGTCCCCGGATAAGCCTTCGAGTCCAGATGAAACGGCCCCTCGATCGTCCCCTTCGGCACTCCGTCCTGGGGCAGGGAATCGGGCCCCAGGTGATAGAAGGCGTCCGGATTGGGATTGTAGGCATCCTGCGCCGCCGCCCCTCCCGCTGCTATCGCCGCCCCCGCCGCCATCATCCACCCGCGCCTCGTCGTCTTCATCATCATAGCCGCCCTCTTGTCTATCACAAATCCGCTCCCGCTTACCGCTCTCCGCCCCGCACGAAAAACCGTTCTTTGTCCACGCCCGGCGCCACCGCCACGTCGAAAAACCCGATCATCATCTCCTCCGTGCTCTGCTCCCCATACCGCACCGCCGCGCCGGGATCCGGATTCTGCGGATTGTTCGCCGAATTGTCGAAGTGCGCCACCCACTCGAGCTTTGCCCCCGCGGGCAGCAGCCGCGGCTGCGCCAGCCGGTAGCTCAACTGCCAGTGAAAATCATACGGCTTCACATACAGCAGCGTCTCGATCTTCCCGTCCTCGTGAATGTAGTGAAACGCGAACGACGCCCCCCTCAGGTGCATGTGCGGAAACAGGCTCAACAGCAGCGCCTCATTCGGCAGCGTCCCGTGCGCCGCCACCCTCACGTCCGCATCCCCCGGCGGCAGCACAAACTGATCGTTGCCCATCTGCAGCGACAGCACCCGCTTGGTCACCGGCCCCCGCGCATACTTCAGCCCGATCGACGTCCGCTCCTCCACCGCCTTCCCGTTCGGCGTGTAATGCATCTGCAGCACCAGGTCCGACCCCGCCGGTATCAGCTTCGCCATCCCCTCCGGCAGCCGGTCCGGCTCGTTGCCCGGCGCATACACCAGCAGCAGGTCGCTCGTCGTCCACAGTCTCTTATGCCGCGGATCGTCCTCCGGAATGCTGTACGGAATCCCCGGCTTGGCCTCCCGCAGCCAATCCGATCCCGGCGGCCTGATGTAAACCACCGCGTGATGCACCACCGCCCGCTCGCTCGGCCGCACTTCCGCCATTGCCACCCACTTGTCCTGGCGAAATCCCGTCGGCATCACCACGTACTGATACTCCACCGTCCCCCGCGCCGGAATCGCGATCGCCCGCGGCGTCTCCAGCACCACGTCCGGCTTCGGTATGCTCCATCCCACGCTCCACCGCCGCGCCGGCCCCGCTTCCCTCGCATCCCCCGCCGGCGACCCCGCCTTCACCCACTCGCTCACCGTCTCGATCTCCGCCGCGCTCAATGACGGATCGTTCGAGAATTTTCCGAATCGTGGATCGGCAAACCACGGCGGCATCTTCCTCCTCACCACCGCCTCCCGGATCGCCCTCGCCCACGGCCGCGCCTCCCCATACGTCATCAGCGGCATCGGCCCGATCTCCCCAGGCCGGTGGCATACCTGGCAGTGCTTCTCCAGTATCGGCGCCACGTCCCGGTAATACTCCGGCGCCCGCCCCGCCCCCGGAACCCCCGCAATCCACATCACCGCCGCCATCACGACCACCCGGCCAGCATATCGAACCGCCATCCCACCCTGCCCAGGCGTCCGTGGCCGCCCCGGAACATCTCTCCCACAGCACCCCCCTCCCGCAACAGCCCCTCCGCCCCAGGGCATTCCTCCCCTCGGGAAATGGTTAGATCAAAGTGTGATGACGAGAACGTCCACCACCGCCGCCCTCGCCGGTCTCCTCCTCTCTGCCGCTGCACTCCATGCCCAGTTGCCTCTCTCCCTCCCGGGCGCCTCTCCCTCCACCCCCGCCGTCAACTCCGACCCCTTCGGCCGCTCCACTCCCCACGGCACAGTCCTCGGTTTCCTCCGCGCCGCCCAATCCACCAACTTCGTCCGCGCCGCCAACTATCTCCAGCTCCCCAAACGCGGCCCCGCCGCCGAAGAGCTCGCCCACCAGCTCAAATCCGTCCTCGACTTCGACCTCGTTACCAACCTCGACCGCATCAGCGACGACCCCCAGGGCAATCTCACCGACAGCCTCCCCCCCGATCAGGAAAGCATCGGCGTCATCCACACCGACGGCACCTCGCTCAAGGTCATCCTCGTCCGCGTCAATCAGTCCGGCGGGCCCATCTGGCTCTTCTCCGACGACTTCCTCCGCGACGTCCCCGACCTCTTTGAAGACATTGGCCGCCCGGAGATCGAAAGCCACCTCCCGGACTTCCTCCTCATCCGCACCCACATCTTTTATCTCCGTCTCTGGCAGCTTCTTGCCCTCCTCCTCGCCGTCCCCGCCGCCTTCCTGTTCGCCGGCCTCCTCACCCGCCTCCTGGTCGCCCTCCTCCGCCCCGTTGCCGAGCGCGTCGCCCGCGAGCGCGCCGAATACCGCCTCAAGGCCCTCTCCGGCCCCGTCCGCTTCATCGTCCTGATGCTCACCCTCCGCGGCGCGGTCACCTTCCTCACCCTCCCCCTGCTCGCCCGCCAGTACTGGGTTCGCATCGTCGCCGTCCTCGCCGTCGTTGGCGCCACCTGGCTCCTCCTCCGCATCATCGAAATCGCTGCCCAGCTCACCGTCAACCGCGTCCTCCGCTCCACTCAACCCTCCAGCCTCGCCGTCGTCCACCTTGTCCGCCGCCTCCTTAAAGCGACGGCCGTCGGCCTCGGCGTTCTCCTCATCCTCCAAAGCGCCGGCGTCAACCTCACCCCCATCCTGGCTGGCGTCAGCGTCGCCGGCATCGCCATCGCCTTCGCCGCGCAGAAAACTCTCGAAAACCTCTTCGGCGGCATTATGATCATCACCGACGAGCCCATCCGCGTCGGCGATTACTGCAAATTCGGCACTCAGGCCGGCACCGTCGAGGACATCGGCCTCCGCTCCACCCGCTTCCGCACCAACGACCGCACCGTCGTCGCCGTCCCCAACGGCCAGCTCGCAGCCATGAACCTGGAAAACTTCAGCGTCCGCGACAAAATCCTCTTCAACCCCACCATCGGCCTCCGTTACGAAACCACCGCCGACCAGCTCCGCTTCCTCCTCGCCGAATTCCGCCGCCTCCTCTACGCCCACCCCATGGTCGAAACCTCCTCCGCCCGCGCCCGCTTCGTCAAATTTGCCGACTCCAGCTTGAACGTCGAAATCTTCTCCTACGTCCGCACCCGCGACTTTGTCCAGTTCCTCGCCGTCCAGGAAGACCTCCTCCTCCGTCTCATGGACATCGTCGAAGCCGCCGGCTCCGGCCTCGCCTTCCCCTCGCAAACTCTCTACTTCGGCCGCGACTCCGGCCTCGACCAGCAAAAAGGCCAGGCCGCTAAAGCCACCGTCGACCAATGGCGCAGCCAGCAATCCCTGCCCTTCCCCGACTTCGCCCCCTCCGAAATCGCCGGCATCGAAAACCGCCTCCCCTACCCCCCGCCCGAGTCCGCCAGCAACAACTCCTGACTGCCGCGCCCCTGCTCCCTCACTCGCACCGCAGCGCGTTCATCGGGTCGATCCTTGTCGCCCGCCGCGCCGGTATGAATCCGGCCAGCGCCGTCACCGCCGCAATCGCCGCCGATGCCGCCGCCAGCGTCAACACGTCCGTCGCCTCCACCCCGAACAACTGCGATTGAATCAGCCGCGTCGCTCCGTACGCCGCCGCCAGCCCGATCGCCAGCCCCGCCGCCGCCAGCCCCAGCGTCTCCCGCAGAATCATCCACACCACCGAACTTTGCGCCGCCCCCAGCGCCATCCGGATTCCGATCTCCCTTGTGCGCCGCTCCACGATAAACGCCATCACGCCGTACAGCCCCAGTGCCGCCAACCCCGTCGCCAGAAACCCAAACCCGCTCGAAAGGCTCGCCAGCAGCCTCTCCGTCAACAGCGATACCTCCATCTGGTGGTCCAGCGTCCGCATGTCGTACATCGGCACGTTGGCATCCACCTCCCGCACCGCCTCCCGCAGCGTGTTGAACATCCGCGCCGGGTCCCCCTGCGCCCGTACGTACACAGTCACCCCGTTCGCAAACCCCTTCTGCGCGTCCGGTATGTAGAGTTCGTACGGGATCTCTTCGCGCATGCTTTCGTACTTGGTGTCGGCCGCCACGCCAACGATTTCGATGTCCGTCTTCGTTCCCGGATCGATCCCCATCCCGATATGCCGTCCCAGCGGCGTTGCGTCCCCGAAATACCGCTTGGCGAATTTCTGGTTCACAATCCCCACCTTCGGCGCCCCCGCAACGTCCCGTTCGTCGAAATCGCGGCCCAGCAGCACCGGGATCTTCAGCGTCCGGAAGAACGCCGGGCTGCAATACTGCATGTGCGGGTCTGGCCGCTCGTCCTGCTTCGGCGCATAGCCTTCGATCGTGATCCAGTTGTCCCACTCGTCGTCCTCGAGCACCGGTATCACCGCCAGCGCATTCGACTCCACTCCCGCTAACCGGCTCAACCGGTCCCTCAGCCGCCGGTAATAATCCGCGGTCCAGTTGGGATCGTACCGGCTCATCGTCGGATCCACGTCAAATGCGAGCAAATTGCTCACCGCAAAACCCGGATTCAGCGCCTTCAGATTCCGCAGGCTCTGCACGAACAACCCCGCGCCGGCCAGCAGCAGCAGCGACAGCGATACCTGCGCCACCACCAGCCCCTTCCGCACTCCGGCCGAACCTCCGATCACCGCCCCCGCCTGGTCCTTCAGCGTCTCCGCCACCCGAGGCCTCGTGCATTGCAGTGCCGGAACCAGCCCAAACACCACTCCCGCCGCCAGCGAAATCGCGAACGTGAACGCCAGCACCATCGCGTCCGGCGTGCTGGTCAGCGAAATCGGCGTGTGTCCCGGCGGCAGAAAATCGATCAGCGTCCGGTCCATCGCTATCGCCAGACCAACCCCCAGCGCCCCGCCCAGCCCCGCCAGCGCCACGCTCTCCACCAAAAGCTGCCGGATCAGCCGCCCCCGTCCCGCGCCCAGCGCCAGCCTCACCGCAATCTCCTTCTGCCGCCCCGTCGCCCGCGCAATCAGCAGATTCGCCAGGTTCGAGCACGCGATCAACAGCACCAGTCCCACAATCCCCATCAACGCAAACAGCGGCTTCGCGTACGTCCTCCGCAGATTCGAGCGCCCTTTCGACCCCGGCATCACCTCCATCCACATCCGCAAAAACTGCTGTTTCACAAACGGCGACGCCTTGGCAAACGGCGGCTCGGTCACCTCCCGGTTCAGTATCTCGTGGAACAGCGGCTGCAGCTCCTCCTGTGCCTTCTCCCTCGTCATGCCCGGTTTCAGGCGCCCGAAAACTTCGGCCCAGCGAAAGCGGTCGCGGTTCAAGCTGTCAAAATCGGTTCGCGGCAGATAATCTTTCATCGTCACCGGGATCCGGATCTGCGGTGCCCGGCCCGGCTCCACTCCATCAAAACCCGCCTGGCTCACACCGATAATCGTCAGCGCCCGCCCGTTCACCACAATCTGCTTCCCCACGATCCCCGCATCCGCCCCGAATCGCGAATGCCAATACCCGTAGCTCAGCACCGCCAGCGGATGCCCGCCCTGCATCAGATCGTCGGAGGCATTGAACACCCGCCCCGCCGCCGCTCCGATCCCGAGTACCGGAAAGTAATTCCCCGAAACCAGGTCCGCTCCGATCAACTCCGTGTGCCCCTGAAACGTCGCGCTCACCGTCATCGGGTACGTGGCGAACATCCCGCTGAACGCCTGGTTCCGGTCGCGGATCTCCCGGTACATCGGATAGGAAAGCTTGTTCGGTCCGTTGTTCCCTCCGTAATGCTTCCCCCGGCCGGCCAGCATCACCAGTTGCTCCGGATCCCGCACCGGAAGCGGCTGCAGAATTAATTGATGAATCAACGTGAAGATCGCCGTGTTCGCCCCGATGCCCAGGGCGAGCGACACAACGGCCACCACCAGAAAAACCGGAGACTTGCGCAGCGTGCGCACGCAGTATTGCAGATCGCGGAAGATGCCCGTCATCACCTAGCCCTACCGCGCCGCCCGCCAAAAGTTACCTCCTCATTCCACCCCGCCCCCCCACGCCGCCGGTCTCACCTGCCTCCTGTCCCCATCCTCGAACGCGTCCAAACAAATCCTCGAAACCGCCGCCACCCGCGCCCGCTCCGCCCCCGCCACCCTTCTCAAAACCCGCCCCAGTTCTCCCAGTCCCACTAGTCCCAGTCACCAATACCACGACTAATCTGATCACGATATATCTTGACAGCCACCCTCAGCCGCCGCATCCTCAACTGAGATGCTGGCCTCGCCGTCAATTCGTCCGGTGAAACCGCCGCTCGCAACGGTCGCCAGTTCGGCATGCCCCCGCTCCTTATCACGCCCGGAGTTTGCCCACCCGGGCCTGGCTTGCGTACCGTCCCCCGCGGAGCGGACGCCCGCATGTGCCCGGACACCCCGAGCCCGTCGCCATCTGCCCGGCGTTTCACTCACTCATAAAGCGGAGGTAGAACCAGCATGACCATCGATCTTCAAGGCATTCAACCCGCGCCAATTGTCCGGAACGGAACCCATGCCTCCCGGCCGTGCTCCACCGGCAACGCCCGCATTCGCCGTGCTCGACGCCTCTCCTGGAACCCTTTGCTGTGCCTCGCCATCACAGCCTTGGCCGCCCGCCCTGCACAAGCCCAGGGCCCCGTCGAGGTCGTCCTGCACAGCTTCTCGAATATGCCCCGCGGCGCGCACCCCGTCTCCGTCCTCACTTTCGGCCCCTCCGCCGAACTCTTCGGGACCACCCAAGTCGGCGGCGCAGGCAACGCCGGCGTCGTATTCAAGCTCGATTCCGCCGGCCACCAGACGTTGCTGCACGAGTTTACCGGCGGTCCCGATGGACGTGCCCCGCATGCCGGAGTGATCTTCGACTCCGCGGGCAATCTTTATGGAACCACCTCCGGCGGAGGCACAGGCGGCCAAGGCACCATCTACAGAATTGACCCGGCCGGCAATCTCAGGGTGCTTCACAAGTTCGCTGGCCCTTCCGACGGAAGTCACCCTCAGTCCGGATTGATCCTGGATTCCTCGGGCAACCTCTATGGCACTGCCATCAACGATGGTCCCGGCGGCGAAGGCACGATTTACAAACTAGACCCGGCCGGCGATTTCACCGTGCTTCACGGCTTCACCGGAGGCGCCGATGGAGGCTTCCCCAGCGGTCGTGTAATTCTTGACCAAGCCGGTAACCTGTACGGGACCGCCTGCAACGGCGGCGCGGCGCAGGCCGGCGTCATTTTCAAGCTGGATCCCCTGGACAATTATTCAGTGCTTCATGCATTCGCCACCGACGATGGAATCTGCCCCGCCGCCGGCCTGACCCTCGACTCGGCAGGCAACCTCTACGGAACCACGTCCTATGGCCCCGCCGGAAATTCGGGAACCGTTTTTAAGCTGGATACCTCCGGAAATTTCTCGCTCCTTTACACCTTCACGGGAGGCGCCGACGGTGGCCGCCCATCGGCCGACCTGATCCTCGACCCCGTCGGCAATCTTCTCGGCACCACGCAAGACGGCGGTACCGGCGGCCATGGCGTCGTCTTCAAACTCGACCCGGCCGGAAACGAGACCGTGCTTTACTCCTTTTCGGGCCGAGCCGACGCTGGCGATCCTGCCGCGGGCATCATTCGCGACTCGGCCGGCAATCTCTACGGCTCAGCCGCCGGCCACCACTCTGTCCTCGGCGCCCTCTACAAGCTGGATACTGCCGGCCATACGTCGATCCTCTATACTTTTCCTTACGCCTTCAACGGCACTTCGCCCAACCCCGTCGTCGCCGATTCCGCCGGCAACTTCTTTGGAACCACAAACCAGGGCGGCAGCGCCGACCTCGGCGTGTTATTCAAACTCAGCGCCCCTACCCTGGCCGAAACCGTCCTCTACAAGTTCAAGCCCGGCCCCGGTGGGAGCCAACCGTACTCGCCCCTCTACCGTGACGCGGCCGGCAACCTTTACGGATTCGCCTCTTACCAAAGCGCAACCGAGTGCGGCCTGCTATTCAAGCTCGATACGGCCGGCAATTATTCCGTACTCCATACCTTCGCCAACGCCGAAGGTTCGTGCCCGGCTGGCAGCCTGGCCGGCGACACCGCCGGCAACCTGTATGGCGCCGCCAATCGAGGCGGCCCATCGGATTCAGGCTCCATTTTCAAGCTGGATGCCGCAGGCAATTTTGCTGTTCTCCATAGCTTTACCGGCGGGCTCGACGGGAAATCGCCCTATGCCGGTGTGGTCTTAGACCCCGACGGCAATCTTTACGGTTCTACCCCCTTCGGCGGCGCCTTCAGCGCTGGCGTTTTTTTCAAGCTCGATCCGGCCGGCAATGAAACCGTCCTCTACAACTTCCCGGCCAACAACCACTCGTCACCAGGCGGCCTCATCCGCGATGCGGCGGGCAATCTGTTCGGAACCACGTCATCCGGCGGCGCCGCCGGCGCTGGCTCCGTCTTCAAGCTCGATCCTGCCGGCAATTTTAAGGTCCTGCATTCTTTCCAATACGATAGCGGCGGATCACGCCCCGAATCCGGCCTCGTCCGCGACCCATCGGGTAACTTCTACGGAACCACCGTTCAATCCACCAGCGGCTGCGGAGTAGTCTTCAAGCTCGATACGGCGCGCATATACACCGTGCTGCACACCTTCACCTGCGGCGCCGACGGCGCCTACCCCGCCGGCGAACTCATCCGCGGCCCCTCGGGGAACATCTTCGGCGTAACCAGTGGCGGCGGAAACAACTCCGGCGGCGTAGTCTTCATGCTCCAGGGCGCGGCGCCATAACCCAAGCTCCTCTGCTCAGTCGCGCCCAGGCGCCTGCGCTGCTCGGAATCAGTGCCGGCAGTCGCCGGGTCCGCATCCGTTTGCCGCTGTGCTCGAATTGCTCGTCCAGGCTGTGCCCAACTTGCGCAAGCCGGAATTGCTGCCCGGCGCTCGGCTCGGTGATCCGGCGCCGGCGGATCTGGCGTCCATCGGCCACCATCGGCACAAAGCCTGCGCTTTGCCTCGAAGACAACTATGCCGATGCCTCCACTTCTGACAACAGCCGCGCACTCGCCACACCGCTCGACGGCTGAACGCCCCCCTCCGCCGGCGCAACTCCCGCTCCATCCCGAATTCCCCCGTGGCTCCCGCTCCCCTCCCGTAAACCCCGCACGCGTCTCCTCTCCTTCGCTCGCTCCCACCCCATCCACAAAATTCCCCCCGTTCTGCCCCATTCGCTCGAAAAAACGTCCGTCTAGTAACTTTGCGCTATTGTGCCTTCATACTACTCCCCTTACACTAGCTAAACTAACTCCCGAGTTAGTCAATCAATCATGCGAATCATCGCCTTGCTTACTATAAGTGTGTCCGCGTGTCTCTACGCTCAGGAGCCCACCGGAACCCTCGACGGCCGCATCAACGACCCCTCCGGCGCCGTCGTCTCCGGCGCCCGCGTCTCGGTCCGCGATACCCGCACCGGCCTCGCCCGCGCCGTTTCCTCCGACTCCTCCGGCTCGTTCCATCTCTCCCTCCTCCCGCCCGGCCTCTATTCGCTCGACGTCTCCGCCCAGGGCTTCGCCCCCTTCTCCGTCTCCCCCCTCCGCATCGACATCGGCCAAACCGTCAACTACCCCGTCCGTCTCTCCCTCGCCGGCTCCCACACCGAAGTCAGCGTCTCCTCCGCCGTTATGGTCGACACCAGTCAGACCATCGGCAACACCGTCCTCGAAAAACAAATCCTCGACCTCCCTCTCAACGGCCGCGATCTCACCCAACTCGGCCTCCTCCAGCCCGGCGTCGCCCCCATGACCGCCGGCCTCGCCGAAGCCGGCGGCATCGCCCGCGCCGGCCAGGCTTACGCCGTCAACGGTCAGCGCCCAGAATCCAATAACTACCTCCTCGACGGCGCCTCCAACGTCGACAGCGTCAATGGTGGCTACGCCCTCCGCGTCCCCGTCGATTCCGTCGCCGAGTTCCGCATCCTCACCCTGAACGCCCCCGCCGAATACGGCGAAACCAGCGGCGCCACCACCTCCGTCGTCACCAAATCCGGCTCCAACGCCTTCCACGGCGACCTCTACGAGTTCCTCCGCAACAGCTCCCTCGACGCCCGCAACTTCTTCGCCGCCCAAACCGAACCCCTCCACCGCAATCAGTTCGGCGCTACTCTCGGCGGGCCCATCCGCAAGAATCGCGACTTCTTCTTCCTCTTCTACGAAGGCCAGCGCGACTCCGAAGGCAAAACCCAGGCCGCCATCGTCCCCACCGCCGCCCAGCGCACCGGCGATTTCTCCGGCCTCATCGACCCCGCCACCGGCCAGCCCGCTCCCCTCATCAATGAATTCACCGGCCAGCCCTTCCCCAACAACCAAATCCCCTCCGAGTTTCTCAATCCCATCGCCCTCCAGGCCTCGAAACTCTACCCCCTCCCCAACATCGGCCCCTCCGTCTACGAATCCACCCAGCTCGGCTCAAACGATTACGACCAGGGCGGCTTCCGCCTCGATCACTACTTCGCCAATAACGACCAGCTCTTTGCCCGCTTCTCCTCTTCTTCCACCCACCAGTTCGACCCCCTCCCCATCGCCGGCGCCGGCGTCCCCGGCTTCCCCGTCACCGATGATATCGTCTCCAACTCCTTCACTGTCTCCCACGTCCATCTCTTCAGCCCCCAAACCCTGCAGACCGTCCGCCTCTCCTTCTTCCGCAACGTCTTCCTCGCCGGCCAGGCCCAGAACCACACCCCAGGCAGTTCCCTCGGCTTCAATTACCAGCCCACCCTCAGCCTCAATCAGGGCGTCCCCTATCTCATAGTAAGTGGCTACGCTTCTCTTGGTAATCCAATTACCGGCCCGCAGAACACCTACCAGAACGATTACCAGGCCTCTTACTCCCTCTCGGTCACCGCCGGCCGTCACAACTTCAAATTCGGCGCCGATCTCGACCGCCAGCAGATCAACGTCCTGTTCGGCATCGCCACCAACGGCTTCTTCGTCTTCGCCCCCTTCCCCGCCAGCGACTCCTACGCCAGCTTCCTGCTCGGCCAGTCCGTCCAGTTCTTCCAGGGCGGCGGCCAGTTCGACCGCGGCCTCCGCAAATGGATCGCCTCCGGCTACGCTCAGGACGAGTGGCGCATCACTCCCCGCCTCACCCTCAACTACGGCCTCCGCTACGAGGTCAACACCCCCTACACCGAAATCCGCAACCGCCTCAACGCCTGGGCCCCCGGTGTCCAGTCCACCGTCTATCCGTCCGCCCCCGCCGGTCTCCTCTTCCCCGGCGACCGCGGCGTTCCCGCCGGCATCGCCCCGGTCGACTACAAAGAGTTCATGCCCCGCGTCGGCCTCGCCTGGGACCCCTTCGGCGACGGCAAAACCTCCGTCCGCGCCGGTTACGGCATCTTCTATGACGGCTACACCAACGGCACCGGCGGACCTCTCCAGGCTTCCGTCAGCGCTCTCCCCTGGACCCAGGCCTACCAGCTCCCCGGCCCCGGCTTCGATATCTCCAACCCCTACGGCGGCGCGCCTTTTCCCTTCAATGGCCAATCCTTTGTCGCCCCCGCCACCGTCCTCACCATCCAGTCCGGTATGCAGCCGCCCTACTCACAGGACTGGAACTTCTCCATCGAACGCACCGTCGCCCACGACTACCTCCTCGATGTCCGCTACGTCGGCTCCAAAGCTACCCACCTGCCCCGCTTCATCGAAGGCAACCCCACCATCTACGGCCCCGGCGTCAACCCCTCCAATAACAACCAGCAGCGCCTTTACACCACCTGCAACGCCTCCGGCCTTTGTAACTACGGTTCTGTCGGCCTCCTCGCCGATATATCGAACTCCACTTACAATGCTCTGCAAGTTTCGCTCACCCGGCAGTACTCCAACGGCCTCTCTTTCAACGCTTCTTACTGGTACTCCAAAACTCTCGACGACATCTCCTCCCTCAACGTAGCCGGCTCGGCCCCAACACTCGTTGCCGGCGAAAACGACCTCGCCCAGAATCCCTTCGACCTCCGCGCCGAACGCGGACCCTCCCTGTTTGACGCCACCCATCGCTTCGCCTTCAGCGGCAGCTACGCGATTCCCTCCTGGCACGGCGCCTCGCGCCCCGCCGCCTTTCTTCTCAACGGCTGGCAGCTCAACCTCATCGCCAACCTCTCCACCGGCACTCCCTTCACCGTCTACGACAGCGCCAACGTCAGCCTCCAGGGCAGCGCCCCCGAAATCACCGGCTTCTACTCCAGCCGCCCGGACCTCATCTCCAACCCCAACTCGAACCAGCCCCACTCCCCCAACCAATGGGTCACCCGCAGCCCCTTCCTTCAGCTCAACCCCGTCACCCAGGCCGGCCAGTTCGGCAACGAAGGCCGCAACGCCGTCCGCGGCCCCGGCATCGAAGACGTCGATTTCTCGCTCTTCAAAACCTTCCCGCTCGGAGAGTCCGCCCGCCTCCAGTTCCGCGCCGAATGCTTCAATATCTTCAACCACCCCAATTTCGGCCTCCCCGAAAACGATCTTCAGTCCCCCGCCTTCGGCCAGATCCTCCAGGCCGGCCCCCCGCGCCTGCTCCAACTCGCGCTCAAATTGTTCTTCTGACGCGCACTGCGCAAGGCGGGCCTTTCAGCCCGCCTTCGCCCCGCCCAGCGCTGCCGTCCCCATCATCCCTCCCAACCCCATCGTCTCCACCGCCGACGACGGCACAATCACCATCGAACCCCGCTCCTTGATCGCCTCGTACAACATGTTCATCGCCCGCAAATGCAGCGCCACCGGGTTGTCCTGATACGTCTGCGCCGCCTGCGAAAACTTGTCCGCAATCTCCGTCTCCGCCTGCCCCAATATGTTCCGCGCCTGCCTCTCCCGCTCCGCCTGCGCCTGCCTCGACATCGCATCCTCCAGCGCCTGCGGAATCCTCACGTCCCGTATCTCCACCGACTGCACCGTGATCCCCCACGGATTCGTCTTCTCGTCCAGTATCCTTTGCAGCTCCCTTCCCAGCGTCTCCCGCTCCGTGATCATCTGCGCCAGTTCGTGCCTCCCAATCGACTCCCGCAGCCCCGTCTGCGCGCTCATCGTGATCGCCTGCACGAAGTCCTCGACCTCCAGTATCGATTTCTCCGCGTTCCAAACCAGCCAGAACACGATCGCATCCACGTTCACCGGCACCGTGTCCCGTGTCAGCGTCGATTCCGCCGTCACGCTCGCCACACGGATCCTCTGGTCCACGTACCGGCTCAGCCGGTCCACCACCGGCACGATGAAAAACAACCCCGGCCCCCGGAGCCCCGCATACCGCCCCAGCCGCAGCACCGCCACCTTCTCCCAAGGATCGGCCACCTTCACCGCGAACAGGAGATAGATTCCAACGGCCGCCCCCACAATCGCCGGCCACGGCCTCCCGCTCGCCGCCGCTCCCACCGCACCAATCGCCGCCGCCGCCACAAACAGCGCCACCGCCGCTCCGTTCATCCCGCTCTTGTTCATCTGAAATTCCTTCGTCATGTCTCTATCTCCTCGTCTTTCCCTCTCCGCCCTGCATCTGCCGCAACTGCGCCACAATCTCATCCACCGTGAACCCCGCCGCCCCCGCCCGCGCTGCAATCTCCCCCACAAACTGCTCCAGCCTCCGCCGCCGAGCCTGCCCCTCGTCCATCCCTTCCTGCTCGGATATAAACGTCCCCGTCCCCTGCGCCGTCTCCAGAATCCCCCGGATTTCCAGCTCCCGGTACGCCCGGATCACCGTGTTCGGATTCACCGTCAAATCCACCGCCAATTGCCGCACCGTCGGCAACTGATCTCCGCCCGCCAGCGCCCCCGCCGCAATCCCCGCCGTAATCTGGTCCATAATCTGCCGGTACACCGGAACTCCGCTCTCCCCGTCCAGCCGGATCGAAAACCCTTTCCGCTTTGTCTGTATGTTGCCCACTAAAGCTATAGTGTACTAGTCAGCTAGTACAGTCAAGCGAAAAATGACGCCCCCTTTGCACCCCGCCGCTCAACCTACACCACTCCGAAGGACATGCCCGCCGGGCCCCGGCAGGCGATCCACGCCGGCAGGGATCGGAAGCCGGAGGCGGCGAGGCAACAACGCCGGATTCGTCGCCAGGCGGCACCCGGGCGCGGAAACGGTATCTGTCTGCCTCGGGTGGAATGTTGTCGCAACACAACCCGTCTAAAAACAAACCCCGCTGAGCTTTTGCGACGGGTTTCGAGACGGCCACGCGCTTTCGTCAGGGGCCTCGTGCAGAATTGAATCCGTGGTCCAGCGCGGCCGCATACCTTCGAGAGTATACTCAAGATGGACATCTCGATTCTGTTACCGCCTGGAATGTTGTTCTCCAAATTTTTGGTGACCAACGAAATCTGACTTCTGGGTCCGAGACTGCGGATTTCTACCTGCCCCGAAGCGTTCCCGTATTCGCTTCCCAAAGGTTCACCATGCGTTATGCCTGTGCTTTCTTCCTCGTCTCAATAGCCGCCGTTGCCCAGGTGCGTACCCTTCAGGACGGCACCCCCGTGCGTCTTCGTCTCAGCCGAAATGTCTCTTCCGCCACCGCGCAAGTCCAGGAAACGGTGGATTTCGAAGTCACCGAACCCGTCATCGACCGGAATTACGTGGTCATCCCGAAGGGTGCCGTCGCCCTCGGCCGCGTGACCAAGGTGCAAGCCAAACGCCGCTTCGGACGCGCCGGCGCTCTCGAACTCAGCGTCGATTCCGTGCGCCTCGCCGATGGACAGACCATCCCCCTGCGCGCCACCCGCGAAAAGGGAGAAGGCGACATGAGCGGCACCCGTGTAGCCGCCACTATCGCAGCCTCCCCCGTGTTGGTGTGGGTGAAAGGTAAAGACGTGGCCTTCGACAAGGGTACCGAAACCACTGCCTATGTCAGCGGCGACGCCCGCCTCGCTGAATTCCGTCCGGGCACCGATTCCCCCGCCGCCCTCAATACCTCGGCCGATACCAGGATTTCGCCTGGCCCTGTGCTCACCAACGCCGACATCGTCGGAATGCAGAAAGCCGGACTTTCCGAAGAGATCATTTTGAGCAAGATCGCCGGCTCCACAGCCAACTTCGACACCGGCACCCAGGATCTGATCCGGTTGCAGGAAGGCGGCGTGAACGACAATATCATCAACGCCATGGTTCAGAAATCCGGCAACCGCTAGTCGGCAAGCCCCTCAATAGCGCTAACCGCGCCTGCCATGCCTCGCCAGTCAAGACAGCGTAGTTATAGCTGCGCGTATCTCACTTAGCGTGGTTCATTGGTTGAGTCCATCATCTCGCCCCTGCGCGGATGACTTGGCATCCCGAAGTTGTAACCGTGCGCCGTCCGCTAGCCACGGCCCGAACGGCCTGCCGAACCGCGCTTATGTCCTGGCAAGCCCTTCGTTGAAACCAGGCGCCGTTTCAGCGGCCGCCCTTTCCATCCGCTAACGGGGAGCGCCGGCTCTCGATTTCAGGCTGAACCAACGCACCCCCCTCAGCCCGCCTCCCGCATCGCCCTGTCCCGCAACGCCCGCATATACGCAATGCTGTACGCCAGGCTCGCCCGAATGTAGGCGTCCAACGAGTCGTGCGGCCGCCCACCTTCCCGGTCCGGCCCCATCCCCGGTACGTGATCCGGAATCACGATCCCGTCGTAGTCCACCTCTTGGAGCGCCCGCATGATTTTGTACATGTCGTAATACCCGTTATCCATGAACGTCTCGATGAAATGCGGCAGCGGCGCGCTCACGTTCCGGAAGTGAATCTTGAAAATCTTCTTCTGCGCCCCGAAATACCGGATCATCTCCTCCGGATCTTTCCCCGTCAACTGCTTCCCGCCCTCCAGCCACGTCCCGCAGCACAAACACAGCCCCACGTTCGGCGAATCCGCAATCTCCATCGCCCTCTTGTATCCCTCGAAATTCCCGAAAATACACCGCGGCACCCCCGCCAGCACCGGCGCCGGCGGGTCGTCCGGATGAATCCCGATCCGCACTCCCGCCTCCTCCGCCACCGGCGCCACCTGCTTGATGAAGTACGTGTAGTTCTCCCAGATCTCCTCTTTCGAATACACCCGCCCGTGTGACAACGGCCCTTCGAAAACCTGTCCCGCCCAATACCCCTTCTTGTTCGGACTCGCCATGTCGAATTCCCGGGTGTCGCATCCCCGCGTCTTCGCCCTCCCGCTGCTCCAGATGCCGTTCCCCATGTGCGCGTAAGTCGTGTAATGTACGCCCGCCTGCCCGATATATCGAAGATAGTTCTTGTACTCCTCTATCTTCTGATCTCGCCCCGGCAGATTCAGCGTCACCTCCGGCATGTTATGCAAAATGCCGCTCGGCCCAACAGCCGTCCCGATGTTATAAACCTTCAGCCCCGCCGCCTCATACCGCTCCCGCATCTTCGTGAACGACTCCGCGTTCGCTGTCGCCGGCGTCGCCCCCAGGCTGACATACTCCACCCCGATCTGATTCAGAAACAGTAAGTCCTCATCCGTCGGGTCGGCCCGGTAACTGGTTGCAATCTTGATCCCCGGCGGGTTCGGCACTACCTTCGCCTGTCCCGTCCGCCCCGCCGCGCCCGCCAGCGCCGCCCCCAACGCCATCTGGCCGAACTCTCTCCGCCCCACCCGTGCTCCGCCGCCGCTGATTTCCTTCATTGTTATGACTCCTTATGGAAAAAATCACGATATTCAAGGCCAAAACCCACGCGCCGTTTCCCACGCGATTTCCCGGACTGCCATAGCATATCTCAATCCGCCGCCTCCGCCGCAACAGCTCCCCGGTCCCCTAAAATATCGAAAGGATTATCCTTCCAAACCATGCCCGCCACAACCCCGCCCACCACCAGAAAATCTCTCGAAAGCTACGTCGGCCTCGGCCGCAGTCTTCTCCAGTCCCACTATCGCTCCGCCCGCCTCCATCCCCCCGCTGGCTTACCCCACCCGCCCCTCAACGCCTTCGACAGCGGCGACATCTTGCCCTGGATCGTAAGTTGGCTCAAAGCCACTTACCAGACCGACATCGAGTCCCTGTTCGTTCCCTCCGACAAGAAACACCCCTTCGATCCCTATCCCCCTACCGGCGATCAAGGCCGCTACGATCTCTCCCCCCTCCTCGCCCCCGATGGCTCCCTCCGCATGGCCCTCGCAGGCGACTGGGCCACCGGCACTGACGTTTCCCAGCAGGTCGCCGATTCCATGGCCTCCCGGAATCCCGAACTTACCATCCACCTCGGCGACATTTACTATGTCGGAACCGAAGCCGAAGTCGACGAGAACTGTCTCGGCGTCGATACCGCCGCCTACAAAGGCGTCCTCTGGCCCAAAGGCTCCCGCGGCAGCTTCGCCCTCAACGGCAACCATGAAATGTATTCCGGTGGCCACGGCTACCTCGAGCGCTTCCTCCCCCAGCTCGGCATCCCCTCCTCCGCCGACCAACGCCAGTTGCGCAGCTACTTCTGCCTTGAGTCCCCCGTCTGGCGCATCCTCGCTATCGACACCGGCTACAACTCCGACACCCTCTCCGGCGACTGTCGCCTGGAGCCCGCGCTGCTCGACTGGCTTGCCCGCGTCGTCGACCCCCTCCGCAACCGCAAGCCCACCGTCCTGCTCAGCCACCACCAATGGTTCAGCGGCTTCGGCAACGGCGACTATCCCAGGCCCGCCTCCCAGCTCGCCCCGTTTTTCCCCCATCAGGACATCGTCTGGCTCTGGGGCCATGAACACCGTCTGGCCGTCTACTACAAGTTCCTCGGCCCCGATCATCACCTCACCGCCTACGCCCGCTGCCTCGGCCACGGCGGCATGCCCGTCGAGATGCCGTCCCCGGCCTATCCCGACGGCGAGCGCGCCCAACGTGTCGAATACTGGGACGGCCTCACCACCGTCCACCCCAACCGCTTCCGCCGCCTCGCCGGCGGCACCCTTGTCGGCACCAACGGCTTCGCCGAACTAACCCTCCGCGGCGCTTCTCTCAGCATCGACTATCTCGACGCCGGCGGAACTCCCGTGCTCCAGGAGAACTTCACTCCCGGCGGCGGAGCCGCGTGGGACGGCACACTCATCCGTACAGTAACTAACGACCCCGGCCTGTTAAACCGCATCACTTACAACAACGAGTAAGTCCCCCCGCCGCGCTCAACCCTCTTAGGCTATGGCTTCAACGCCGCTAGGGCCGCCGCCGGCAGTTTGTCCGCCTGCGCCAGCATGATGCTTACCTGCCACATCTGTTCCTCGCTCAGCGAGCCCGTAAATCCCGGCATCCCCGTCAGCCGGATCCCGTTCTTCACCTTCCAGTACGTCTCCCCCGCCGGATCGTCCGTCACCCCGTGACCGGTGAACAACTGCGGCGGCGGCGGAAACATCCCCTTGGCAATCGGTTGCTTCTCCTGTCCCGGCAGCCCGTGGCACACCGCGCAGTTTTCTTTATAAACCTTTACGCCCGCCACAAAATTGGCCTCCGTCGCCGCCAGCGTCACCCCCGATGGCGCCTCTCGGTCGATCCGCGCGTTCAGCGCCTTGTGCGTCAGGTACCGTTCCATCGGTAACGGCGGCGCCGAAGTCGCTACCGGCGCCATCCCCATACTCAAATACAAATACCCTGCCGCTGGCAGCACCAGCAATCCCACGATCAATCCGATCAGAAATTTCATCATTTATCCTCTCTGGCACTCTCACGCACGAGCCTTCAGTGTAACCCGCCGGTTCTTATGTACTCTAGCTCCCGAACGTAAATAATAGTCAAAAACTTGTCTCCATCCGCGCGCTCACGCTCCGCGGCGCCGCCAGTGCCGTCCCCGAAAACAGCCCCGCAAAGTTAATCACGTTCAGCTTGTCCGTCAGGTTCGTCACGTCCGCCTGAAACCGCACCGGAAGCTTCTCCGCCTTCCTCACCAGAACCCCCACCGAGGCGTCCAGCGAAAATGCCGGCCGCGTCCGGTAGTCGCTGAAGTTCACCCTCGCCAGAATGTCCGCTCCATACTGCGCCGCCGCCTGCTCATACGTCCCGTTGAAGTCCACCGGCAGCCCGCTGTCATACCAGGCTCCCATCGCCGCCCAAACCCGCGGCCCGATCTCATACCGCACCCTCGCCCGCGCCGTGTTCCGCTGGTCCTGCGATACCGGAAACGACACCGCCCCCGCGCTAATCGCCCCCGGTGCGCTCTCTCCCAGAAACAGCCCCCCGGTCACCGGAAAAAATCCGTTCCCCCTCGAGTTCGAGTAGCTCGCCCACCCCGACCATCTCCCCCACCGCGGCATCTCCACCTTCACCTCTGCCCCATAAACCACCGCCCTCGCAAACGCGATCGGAAAACTGATCCCCGTGTTCAACAGCAGATCGTCGTCCGCATAGTTGTTCATCGCCCGGTGGTACAGGTTCCCCTCCACCCGCAGCTTCCCGAAAATCCCCTGCGTGAACCCGGCCTGAAAATAATCCCCCGTCGACGGCCGCACCGGCAGCCGCAGCACCTGGTCGCTCAGGCTCGCCACCGCCGCCGAGCTCGACACCAGCAGATTCTCAAACGCCGGCGTTTGAAACACCCGGTCATAGGCGAACCGCAGCACCAGCTCCTTCCCCACCGAATACGCAACCCCCGCCCGCGGGCTCCACGCCGTCTGCCTCACCAGCAGGCTGTAATGATCCATCCGCAGCCCCCCGCTCAGCGTCCACTTCCCCGCGCGCAGCGTGTCCTGCGCAAACGCCCCCTGCTCCCGGTCCTGCGCCCGCCCCAAAAATTGAAACGCCGCCGGCGTCCCCGGCGCGAACTGGCTCGCGTCTGTGATCTGATACCCCAGCGCCTCTCGCAACCCCGCGAAGTCAGTCTCCACACCCGCCTTCCAGTCGTTCGCCCCCGTGTGCCCCGTCACCGCCGCTTTCCCATACCCTTCCCGGTAGCTCCGGTCCTGCCCCGCGATCATCGGCGTCGACAATGGATTCGACCAGAACCCCGCCGTGATGTCCCGCGCCATCCCCCGCAAATCCAACAGCAGCTCCGGCGAAAAGATGTGCGTGTACGATACCTGCGCCGCCGTCTCGTGGCTCGTCCGGTCCTGCCTCTGCCCCGCCGCCTCCTGCACCATCTCGTTCGGCACCAGAAACCGCGCCTGCTCCCGCCTCACCACAATCCCCAGCCGGTCCTTCGGCCCCAGGTCCCTCTCGTAATGCCCCAGAAAATCTTCCAGCGTCCCGTGATTGGTGTAGTTTTGCGTCACCGGCGGATCCAGATACCGGTCTGTCGTCTCCGCCGCCCCGCTCATCGTCAGCGTGTTCGCCCCCCATCCATACTGCCCCTCCGCATACCCTCCCGCTGTCTGAAAACTCCCTCCCGTCCCCGCCGCCCGCCCGTGAAACCCCTGCCGCGCATCCCGCGCCGTATCCACCTCCACCACGCCCCCCAGCTTCCTCCCGAACTCCGCCGGATACCCCGCCGTCATCACGCTCATCTCCTGCACGCTCTCCGTGTCCAGGTCCGCCACATACGCCGCCGACCGGTTGTCGGTCAGCGGAATCCCGTCGATCACATACTGCACCTGGTACTCCGACTCCCTCGGATGCAGAATCCCGTTCGCCTCCGCCACCCACCCCGGCTCCGTCAACACCAGGCTCGACAACCCCCGCCCCGGCGGCGCCGCCGTCCTCTCGCTCAAATCCTCGGCCCCGATCCGCTCCGGAGAATTCACCGCCTGCGTATCCACCAGTCCGCCCCCCGAGCTCACGCTCACGCTCTCCCGCACCTCCTCCGGCCCCAGCACCGCCTTCACCTCCACCGGCAGCGCGCTCCTCACCTCCACCGTCCGCTCCACCGCGCTCAACCCCGCCCGCGTCACCCTCACCCGGTACGCTCCATACGGCAGCCGGTGCACCGCCACCCGCCCCCCGGCCTCCGCCCGGAACACCCCGTGATACGGGCACGAGGCGCAGTCCAACTCCACCTCCGCCGCCACCGGCAGTCCCGTCGGGTCCGCCGCCTCCACCCGAATCTCCCCGTCCCCCGCCTGCCCGCTCACCCTCGCCGCCGCCAGCGCCATCAGCGCGGCCAGTAGCCCCGCCCGCATCCGCCGCCGCCGCCCGCCCGCCCGATTCGCTAATGTCGCCAACTTCTATTGAACCAGCATTCCCCCGCCGCTTCCCCCTCCGCCCTCAAATCCATCGCTTCCGCACCAGCCAGCTCTTCACCGTCTGCGTCAGCCCCACGTATGCCACCAGCGTCAGCGCCAGGATCGGCCAGTACATCGGCGGCAGATGCGCGAATCCCAGCGGCGAGGCTACCGGCGAATATGGCAGCCATATCCCGAACGCCATCACCGATACCGTCGTCAGCATCACCGGTACGCTCGCCCGGCTCTGCACGAACGGAATCTTATGCGTCCGGATCACGTGAATGATCAGAGTCTGCGTCATCAGCGATTCGACAAACCACCCCGTCTGAAACACCGCCGCCCGAGACTTGTCCCAGCACCCAAACACCCACAGCATCACGAAAAATGTCGTGTAATCGAACACCGAGCTGATCGGCCCAATGAACAGAATGAATCGCCGGATCTCAGCCAGGTTCCACGGCCTCGGCCGCGCCACCTGCTCCTCGTCCACCCCATCGGCCGGAATCGGCACCTGCGAAAAGTCGTACAGCAGGTTATTCGTCAACACCTGGATCGGCGCCATCGGCAGGTACGGCACGAACGCGCTCGCCCCCAGCACGCTGAACATGTTCCCGAAGTTCGAGCTCGCCCCCATCCGAATGTACTTCAGCACGTTCGCAAATACTTTCCGCCCCTCCGTCACGCCTCCCTGCAGCACCGTCAGATCCTTCTCCAGCAGAATCAAGTCCGCCGATTCCTTCGCGATGTCCGTCGCCGTGTCCACCGAAATGCCCACATCCGCCGCCCGCAGCGCCGGCGCGTCGTTGATGCCGTCCCCCATGAACCCCACCACGTGCCCCTTACCCCTCAGCGCCCCGATCACCCGCTCCTTGTGAGCCGGAGACAGCCGCGCAAACAGCGTCGTCTTCTCCGCCGCCTCCGCCAACTCCCCCTCCGTCATTTTTTCCACGTCGCTGCCCACCATCATCGGATCGGCCGCCAGCCCCACGTCCCCGCAAACCTTCCGGCTGATGAGGGCGTTGTCTCCCGTCAGGATCTTCACCGCCACCCCGTTCCGGTGAAGCGCCTCCAGCGCCCGCCCCGCCGATTCCTTCGGCGGGTCCAGAAACGCCACATATCCTCGCAGCACCAGCGCGCCCTCGTCTTCCTTCGAGCACACTCTCTTCCCCGGCAGCCGCTTCGTCGCCACCGCCAGCACGCGGAAGCCGTCGTTGCTCAGGCTCGCATACTCTTCCTTCAGCCCCGCCATCAACTCCTCCTCCATCGGCGACAGCTTCCCGTCCAGCTCGAAATGCGATGAGTGGTGGAAAACCTCCTCCGGAGCTCCCTTCGTCAGCAGTATCGCCTCGCCCTCCGGATCCTCCACCAGCACCGACATCATGCGCCGGTTGAAGTCGAACGGAATCTCGTCCAGCTTCTTGTACCTGCTCAGTATCTCCCTCGCTTTGAAATCCGGGCTGTCCAGTATCGCCCGGTCCAGCAGGTTCTTCAGCCCCGTCTGAAAATAGCTGATCAGGTACCCATCCAGCAGCACCACCTCGCTCTCGGCACCCGACACATCGCAGTGCCTCATCAACACAACGCGGTCCTCCGTCAGCGTCCCCGTCTTGTCCGTGCACAGCACGTCCATCCCGCCGAAGTTCTGAATCGCGTTCAGCCGCTTCACAATCACCTTCTTCCGGCTCATCGCCATCGCCCCTTTCGCCAGGCACACCGACACCACCATCGGCAGCATCTCCGGCGTCAAACCCACCGCCACCGCCAGCGCGAAAAAAAACGCTCCCTCCCAATCGTGTTTCGTCACCCCGTTGATCACGAACACCAGCGGCGCCATGATCGCCATCAGCCGGATCATCAGCCACGTGAACCCGTTCAGCCCCGCGTCGAAGCTCGTCGGCGCCCGCTCCCCGGCAATCGATCCTGCCATCCGCCCGAAATACGTATCCGGCCCCGTCACCACCACCACCGCCGTCGCCGTGCCGCTCTGCACGCTCGTCCCCAGGAAGCAAATGTTCTTCACCTCGGCCGGCGAATCTGCCGCCACCGTTTCCGCCTCGTGAAGCTTCTCCACCGGCAGCGATTCCCCCGTCAGGCTCCCCTGGCTCACAAACAGGTCTTTGGACGCCAGCACCCGGACGTCGCCTGGAATCATGTCGCCCGCCGAGAGATGCACGATGTCCCCCGGCACCAGTTCTCGCAGCGGGATCTCCTTCGGCTCTCCGTCCCGCATCGCCGTCGCCGTCACGTGAATCATCGCCCTCAGCTTCGCCGCCGCCGCGTCCGCCCTCGCTTCCTGCAGAAAACGGAAGCCCGCGCTCAGCAGCACCATCATCGCCATCACCGTCCCGGCCCGCGCATCTCCGGTGGCAAACGATACCGACGACAGAATCGCCAGCAGGATCACCAGCGGATTGCGCACGATTCTCAAAAGCCGCACGAACCATCCCTGCGGCTTCTCCCGCGCCACCTCGTTCGGCCCCGTTGTCCGCGCCCGCTCCTCCGCCTCCGCCTGCCTCAGCCCTCCGGCCGATGTCCGCAGGTCGCGCAGCAACTCCTCGCCGGCTTTCCGCGCCGCTTCCCGCACCGCCGGCGATATCTGAATCCCCGCCCGCCCCGCCGCTCCGCCGCTCATGTCTCGACGCCCACCCCTGAAACATGATCCTACGAAAGCCCCGGCCCGGCTCCAACCTCAGCCCTTCTCCTAATCCTCCTCTCCGCGCCCCGATGTACAATCGAGGGCGCCCCGATGGCAAAACCGATTTTCTGGCTCACCCCTGCAGTCCCGCCAAGCAGACTCCATGCGACTCCATCTCCGCGCACTCAACCGCGCCTTCCCGAGACTGCCGGCGCGCCCGCTTGCCCGCACCCCCGCCATCCCCCGCGCGGTATTTCTCTCTTGACCGCCGCCTTCGCCGCATCCCTGAGTCTCACCCCGCTTCCGGCGCAGGTTCAACCTCCGCCCGCGCCCTGGCGCGGAGCCGGCCCGCCGCCCTGCGCCGGCTCCGACGGCGGTGTCTTTCCCTGCCCTCCGCCGCCGCGCCTCATCGCCATCCGCGCTGGCCGCCTCTTCGACAGCACCTCCGGCAGCATGTTGCCCCAACAGGTGGTCATCCTCTCCGGCGAGCGAATCACCGCCGTCGGATCGCAAGCCCGCGTCGCCATTCCGCCCGGAGCGCAGGTGATCGACCTCGGCCGCGCCACCGTCCTGCCTGGCCTCATCGACGCCCACACCCACATGTTCAACACCCGCAAACCCAACGGAACCCCGGAAGCCTCCCTCCTGATCGCCGTACAGAACGCCCAGGCCGACCTCCGCGCCGGATTCACCGCCGCGCGCGACATGAGCACCCACGGCAATGGCTACGCCGACATAGCCATCCGCGACGCCATCAACCAGGGCCGCATCGACGGCCCCCGTTTTCAAGTCTCCACCCGTGGCATCGTCTGGGACGCCGCGCCTTCCAATCCGGCCGCGCCCGGCAACCCGTTAGCCAGCGCCGTGGTCCGCTCTGTTGCCGAAGCCCGCGCCGCCGTCCGCGACCAGGTCGATCATGGCGCCGACTGGATCAAGCTCTATCCCTCCCGCTCCTACGCCTTCACCGCCACCGGCCACGTTCAATACCCGCCCGCTTATCCCATGCCCGTCCTGCAGGCGCTGATCGACGAGACTCACCGCCTCGGCAAAAAAGCGGCCTGTCACGTTTACGGCGGCGACGGCGAAAGAAACGCCATCATCGCCGGCTGCGACACCATCGAGCACGCCTTCGACCTCGATCCGCCCCAGGCCGCCCTGATGGTCCGCAAGGGGCTCTATTACGACCCCACCTTCGTTCGCTACCTCGAACCCTCCATCGATAACGTCGACGCCCGGAACACCGGCGGCCGGTTTCGCATCATTCCGATATTCGAAAAAGCCGTAGCCATGGCCGCAGCCACCCCGGGTTTGAAAATCATGATGGGCAGCGGCGTCGATGGCTCCGCCTACGCCCACGGAACCCAGGCCCTCGACTTCGAAGCCCTCGTCAAGCGCGCCGGCATGACTCCGTCGCGCGCTCTCCAGGCCGCGACGACAGTGAACGCCCAAGCCCTGGGATGGCAGGACCGTATCGGCTCCCTCACCCCCGGCAAGTACGCCGACCTCATCGCCGTCTCCGCCGACCCTCTGGCCGACATCACCGAGCTTCAGCGCGTCCGCTTCGTGATGAAGGGCGGCAAAGTCATCCGGAACGACTTCGCCCCATCCCCTCCCCGCTAATTCAGCCCCTCCCCGTCTCGACTCGCCCCGGCGTCCCCCGCCCGGCCCTCCATCCGGTTTCTTCGGCGCCTTGCACTTCCAGTCCGGGCTCTGCTCCCGCAGAATCGGGCAGATGCCGGAGAGCAAATCATACTGCAGCTTCGGCGTAAACGAATTCAGGTAGGGCTGGATTTCGCCCTTCAGGAAACTGCCCAGTATCCGGGCATAGACAGCATCGCCCTTTACGTCGTCATCGTCGTAGAAAGGTTCCGTGGCGACGATCAGATGCCGCGCCGGATCCCCGGCCGGAAGATCTTTCGACAACGCGATGTACTTCTTCGTCGCCGCGCTCGTCAGGAACGCCCCCAACCCGGCCGCGTCGCTTGCGCACGGCTCCTTGCCGCAGGCAGTCCTGCTGGTGATAAAGGCGTCGGAATAAGCCAGTTTCGGCGCACCGGCCTCATCGCCCCACGGCACCGGAACCAGTGTGAGCGCCGCCGGCCTCTCCTGATAAAGCGCCGCAAAGAATGTTCTCTCCGAAAAACCAACGGCATTCGCGGCAGGTTCGGTGGCCAGGTCCCGCTCCACCGCGCCGTCCTTCGCGCTGTGGAACGTCCCGTCGATGCACGGGTTGGTGTTCGAGAGTGCACAGAAGCCTCCGAACTTGGCCATTCTGGCAACCACGTCCGCCTCGATCGGCGCCGCCGCGGCATCCGATGCCGTGGCTCCTCCATGGCTCTGCGCAAAGGCCTGAATGTAAGCCGCGGGGATCGTCCACGTGCCATTGAGATCACCCACCAGCGCGCGCCGCCCCGCCGGTGTTTTCGCCATGTAAGCCTGCAGATCGCCGAACGTCCTGATGCTCTGTACGTCACCGCCCGTCGTGATCAGGAATTCCGAACACAGCCAACTGGGAACGCCGTAAGTCTTCCCGTCAATCGTCACCGCCTCCAGCGCCACCGGCCACGGCTTATCCCCCGTAATGGCGGCTGGGTTGATCAAACCCCCGTCCTTCAGCCACTGCAAGAAAACCGTATCGATTTCGGCCACGTCGAATCCCTGTGCGCTGAACACGGCGTCCTTGAGATTGCCGAAGCTGTAAACGTCGATCGCCGGGTCGAGCACCAGGTTTAGCAGTACGTCCGGATGCGCCGCCTGATAGCTCTCGATGAGCCACCGGACCAGGGGCGTAAACCCGGCGTTCGGATCGGTCGGGATCGAGGCATAGAGCAGCGCGTTGAGAACCCTCCTCTGGCGTCCATTCAAAAACACCACCCTGTCCGAGCTCTCCGGCGTGATTTTCATCGCCCGCATCCGCAGCCCGCCGCAGTCGATGAAATTGAGTGAGCGCTCCTTCAGCCGGAAGCTGGGCGGAATGTTGAGCCTCTGCCCCGGCTCCGCCCGGAACCGGAGATCCATGTCCGCTCCCGTCGCTTTCGTGTACCCGTCGACGAAGCAGGTGATGGGCCGGTGCGAGAGATTGTAGACCACCAGTTCGCCCGCCAAAGCCGGCGCCGTGCCCATCAGCGCCACGCTCATCACGATGGCCAGCCGCCGCGGAATTCCCCCACCGGGTCTCCTCGCCCGCCGTGAGCCATCGGCCGGGCAGTGTCTCACCGAAAGTCCTCCTGATACCGCCGGCGTAGCGCCGGCCGGGCCTTCCGGAATGCCGCCCATCCTGTGCATCGGACCTTCCTTCGTGTCGCCAGGCACGTTACGCTCCTCGCCATTCCGGTGTCCCGCCTTCGGCCTCCGCCAACTGCAGGGCTGCTCAATTCGTCCCCTGCCTCCGCCACGCCCAGCCGCCGGCATCGCCAACATCGCCCCGCTCCACCGGAACCTAACCCGCTTGCAGCACGCGCACGCCGTACGCCGGTAAAGAAACACTCCCGGAATGCATCGATCCCGTCAGCAGGTCTTTCTGGTTCCCGGCAATCGGAATCGACTGCGGCCTGCTCGTGTGATTCAAGACGAACGTAACACTGCCCCGATCGGTCTGCCGCCGTGTCACCTCCACTCCCATTGCCGCCTGCGTCTCACTCTTTACACCCGCCATTGCCGCCAGCGTCAGCAGCACTCGCCCCAGGTCGGCCGGCTCCAGGTGCGCGCCTACATAAATGGCCTTGCCTTTCCCAAAGCTATGTGACGTGATCGCGGCCTTCCCCGCGTGAGCTCCGGCCGTGTATCTGGCCAGCACTTCGGCTTGCCCCGCATCGAGGATGTCCGCCCACACACGGCACTCCGCCTCGCGGCCCGCCAGCGGCCCTTCGAACCGTACGCCCTGCTTTTCCGAATAGATCGGCTGGTAGTCCACCAGCGTCACTCCCATCACATCCCGCAGCAGCCCCGGAAGCGGCGCGTCGACAATCTGGCTGTGCTCGTCCTTCACTCCCAGACGGAACCCGGCGATGAACGTGCCTCCGCCCTGCACAAATCTTCGGATCTGCCGGGCCTGCTCCTCCGAGACGACATACATCACCGGCGCGAACAGGATTTTGTAAGCCGAAAGATCCCCGCTCGCGTCGACGATATCCACCCCGGCCTGCGACGCGGCGATCGATGCATACCAGGGAGCGATCTCCGCCATGTACTTCAGCCGCGCTTGCCCCGGTTGAATCGCCAGCGCCCAATCCGACACCGGGTCGAAGCACAGCGCCAGTTCCGCCGGATATCGCGCGTGCAGCACCTCCGCTCCCAGCGACTTCAGCTCGCCGATCGTGCGCCGCAATTCGTCGAAGCCCGGACTGTGGCTCCGGTCGTGATTCAGCAACCCGTGCCAATACTGCTCGGCCCCGAACCGCGCCGTGTCCCAGCGGAAATAATTGATGCCCATCGCTCCGTGGGCAATCGCCTGGTACGTCCACAGGCGCAGTTGCCCTGGTTCGGGCTGCGGCGAGAAAAATGTCTGCCCCGCCTTGCCCGATTGCTCTTCCATCACCAGAAACGGCTGCCCGTCTTTGATGCTGCGGCTGAAGTCGTGGCTGAACGACACCATCGGCGCTATGGCTTCTGCACTCGGGCCTGTGCTCGCCTCCGGGCTGCTCAGATGGACCGCAATGTAGCCCGGATAATTGTCCGAGGACATGAAGTCAAGACGGCGGAACAGGTCGCGCATATTCACCGTGTCCGTCATGCTGACGTTGTTCGTCGTAATGTAGTGCCCGGGGCACAGCTTTCGCAGCATGCTGAGCTGCTCTTCCATAAACGTGACGTTCGCGTGGCTCTGGTAGCGGTCGTAGTCCAACGCAAGTCCCGGATTCGGGGGAGCCCCCGAGGGAAGCGGCAGCGGGATCTGCGTAAAGCTCTTGTATGTCTGGCTCCAGAACACCGTTCCCCAGGCGCTATTCAACGCCGCCACCGTCCCGTACTTCTCCTTCAGCCACTCCTGAAAGCCCTCCCGGCACCATCGGCAATAACAGCGCGGACTCGACCCGAGCGTGAACTCGTTGTCAATCTGCCATCCCACCACGCCCGGCGTAGAGGCAAACCTCCGCGCCATCGCCGTCGCCACCGCCAGCGAGAGGCGGCGGTATGTCTTGTTCGTCGGGCACGTGAACCGCCG
>DAIDHC010000029.1 GCA_027452065.1 Bryobacterales bacterium
TCGGGGAACGGGTGGAAGCGGGAGACGGGGGATTATGTGGGGACGGTGCGGGCGCTGCTGGAGGCGGGGGCGGTGGTGCCGGAGGATGCGGAGGATCTGGAGCCGAGCGAGGCGGTGATGGAGATGATCCGGGAGGGGGGAAATTAGGGGGCGGCGGGCGGCCGATACCGGCTGGAGCGCGAACTCGGGCTGGGCGGCATGGGCGTTGTCTGGCTGGCCGCGGGAGCCGACGGCAGCTTCGAAAAACGAGCGGCGATCAAGATCCTGCGGCGGGACTGCATCGACCCGTCATTGCTGGCCCGTTTCGAGCGGGAGCGGGAGATCCTGGCGCAGTTCGAGCGTCCGCGCATCGCCTCGATTGCCGATGCGGGCGAATCGGCCGAGGGCGATCCGTACTTCGTGATGGAGTATGGGGAAGGCGTTCCGCTGAACGCCTGGATCGAGGCGAATACGCCAACGGTAGCGCAGAAGCTGGATGTGGTTTTGCAGATCTGCGACGCGGTCCAGCACGCCCAACGCAGTCTGACGGTTCAACGTGACCTGAAGCCGGGCAACATTCTGGCGACGCGGGCGGGGCGGTGAAGCTTCTCGATTCCGGGATCGCGAAGCTTCTGGCTCCGGACGGGGCGCCGGCCGGCCGGGGCGTGAGGCAGGCGATTCTGACGCCGGAATACCGGCGGGCACCCGTTCGACACGCGCGGGACGTGGCCGCACCGGTGAATGCGGGCGATCGCCGAGGACGATCCGCCGATGCCGGCGGGGGCGGTGCGGGGAGAATTGGGGGCGATCGCCGCGACAGCGCTGCGGAAGGAGCCTGCGTGGCGTCATCCATCGGTGGAGCAGTTGGCGGACGACGTCAACCGGCACCGGCGCGGGCTTCCAGTTCTGGCGACGGGGAACCGGTGGCCGTATCGACTGCGGGAGTTCGCGCGGCACCAAGGGCTGCCGCTGGCGGCGACGGCGGGGGAATGGTGGCGACCAAACGCGAGGCGGCGGCGACAGGCCGCAAGGACCCGGCGATCCTGGATACGCTGGCCTGGGCCTGGTTCCGCACGAGCGACGAGGCGGCCGCGGCGGCAACGGAGCGCGAGGCGCTGGCGCTGGTTCCGGCGGACGCGCAAGGGGGGCTTGACGAAGAACTGCAGCGCGGACTGAACACATTTCTCGAGAAAATTGGGCCGCCGGGGACGTAAATTGCGCAATCCTATTAACGGCCCCCCCCCCCGGGGCCACAAAGGAGTTTTCCATGCCAGCCTTTTGTTCGAACTGCGGATCTCCCCTGGCGGCCAGCAGTTCGTTTTGCCCGAAATGCGGCGCGCGGCTGATGTCCCCGACCGCGCCGCCGGCGACGGCTCCGGCGACGGCTCCGGCGGTGGCGCCCGCGGCGGCCGGGAGCGGCTCCGGACTCAAGATCGTTCTGATCATCGTGGGCGTCATCGCGATGCTGGGAGTGCTCGGCATCGTGGGCGCGGTTTATGCCGTCCACCGGGTGAAGCAAGCGGTGATCAACACGGCGGAGGCCAATGGCGTGAATGTCGACCGCATCTCAAGCGACCTTCGCGCGGCGGCGGCGGCGTCGGGGAGATCATCGGCGGCGCGGCATCGGCCCTGCGGGTATCTGTCGAAGGAAGACGCCTCGCGCCTGATCGGCGAGCCGATTGAAAGAGCGGTGGAGGACGGGGAAGCCTGCCAGTACTACGGACCGCCCGGCCTGGCGGCCAAGCTGGGCAAAACGGGCGTAAACGCCGGTATGCAAGGACTACAAAACGGAAAGCAGGACAACGCGCAGAAGGCGCAGGCGTTGAATAACCTGATCAACGGCATGGGGGCGCAATCGGCCGGAGAACACCCGCTGCTGATCATCGCCGGCGACCCGGATGGCAAGGCACAGATGGCGGCGCTTGATGCGGCCGGCGGGCTGTTCGGGCAGATTCCGGGGGCCAAGCCGGAGGAGATTCCCGGCCTCGGCGACCGCGCCGTGCGTTTTGCCAACCTCGGCCTCAATGTGCTGAAGGGCGGCACGGTGATGCGGATTGTGGCCGGACCGATTCCGGATCCCGACGCCAAGACGCTGGCGGTGGCCAAGGCGGTGGTAGGAAAGCTTTGAGTTGGGGCGCGGGAAGTGTTGTAAACGAACTCGGCATGGCACCGGAGCCCAGGGCGCCGGTCACACAACTGCTCGATGCGTGGCGGGCCGCGAACCGGACGGACACCGGGGTGAGCGGGAACTCGAACGGAAAAAGCCACACTTCGACGCGCTATGAGTAACGGAACGTGGAGCCGCCGGCGGGCGCGCTGTGAAGGCGGCGGCTGAGCCGTGCGCGGAGGGGTAGCGGTTTGAGCGGCGAGGAGGGACGCGCGCGGTGGCGCGGCTGGGGCGGGTGGAGGAGTTGCGGGAGGCGATCCGGGCAGTCAGGGGGCGGCGGCGATGAGGAGGGCGCCGGCGTAGAGGAGGGTGTCGAAGACGTAGTTCAGCGATTCGAGGTTGGGGGCGGCGAACAGGATGGGCAGGTAGAAGAAGAGGACAAGGAAGAGGACGAGGGAGCCGAGGGCGGCGGCGGAGGGCCGGGGTTTGAAGTTGAGGAGCATGGCGAGGCCGCCGACGACGAGGGCGGCGCCGGTGAGGTATGTCCAGGCGAGGGGAGCGGGGATGAAGGCGGGGGTGAGCTTTTCGAGGGGGACGCCGGGGACGCATTCGGGATGGAGGAAGTGCTCGATGCCATAGAAGACGGCGATGGCGGCGAGGGCGGAGCGGAGGGGGCGGACGAGGCGGGGGGGCGCGGCGAGGAGGAAGGCGGCGAGGCTGAAGGAGAGCTCGCGGGCGGCGAGGGTCCAGGTGAGGCGGTTGGCGGGGGCTTGGAAGACGCCGGGGATGTCCATGAGGAGGACGAACAACAGGAACATCGCGCCGAGCAGAGGGGCGGAGAGCCGGAGGCGGATATTGAGAACGATGCTGAGAGCGGCGGCGAGAAGGGCGATGCCGACGAAGTAAGTCCAGAAGAGGTGGGCGGGAATCCAGGAGGGGACGAGCCTCATGATGTCGGAGGCGGAGGCGAAGTGTTCGGCGCCGAAGACGGCCAGGGGGATGGCGAAGCAGAGGCGGCCGAAGAGGGCGAAGCGCGCGAGGCCGCGGGTGGCGGGGAGTTCGCGCCAGAGGGCGGCGAGAGCGAGGGCGAGGAAGAGGAGGCCGGCACAGGCGGGCCAGAGGAATTGGGGCGTTTGCATGGCCGTTGGTGATTGTACTGTTTTCGAGAGGCGGCCGGCGGTGGAGGGGGATTGACGGGATGGAGGATTGCCCCGACAATGTGGTTCTGATGATGCGGGGCATCGGAGGGCGAATGAGACTGGCTGGCGCGATTGTCTTCGCGGCGTTGAGCGCTGGGCCTGCGTTGGGCGCGGGCGGCGGGGGGCAGGTGGTGAGCCGGGAGCTGCGGTCGGAGAAATTCGCCGGAAACAAGATCGGGGTGAGCGCGGAGCGGAAGATGGCGGTGTATCTGCCTCCGGGCTACGACGGGTCGTCGAAGCGGTATCCGGTGATCTACTTTCTTCCGAACCCGTACGAAAGCTATCGCGCCGAGTTCGACCGGAAGGACGCGCGGGCTCTTTTCGACCGGGCGATCGGGGCGGGCGTGACGGCCGAGTTCATTTTCGTGTCGGCGGACATGACGACGCCGCTCGGGTGCTCCTGGTATGCCAACTCCATTGTGACGGGCAACTGGGAAGACTTCATGGTCGAGGAGCTGGTGCCGTACATGGACGCGAACTTCCGGACGCTGGCGCAGAGGGAGGCGCGGGGAATCGCGGGAGAACTGATGGGAGGGTATGGCGCGCTGCGCTTCGGCATGCGGCACCCGGAGGTGTTTGGGGCGGTTTATGCGTTGCATCCGGTGGGCACGGGGTCGGGCGTGCAGGTGATGTATTCGCGGCCCGACTGGGATCTTATGGCGAAGGCGAAGTCGCTGGAGGAGGTGAAAAAGGACGGATTTTCGGCGGTCTTCACGTCCATCTATCAGGCGTACCTGCCGGATCCGGACAAGCCTCCGCTATTTGTGGATTTGCCGGTACATAAGGACGGAAACCGGATTGTGGTGGACAGCAGGCTCACCGAACGATTGCGGGAGGGGTTTTTTATCGAGTCGATGATTCCGCGGTACGCCGATAATCTGAAGTCGCTCCGGGGGCTGAAGTTCGACTGGGCGCGCAACGACACGATTCAGGATCATGTGTACGCAAACCAGGCGTTGACGCATAAGCTGGACGAATTCGGAGTGCCGCATGAAGCGGAGGAGTACAACGGTCTTTGGGGGCACGGGGTGTGGGGCGAGGAGGGCCGCGTGTACACGGAGGTGCTGCCGTTTTTCGCGAGGCACCTGGACTTCGGCGGCGGCGGGAGGCGGTAGCGGCGGGGGTTTGCGAGTGCGCCGGGGGGTTGAGCATTGAGGGGACGGAGGCCGGCCGGGGCGGCCCGGAGCCGGACGCTGAGGCGTGAGACTCCGGGCCGGGCACGGCTTAGCGGGTGGCGGCCGCATACATCGGGACGGTGGCGATCTGCGTGGGCTCTCCCTCGTGCTTTCTGGGGCGGGAGAAGACTTTCGCCGGGGCGCCGTTGGCGGTCCAGATGCGGCTCAACACGTAGCCGCTCGCGCTGGAGGCGAACTCGAGCTTCGGTTGGCCGGCGGCCCTCCACGCCTTGGGCGCGTCGTTCCCGGCTAAGGGAAGCGCGAGGACAGACCGTCGAGTGTCCAGGTTGCTGAGCTGGAAGCGGCTTTCGGCTGCGTAGGACTTCACCAGGTAGGTTCCCGGCGCCATCACGGTGCCTGAAACCTGAAAGGCGAAGGGGATCTCAGCCTTGAGCAGTCCCTGTGCCGATACTGTGGTTGACGCAGCCAGCGCGATGGCGGCTGCGAGGATCAGATTCGTCGCTGTGTACTTCATTGTCTTACCCTCCTTGCGGGTATTGCCGGATCGGCTGAGAGAACCTTTTTTACGGGTTCTCTCTCGCCTTCACTGAGCTATGCGAAAACCGCGGGGGGAAAGTGCCACAGGAGAAAACTTTTCCGGAATGAGCGGTAAGGGGGGGCGCGGGCGGGCTAGCGGATCAGCGGGCTCTCCCAGACGCGGAGGAGGAGCGCTTTGAGCTGAGCGAAGTTGCGGGGCCCGAGCTCCGCGCTCCACTCGCGCTCGATGCCGCGGAGGATGTGGTGGATTTTCGCGTAGGCGGCGCGGCCGCGCCGGGTGAAGCGGACGATGCGGGCGCGGCCTTCGTCCGGCGCGGGGGAGCGGACGATGTAGCCGAGAGCTTCGAGGCTGCCGAGGAGCTGGTTCATGGCCTGCTTGCTCATGCCGGCGCGGTCGGCGAGGGCGCCCGGGCGAGCCCCGTCGGGGCCGGGAAACTGGAGGACGGCCAGGTGCGGAAGGACGAGGCCGTCGAAACCGGCCGCGTTGAGCTCGCTCACGATGCGGCGGTGGATGGCCTGGGCGGGAACGCGCAGCAGCGCGCCGATGAGCATATCCCGGTTCGGGGGCGACGAATTTTCCGGCATGGCAGGCATTGACATTATCCGTCAACGGCGTTTACTATTTCAGCATGGTCAATTCAGTTTACCAAAAGGAACCGATATGACACTGAAAACCGGCGGCGCGCGCGTGAATCCCTCGGAGGAGACCATCCGTCTGGGCCCGCTGGTGGTGCGATTTCTGGTGACCGGGGACGACGCCAACGGCAGCGTCGCGGCGTTTGAGCTGCTGGTGCCGGCCGGGGAGCGGCTGGCGGCGCCGGCTCATAGCCACGATCATTACGAGGAGACGATTTACGGCATCGAGGGCGCGCTGAGCTGGACGGTGGACGGGACCAGGATCGAGGTGGGGCCGGGGCAGGCGCTCACGATTCCGCGGGGGGCCATTCACCGGTTCGACAACAACGGAAACCGGGACGCAAAGGCGCTGTGCGTGATCACGCCGGCGGCGATCGGTCCGGAGTATTTTCGGGAGTCGGCCGAGGTGATTGAGGCGGCGGCGGGCGGGCCGCCGGACCGGGCGAAGATGGCCGAGATCATGCTCCGCCACGGCCTGAGGCCGGCTCCGTAGCGGCCGCAGGCATAGCGGCGGGCGGCGCGGCGGGACGGCGTTGTATCCGCGCGGCGCGCGGCTACACTGGGAGCATGCTGGTTCTGATGAAGCCGCAGGCGAGCGGGGCGGAGGTGGCGGCGGTTTGCGCGCGGATCGAGTCGCTGGGGTTCCGTGCGCACGCGATGCCGGGGGCGCAGAGGACGGCGATCGGGATTACGGGCAATCCGGGACCGCTCGATCCGGAGTTGTTCGAGATGCTGCCGGGTGTTGCCGAAGCGATCCGGGTGACCAAGCCGTACAAGCTGGTGAGCCGGGAGGTGAAGAGCGAGGACTCGCTGATCCGGGTGCGGGCGATCGATGAGGGAGCGGCGGAGGATGTCGTTGTTGGGGGCGAGGAACTAGTGGTTATGGCGGGGCCGTGCTCGGTGGAGAGCCGGGAGCAGTGCTTCGCGGCGGCCGGGGCGGTGAAGGCGAGCGGGGCCCGGGTGTTCCGGGCGGGGGCGTTCAAGCCGCGGACATCGCCGTACAGTTTTCAGGGGCTGGGCGAGGAGGGGTTGAAGATCCTGGCGGAGGTGCGGCGGAGGTATGGGCTGCTGATCGTCACCGAGACAATCGATCCGGAGAATGTGGAGTTAGTGGAACGGTACGCCGATATTCTGCAGGTAGGGGCGAGGAACATGCAGAATTATTCGCTGCTGCGGAGGGTCGGCAGGTCGGCGAGGCCGGTGTTGTTGAAGAGGGGGATGTCGGCGACGCTGGAGGAGTTTTTGATGGCCGCCGAGTACATTTTGTCGGAGGGGAACTATAACGTCATTTTGTGCGAGCGGGGAGTGCGGACGTTTGCCGATCACACGAGGAACACGCTGGACCTGAGTGTGATTCCGGCGGTGAAGACGTTGTCGCATTTGCCGATCATCGCCGATCCGAGCCATGGGACTGGCAAGAGAGACAAGGTGACGCCGCTGGCGAGGGGAGCGGTGGCGACAGGGGCGGACGGGCTGATGGTGGAGGTGCACGCGGACCCGGACCGGGCGCTGTCGGACGGGTTCCAGACGCTGAACCCGGCGCAGTTTGAAGCGCTGATGGGGCAGGTGGAGGCGATTGCGGCGGTGTTGGGGAGGAGGACGGCGCGGGGGGCGGCGCGGGTTTGAAAATGCGTATTCAGGAGCGGAGGGCGTAGCCGGTGAGGAGGGCGTGGGCCCAGTCGGGGCGGCCGGATTGGGCGGCGAGGGCGGAGGCGGAGGTCCAGTCGTAGGGGACGGCGAGGAGGCTGACTTGCCAGTGGCCGCGGCGGCGGTCGAGGATGGCGAAGCGGGCGTGAGGCGTGCCGGCTTCCATGAAATGGGGGAAGGGGTGGGAGGCGTCGTAGGCGGGGAGGCCGACGCTGCCGGGGTTGACCACGAGCGTGCCGCCGTTGAGAGAGGTGACGCGGGGCAGATGGGAGTGGGCGCAGAGGACGAGGCGGGCGCCGATGGGGCCGAGGCGGGCCTGGATGAGATGGGGCGGGGCGAGGGCGACGCCGGAGGGGGTGACGTGCTCGGCCAGATACTGAAGATCGTCGGTGGGAGTGCCGTGGCAGAGCAGGAGGCCGGGCTCGGGCGAGAGAGTGGGGGGCAAGGAGGCGAGCCAGTCGAAATGGCGGGGCTGTAATTGCAGGGAGGCGGCGCGGTCGGAGGGGCTGAGGGCGTCGAAGGGGCGGTCAAGAAGCTGGCGGTCGTGATTGCCGCGGATGTGGAGAAAAGAGCTGGCGATGAGGAAGTCGGCGGTGGCGGCGGGGGCGAGAGGTCCGGAGAGATGGTCGCCGAGGTTGACGGTGAGGTCGGGCGAGAAGGATTTGAGCTCGGCGGCGACGGCTTGGAGGGCGGCGAGATTGCCGTGGATGTCGGCGAGGGCGGCGAGGCGGAAGTCAGAGCCGGGGTGGAGGGGCGAGGGCATGGAGGGGCGGAGGTTCCAGAGACGTTGAGTAACTAACGATAGCGGGCCGGGGCCGGAGAGGTCAACGGGGCCGGGGGTGGGTGGGAAGAGATGACGAATCAGGGGGTTGCGGAGGGTGACGCGGATCGAGGGGGCGGTCGCGGACTTGCCGGGGGTTTTCCCCTACACCCATTTGCTCTTCTTGCCGATAAACGATCGTGACTCGGAATCACGCTGCCAGAATCAACACGGGCACAGGGAACCGGATGTGGTGGCCGGCGGCGGTGTTATTGGCGGTGGCGGTGCCGGCGGTTGTACCGCTTTGCGCCGGGCTTCGTTCGGGAGTGGATGGCGGGCCGGCGCTGGCCAAAGAGATCGTGATCGGGGTTTCCAATGCCCAGACGGGGCGGTCGGCGGGATTGGGGATTCAGCTTGTGGAGGGCGCGCGGGCGTATTTCGACGGGGTGAACGCGGCCGGGGGAATCGGGGGGCACCGGATCCGGCTGGAAGTGGAGGACGACGGCTACGAGCCGGGGCCGGCGCTGCGGAACACCGACGATCTGATCGAGCGGAAGAACGTGCTGTTTTTGTTCGGCTACGTGGGAACGCCGACGCTGACGCGGGTGCTGCCGTTGCTGGAGCTGTACCGGGACCGGCATATCGTGAACGTGGCGCCGTTCACCGGAGCGCAGCCGCAGCGGCACGCGCCGTACGACCGTTATGTTTTCAGCGTGCGGGCGAGCTACGACGACGAGACGCGGGCGCTGGTGGACTATTTGTACGCGAAGGGATGCCGGCGGTTCGGGATTCTCGAGCAGGCCGACGCTTATGGAAAGAGCGGGGAGGTGGGGACGAGGCGGGCACTGCGGGAGCACGGGCTGGAGCTGGACGGAGTAGCGACGTTCCGGCGCAACCGGCCCTTCGAGGAGTCGATGGGGGAGCAGGTGAAGATCCTGCGGGAGAGCGGAGTGGACGCGGTGATTGCGGCGGGAACATACGAGCCGTGCGCGGGCTTCATTCGCGACGCGCGGATGGCGGGATTCAACGTGCCGGTGGCCAATCTGAGCTTTGTCGGGGCGGACGCTTTACTGGGGCTGCTCAAGGAGGCGTCGCGGAGCGCGGGGCGGGATCTGAGCTCGGGGCTGATCAATAGCCAGGTGGTTCCGAGTCCGGAAGCGGTGCGGTATCCGCTGGTGGCCTCGTATTGCCGGAGGGTGGCGGAGGGGCGGCGGGGCTTTATCTCGCTCGAAGGATGGCTGGACGCGGTGGTGGCGACGGAGGGATTGCGGCGGATGGGCGGCGCGGTTTCCCGTACGGGCTTTATCGCAGGACTAGAGACGCTGAACCACTGGGATCCGGGCCTGGGGGTGGAGCTGGGATTCAGCCGCTCGCGCCATGTCGGGCTGCGCGAGGTGTGGCTGACGGAGGCGCAGGGAGGGCGGTGGGTGGAAGTTTCCGCCCTTCGACACTCTCCATGAGGAGCATTTTCGCCCGTCTGATACTGCTGCAATTGGCGTGCGCCCTGCTGGTGACGGCGCTGTTTTACTCGTTCATGGACCTGCGCCTGTCGATGCTGGTGGCGCGTTCGTTCAACGCCGAGGGCAGGATACTGGCGCAATCGCTGGCCAACTCGGTGGAGCCGGCGCTGATTGCGCACGACGCGGTGTCGGTGCAGTCGCTTCTCGATCACGTTTCGCGGGTGGAGGGGGTGAGCTGGGCGTACGTGACGGCGGCGGACGGCACGGTGGTGGCGCACACCTTTATCCCGAAGTATCCCGACTGGCTGCCGCGGCCGCCGCGGGGAATGCTCAAGTCGCCGTATGTCGTGCTTCCGCCGGGGGAAGAGGCGGCGGGCCCGATTTCGATATTCTCGCACCCGGTATTGACGGGCATCGCGGGCGAGGTGCATATCGGGATCAGCCATCAGAGCATGACGGCGGCGGTGAGGCGGATGAAGCTGCTGGGAATGATCGTCGTGGTGGGCGTGATGATGCTGGCCATGGCGGCGTTCGCCTTATTTGGGGCGCGGCTGGTGACGCCGCTGAAGGCGCTGACGGTGGCGGTGCGGCGGCTGTCACAGCGGGCGGGCGGAGGGTTCGTCCGGCTGCCGGTGCGTTCGCAGGACGAGGTCGGGATTCTGACGCATGCCTTCAACGAAATGGCGGCGCAGATCCAGAATCACCACGAAGATCTGGACCGGCAGGTGAAGGAGCGGACGCGGGAGCTGGAGCAGGCCAACGCGGGCCTGGCGCAGGAGAACAGCGAGCGGCGGAGGGCCGAGGAGAGTACGCTGCGGCTGAACCGGGCGCTCCGGGTGCTGAGCCAGTGCCACGAGGCGGTGGTGCAGGCGTCGTCGGAGAACGAACTGCTGGAGGCGGTGTGCCGGATCATCGTGGAAGTGGGCGACTACCGCATGGCGTGGGTGGGCTATGCCCACGACGACGAGGAAAAGACGGTTGAGCCGGTGGCATGGAGCGGGTTCCAGGATGGTTATCTCGGAGCGTCGACATTTTCCTGGGCCGACGTGCCGGCCGGACGAGGGCCGCTGGGCCGGTGCCTTCGCTCGCGGCAGACGCAGGTGGTGCAGGACATCGCGACGAATCCCTCGTTCGCACCCTGGCGCGCGGATGCTCTGAGGCGCGGGTACGGGTCGTCAATTTGTCTGCCGCTGCTGTCGGGCGAAGCGCTGCTGGGGGCGCTGAACATATATGCCACGCAGGCGGACGCCTTCCACCAGGAAGAGGTCGACCTGATGAACGAGCTGGCGAGGTCGCTGGCGCACGGGATCGCGGCGATGCGCGACCGCATCGAGAGACGCCGGGTGGAGGAAATGCTGAAGCATGCCAAGGAAGCGGCCGAGGCGGCCAGCAGGGCCAAGAGCGAGTTTCTGGCCAACATGAGCCATGAGATCCGGACGCCGATGAACGGCATCCTGGGGATGACGGAGCTGGTGCTGGACACCGAGCTGGCGCCCGAGCAGAGGGAGCATCTGGACCTGGCGCGGGCGTCGGCGAACTCGCTGCTGACGGTGATCAACGACATTCTGGACTTTTCCAAAATCGAGGCCGGGCGGCTGGACCTGGACCCGGTGCCGACGGCACTGCGCGATCTGATCGAGGAGACGGCGGGCGTGTTCGCCGCGGGGCTGAAGCGGCCGGAGGTGGAGCTGGCCTGCGATTTGGACCCGGACCTGCCTGAGTACGTGATGGCCGATCCGGTGCGAGTGCGGCAGATTCTGGTGAACCTGCTGGGAAACTCGGCCAAGTTCACCGAGCGCGGGGAGATTGTCGTGGAGGCGGGCGTCGAGGAGCGGCGGGGCGAGTCGGTGAGGCTGCATTTCCGGGTGCGGGATACGGGGATTGGGATTCCGGCCGCAAAGCAAGAGACGATTTTCGAGGCCTTCGCGCAAGCCGACAGCTCGACGACGCGGAAGTATGGGGGGACGGGTCTGGGGCTGGCGATCTGCGCGCGGCTGGTGAAACTGATGGACGGGCGGATCTGGGTGGAGAGCGAGCCGGGGGCGGGCAGCACGTTTCACTTCACCATCGAATGCGCGGTGCCGCGCGATGCGCCGGCGGGAGCGACGACGCCGGCGGCGGTGGCACTGGCGGGGATTCCGGTTCTGGTGGTGGACGACAACGGCACGAACCGGCGCGTGCTGGTGGACCGGCTGCGGCGGTGGGGCATGAAACCGGTGGCGGTGGAGACGGCGCGGGCGGGGCTGATGGCGCTGGACCGGGCAACGGCGGAGGGCCGGCCGTTCCGGCTGGTGCTGAGCGATGCGCACATGCCGGAGATCGATGGATTCCAGTTTGCCGAAACGATCGCCGGGCACGCCCAAGCCGGGCCGGTGGTGATGATGATCAGTTCGGCGGATATGCCCGGGGATGCAGCGCGGTGCCGGGCGCTGGGTGTGCGGTCGTTTCTGACCAAGCCGGTCCGGCAGGCGGAGCTGAAGCGGGCGATCGCGACGTCGCTGGGCGCCGCGGGCGAGATTCCTTCGGCGGCGGCGGCATCGTGGCCGGAGCGTCCGCTGGCGATTCTGCTGGCGGAGGACAACGCGGTGAACCAGGTACTGGTGCGGCGGCTGCTCGAGAAGCGGGGCTATGCGGCGGTGGTGGTGACCAATGGCCGGGAGGCGCTGCAAGCCTGCGAACGTCAGAGGTTCGACATCATTCTGATGGATATTCAGATGCCGGAGATGGACGGGTTCGAGACGACGGCGGCGATACGCGAGCGGGAACGGGAAACGGGGCGCCACACTCCGATCGCGGCGCTGACGGCACACGCGATGAAGGGCGACCAGGAGCGGTGTCTGGCGGCGGGGATGGATTACTATTTGACCAAGCCGATCAACGCGCCGGAGCTGTACGCGCTGCTGGACGCGGTGGCGGCGCCGGTGGTGGCCTGAGCGAGAGCCGGGGGAATCAGGCGGCCCCGGGTGAGTCAGGCCAGGCGAGGTTGCGGTCGACGACGGCGGCGGCGATTTTCTCGCGATGGTAGGAGGCATCGCCAAAGGCGAGTTCGGAGGCCTTGGCGCGGCGGTAGTAGAGGTGGAGGTCGTTCTCCCAGGTGAAGCCCATACCGCCGTGGACCTGGATGCCGCGGTTGCCGGCCTCGCGGGCGGCATCGCTCGAGTAGGCTTTGGCGACCGAGCAGGCCAGGGGCGCGGCTTCGGGGTCGTGGCCGAGGGTCCAGGCGGCGAAATAGGAAGCCGAACGGGACGATTCGGTGAGGAACAGGATATCGGCGCACATGTGCTGGACGGCCTGGAAGGCGCCGATGGGCCGGCCGAACTGCTTGCGCGTCTTGGCGTAGTCGACGCTCAGATCGAGGATCTTTTGCATGGAGCCGGTGAGTTCGGCGGCGAGGCCGGCGGCGGCGGCGGAGAGGGTGCGGTGGATGGCGCGGCGGGCGTCGCCCGAGCGGGCGATCAGGGATTCGGCGGGGACGGCGACGGAGTCGAACAGCACTTCATAGAGCGGGCGCGTGGCGTCGACGGCGGTCATGGGGCGCGTGATGAGGCCGTGGGCGGCGGTGTCGATGGCAAACAGAGCAAGGTCATCGCCCAGTTGCGCGGCGCAGACCAGAACACCGGCTACGCCGGCGTCGGGGACGAACAGCTTCCGGCCGCGCAGAACGTAGCCTTCGGCGGAAGTCGAGGCATGCATGCGGACGGCGTCCGGATCGTAGCTGGCAGATTCCTCGACCAGGGCGAGCGTGGCCTTGATGCCGCCGGAGGCGATGGCGGGCAGGTATCGCTGTTTCGGGGCGTCGGCGGTACCTTCGAGGAGGGCGGAGGCGGCCAGGACGGCGGTGCTCAAGTAGGGCCCCGGAAGGAGAGCCCGGCCCATCTCCTCAAGCAGGACGGCCATCTCGACCATGGTCATGCCGATGCCGCCGAAGGACTCCGGGATGAGCAGGCCCATCCAACCCTGGGCGGCCATTTTTTCCCAAAGAGCCTGGTCGTGGGCGGCGGGCGTTTCCATCCACTGGCGGACCTGGGCCATGGGGCATTCGGCGGCGAGGAACTTGCGAGCGGAGGTTTTCAAGGTTTGCTGGGCTTCGTTCAATCCAAAATTCATGGTTGTCTCCGGGAGCGCCGGCGGGGGCGCGGGGTGAATTCGTTATGCGGTGCGGGGCGGGGGCGGACGCGCGGGGGCT
>DAIDHC010000030.1 GCA_027452065.1 Bryobacterales bacterium
CGAACTGCGGCGACAGCGAAAACAGGTTGGGGTTCTTCAGGTTGGTGGTGCTGAGAAGGTCCGGCGGGAAGCCCTGCGAAAGCACCAGGCTGGAGTGCGCCGCCGTAGTCGCCGACGGCACGGCGACGCTCATGAAATAAGGAGGATTGGCGGCGCCGGCGTGGGCGATGTCCTGATAGCCGAGACCGCCGTAGAAGATGCCGAAAGCGCTCCGCACCACGGTCTTGGAATTGATCTGATAGGCGAGGCCGAGCCGGGGCGCGAAGTTGTTGGTGTCCAGGTTGCTGAAGCTGCGGGCGAGCCAGCTTCCGCCGGTGGCGTCCACCAGCGTGCCGTAGTTGGGGCTTCCGGGAAAAAAGTCGAAACTCGCCATCCGGTTGTCGCGCTCCCACAGCGGCGTTTGAAGGTCGTAGCGCAGGCCGAGGTTGAGCGTCAGGGACTGCGTCACGCGCCAACTGTCGTTGATAAAGAATCCGAAGTAGCGGTCCCGCAGGCGGCCGACCAGAGGCGTGGTGAGCGAGGCGGTGTTGGTCTGGCCGAGCAGGAGGTCGGCCAGGGCCGAGCCCGCGCCTTTGCCCGGCGTCTGGCTGGTGAACTGCCCGTTGAAGCTGAGCGAGCCGCGCGCCCCGTTTGAAGTGCCGGCGTAGTCGTGGCTCAGCAGCATCTGGCCGCCGAAGGTCACGTTGTGGTTGCCGTGAATCCAGGACGCCGAGTCGTTCAACTGGCCGACCTGCACCATCTTCGGATTGGGAGCGAAGGTGCGGTCACCGAGCGCGGAGAAGCCGGCGAGCGAGATCTGGGGCAATCCGTTCAAGCCCTCCAGCGGCGGGATGCCGCCGATGCCGAACTGCTGGAACAGCGGAGCGGTGGCGGGCGAGAGCTGGTTCGAGTCGTTGTGCGTATAGCCGGCATGGAACTCGTTGAACAAGGTGGGCGTGAAGATGTGGGTTTCGCTCACCACCACCGAGTAGGCTCCCAGCGGCTGGTTCAACGGATACTGGCCGAAGCCGCTGCCTCCGTTACCCGGCCCGGCGAAAACGCGGCCCTGATCGAGCTCGCCGGTACCGCGGCTGTATCGGACAAACATGGTGTCTTTGCTGGTGAGCTGCTCATCGAAGCGGGTGTCGATCTCGTCGGTATTGGCGATTTCGGACTGGTTGAAGGCGTAGTTGTTCACCCGGCCCGGCAGGTTGGGCGCCGGATACAAGGCGGCGAGCTGGGCGCCGGAGGGGTCGAACAGGCTTGAGGGGATGACGTTGTTAGGGAACGGCAGGCGCTTGCCGTTGCTGGTGTTGAACGGATCGTAAATATTGGTTGAGCCGAAGTCGCCCTGGACCATCGAAGGGGTGGGAACGGTGGTGGCGCCGGAGTTGGAGCTGGTCTGCCGCCCGCCCTGGTAGCTGAGAAAGAAGAAGCTGCGGTTCTTGAGCACCGGTCCGCCCACCGTGCCGCCGAACTGATTCCGGTGCAGAGGGGGGCGGGCGAGGCCGGTGCGATTGGCGAAAAAGTCGTTGGCATCGAGCGCGTCGTTGCGCAGGAACTCGAAGGCGTCGCCGTGGAAATCGTTGGTGCCGCTCTTAATGGAGACGCTGACCACGCCGCCGGCCGAGCGGCCGTACTGGGCGCTGTAGTTCGAAGTTTCGACCTTGAACTCCTGGATGGCGTCCACCGAAGGGGTGAGGGCATTGACGTTGGCCGAGTCGGCGCCCAGGATGTAGTTGTTGTTGTCGATGCCGTCCAGCAGCATCGTGTTCTGAAACGTCTGGCTGCCGTTCAGGCTGAAGCCGTTCTTGGCGCGGGAATAGGAGTTCTGAACCGCGCCGGCGCCGAGGGTCACCAGTTGGGTGTAGTCGCGGCCGTTCAACGGCAGAGTGAAGACGGTCTTGTTGTCGATGGTCTGGCCGAGCGAAGCGGTTTCGGTTTCGAGCAGCGGCGTGCCGCCCTGCACCTCGACGGTCTGGGTGGCCTCGCCGAGCTGGAGGCTGAAGTCGATGCCGGCGGTCTGATCGATTTCCAGGACAACGCCGGAGCGGAGCGCCGGTTTGAAGCCGCGGCTTTCGACGCGAATGTTGTACGTGCCGGGTTGAAGGAACGGAACGGTGTAGGCGCCCTGGGCGTTGGTGGTGGTGGAGCTGCGGACGCCGCTGTTGGCGTTGGTGATGACAACGGAGGCTCCGGGGACGACGGCGCCGGACTGGTCGGTGATCCTACCTTGCACGGTGGCCGTCTGAGCGGCCAGCGGGGAGGCGGCGGCGACGAAGGCGGCCAGCAGAAGGACCAGGCGGGAGCGGAGGCCGGAAGAAGAAGAGACGGGTGAGTGTTCGAAATTCGACATGGAAGTCTGCGTTTTATCCCAGCCGCGGCGGCGCGGCGGTTCGGGTTTCGGCATCGTGCCGGGCTTTGGTTTCGGTCCAGGCCTGCTGGATGGAATCGGGAAAGGTGGCGACCAGATGCTCGAGACGATCGAGCAGGTCGCGGACGATTTCAGGGTGCTCCGGCGCGACGTCGTAGCTCTCGTCGGCGTCGGTTTCCAGGTCGTAGAGTTCCGGGTGGCTCAGGGCGATGTTCAGGCGGCCGGCGGCGGGTGGCGGGTAGTAGACGGGCGTGTTGAACTGGGCGGCGCGAAGCTTCCAGCGGCCGTGGCGGATGCATTGCAGGTTCTTGCTCATGAAATAGAGCACACCGTCGCGTTCGAGAGCGGGCGTGTGGCCGGTGAGAAACGGCCAGGCGTCGACGCCGTCGAGAGGTTTCGACGGCAGCGCCGCACCGCAGAGGCCGGCGACGGTGGGCATGATGTCCATGGAGGACATGAGGCCGTCGAGCACGCGGCCGGCGGGAATGCGGCCGGGCATGCGGGCGTAGAAGGCGACGCGCATGCCGCCTTCATAAGTGGAGCCTTTGCGGCCGCGAAGACGACCCGGACTTCCCTGATACCAGGGGCCGTGATCGGAGGAAAACATGACGAGCGTGTTCGAATCGACGCCCTGGCGTTTGAGGGCGGCGAGAACTTCGCCGACGCTCCAGTCGATCTCCTGGACGACGTCGCCATAGAGGCCCTGCTGCGACTTGCCGCGGAAGCGGTCGGAGGCGCCCTGGGGAATGTGGGGCATGGAGTGAGGCAGGTAGAGGAAGAAGGGAGAGTCCTTGGATTCCTCGATGAACTTGACGGCCTCCTGGGTGTAGCGCTGGGTGAGAGTGTCGAGCGGAGCTTCCTGCTCGATGACCTGGGTGTTGTGGAGCAGCACGCGCGGGGTCATGTCGACCGAGTACGGGATGCCGAAGTACTCGTCGAAGCCGCGGCTGGTGGGCAGGTACTGCGGGGCGTCGCCGAGGTGCCACTTGCCGACGCACTTGGTGCGGTAACCCTTGGCCTTGAGCATGTCGGCCATGGTGGTTTCGGAAAGGTCCATGCCGGAGGAGGCGTGGGGGAAGAAGACGTCGAGGACGCCCATGCGCTGGCCGTAGCGTCCGGTCATGTAGCCGGCGCGGGAGGCGGAGCAGACCGGACCGGCCGTGCAGTAGTTGGTGCAGTGGACGCCCTGGCTCGCCATGCGGGTGAGGTTGGGAGTGGGGATGGGGCCGCCGTAGGGGGCGGTGTCGCCGTAGCCGAGGTCGTCGCAGACCATGAGAATGACGTTGGGAGGGCGCGAGGACGGAGCGGGCGAAGCGGGGCGCGCGGCGAGTGCGCCGGCCGTGGTGTAAAGGAACTGACGCCGGTCGAAGGAGGAGTTAGGCATAGGTTGAGACACCCGGATGACGAGCGGGTGTTGTGATAAATTAGCAGGCAGTTTGGCGAGCGGAAAGGGGTTTGACCGTGCAGTCACCCGTGAAAACACCTCCCCGGCAGAATGAAATCAACAACCTGAAAGCTTCCGGAGAATCCGTGATTTCACTGGATGATGCCCGCTGGCAGCTCGTTCAGAGGGTTGTTACAAGCCAGACGTTCAAAAAGACGGCGCGCCTGCGGGCGTTTCTGACTTACGTTTCGGAATGCAGGATACGGAACGAGCCTGAACTGGCGACCGAGCAGCAGATCGGCGTGCGGGTGTTCGGGTGCGCGCCGAACTACGATTCGTCGGAGAACAACATCGTCCGCTCGCAGGCGCGGCAGCTTCGGCTGAAGCTGGAGAGTTACTTCGCCAACGAAGGCCGGGATGAGGCGGAGGTGATCGTCATCCCGAAGGGCGCGTATGTGCCGGAGTTTCACCGGCGGGCGCAGACGGCGGAGGCGAAGGCGCCGGCGGCGATGAGCCGGCCGCCGGGAACCGTGCTGGCGCTGGCGGCGCTGGTGGTGGTGCTGGCGGGGGCATGCGTTTGGATGCTGGCGTCGCGGCGGGCCGGGCCGCCGGCGGCCGAGAAGACGGCGACGGCATTCGAGGTCTTCTGGAGCAAGCTGTTCCAGAAGGACGTTCCGACGCTGGTAGCGGTGACGGACCACACGCACCTGATTACGGAGGATCTCGAGGGGAGGCAGATCCCGCTGAACGAGTACATCGGCGGCGGCTACCGCGACGACGTTCACGAGGCGGGCGTGGAGTCGGGGGTGGTTCCCAAGGAGCTGGACTTCGCCAATTATTATCTGACCGACATGTCGAGTCTGCTGAACGTGGTAAGGATTGCGCGGCTGGAGCCGGCGTTCGCGCAGCAGATGCAGATCCGGCCGACGCGGGATTTCCGCCTGCGGGACTTCGTGGGAGCGAACGCGATCCTGATGGGGGCGCGGCCGGCCAACCCGTGGGTGGAGTTGTTCGACCACGACCTGAACTTCCGCTACCGGCGATCGTACGGGGAGGGCGGCACGTATTGCGTCAACCTGAAGCCGAAGCCGGGCGAGGCGGCAGAGTATCACTCGTCGTTTTCAGGCACGGCGAGGACGGAGTACGGAGGCGTGGCGTTTGTACCGGGCTTGAACCGGCGCGGGAGCGTGTTGATCATCTTCGGGACCTCGGGCGCGATTCACGAGGTGTCGGCGGAGTTTGTGACCAACGAGAGGCTGTCGGGGAAGTTTCTGGAGGGACTCACGCGCGAGGCGGGCGGCGGGCAGTTGCCGTATTTCGAGGTGCTGCTGAAGAGCACCAGCGTGGGGGACGCGGCGAGCGACCCGGAGATTGTGGCCTACCGGATCGTGCGCTGAGGATCGCGGCGGGGATTTCAGGGGAACTTCAGGGCGGCGGGCGATACTGGACTCTTGCAGCGAGGCCGAGGTTTGAGAGTCCTGAGAACTTGCGTCACATATCACGGAGTGTTGTTCCTGCTGCTGGCGGGAGTGCCGATGGCCGCGCAAACGGGAGGGTTGCGGGGGCGGGTGACGGATGAGACGGGCGCGGTGGTGCCGGGGGCGCGGGTGGAAGCGGCGGGGCCGGGAGGGGTGAGGCGAAGCGCGACGAGCGGCGGAGACGGAGGGTACTCGATTCGGGGGCTGGCGGCGGGGGCGTACCGGGTGGCGGCGTCGGCGCCGGAGATGGCGACACCGGCGGCGGTGCGGGTGGAGATTGGCAGCGGGGCGACAACGCTCGACTTGCGATTGGCGATCGTGTCGCGGCAAGAACAAGTGACGGTGGAGGACAGCAGCGGGGCGGCGGTATCGACTGAGGCGTCAGCGAACGCCGGCGCGCTGGTGCTGCGGGGCAAGGACCTGGAAACGCTGGCGGACGATCCGGACGACCTGGCGTCGGATCTGCAGGCGCTGGCCGGGCCGTCGGCGGGGCCGAACGGCGGAGCGCTGTACGTGGATGGGTTCAGCGGAGGGGAGTTGCCGCAGAAGGACTCGATCCGCGAGGTGCGCATTAATCAAAACCCGTTCTCACCGGAATACGACACGCTGGGCTACGGGCGGGTGGAGATCTTCACGAAAGCGGGCGCCGATGCGTGGCACGGGACGGGCTACTTCAACTTCGGCGACAGCGTGTGGAACAGCCGCAATCCGTATGCGGCGGACAAAGCGCCGTTTCTGCTGAAGGAGTACGGCGGAGAAGTGACCGGGCCGCTGGGAAAGAAAGTTTCGGTGACACTCGATCTGCAGCGGGCGGCGATCGACAACGGAGCGATCATCAACGGCACGACGCTGGACCCGGTGACGCTGGAGATCGTGAATCCGTACACGCAGGTGTACAGCATTCCGCAGCGGAGGATCGTGGCGAGCCCGCGGATCGACTATCAGATGACCCCGAACAACACGCTGAGCGTGCGGTACAGCGTATCGCGGGGCGAGATCGGGGACCAGGGCGTGGGGAGCTTCAACCTGGTGTCGCAGGGCTACGACGTGCGGATGCTGAACCAGACGCTGCAGGCGACCGATACGTGGATCGCGGGGACGGGGACGGTGAACACGACGCGGTTCCAATATTTCCGGCCGGCCTCGTCGATGGCGGCCGTGGAGGCGGGGCCTGCGATTCAGGTGCTGAACGCGTTCGTGGGAGGAGGGTCGCCGGTGGGGAACTCCTCCGACACCCAGGACAGCTTCGAGGTGCAGAACTACACGGTGCTCGAGCGGGGCGCGCACTCCTGGCACTTCGGGGCGCGGCTGCGGGGGACGAGGGAGGACTCGGTATCGCGGCAGAATTTCAACGGGACCTACACGTTCGGCGGCGGGACGGCGCCGGAGCTGGACGCGGCGAATCAACCGGTGACGGGAAGCGACGGGCAGACGGTGATGGTGACGATTCCGTCGATTGAACGCTACCGGCGCACGCTGCTGTTCACGGAGATGGGATACCCGGAGAGCGAGATCCGGGCGCTGGGCGGAGGGGCGTCGCAGTTCACGATGTCGGCGGGGGTGCCGGGCATCGTGGCGGGGCAGTTTGACGCGGGCGTGTTTGCGGGGGATGAGTGGAAGGTGCGGCGGAACGTGACGCTGAGCCTGGGCGTGCGGTATGAAAACCAGACCAACATCGGAGACAACCGCGACGTGGCGCCGCGGGTGGGGATTGCGTGGGCGCCGGGCGGGGGCAACGCGCCGAAGACGGTGATTCGCGCCGGATTCGGCGTTTTCTACGACCGGTTCGCGCTGACGAATACGATCACGGCGAAGCGCTATGACGGGGTGACGCAGCAGCAGTATGTGGTGACGAATCCGGCGTTCTTCGGCGCGGCGGCGCCGCCGGCCGGGGCGTTGGCGGAAGCACAGGCGGCCTCGGCGATCCAGGAGGTGAGCGCGAATCTGAAGGCCCCGTCGCTGGCGCAGTGGGCACTGGCGGTGGAGAGGCAACTGGCGGCGAAGACAACACTGACGGTGACGTATTCGGGATCGCGCGGACTGCACCAGTTGAACTCGAACGACATCAACGCGCCGCTGCCGGGGAGCGGGCTGTATCCGTTCGGCGAGCCGAATCCGATATTTCTGATGGAATCCGACGGGGTGTACAACCAGAATCAGTTGATCGTGAACGTGAACTCGCGGATCTCGAGCCGGGTTTCGTTGTTTGGTTCCTATACGTATAACTCGGCGTTGAGTAATACGGACGGGCTGCTGACATTTCCGGCGAACCCGTACAGCATGGCGGGCGAATACGGGCCGGCGTTGACCGACGTCCGTCATCGCGCGACGGCGGGCGGGACGATCAGCGGGCCGTGGGGCTTGCAGTTCAGCCCGCTGGTGACGGCGATGAGCGGGCCGCCGTTCAACATCACGGTGGGGCATGACCTCTATGGCGACACGCTGTTCAACGGCAGGCCGGGGATTGTGACCGACCCGAGCCGGGCGGGCGTGGTGGCGACGCAGTATGGGCTGCTCGATCCCAACCCGGTGGCGGGAGAGAGGCTGGCGCCGAGGAACTACGGGCGAGGGCCGGGGATGATCATGGCGAATCTGCGGCTGACGAAGAACTTCCAGTTCGGAGAGCCAAGGCAGGCGGGCGGGGACGCGCGGTACCGGCTATCGGTGGGCGTGTCGATGCGGAACATACTGAACCACAACAACCCGGGAGCGATCATCGGCGACATCACGTCGCCGCTGTTCGGGCAGGCCAATCAACCGTATGGAGTGACGGCGCTGGGAGGGACGGGATTTTCCGAATCGGCCAACAACCGGCGGCTGGAGATCCAGACGCGATTTACGTTCTGAAGGCGAAGGGGCGGGCGCGGCTCAGAGGGTGCGCTTGCCGTCGAAATCGAGAGAGAAGCTGGGATTGGCCGCGGGGCCGCGGAGGATGAAGGGGACGGTGGTGACGCGCTTGCGGCGCATGAAGGGCGTGACGACCTTCAGGACAAGAGCCTTGAAGCCGGAGGTGGCGTCGGAAAGATCGCCGGAGGTGTGGAGGACGCCGCGGAGATCGACGGTGTTGTCGAGGAGGTTGAAGGCGCCGCGCATCTCGGCCTGGGCGCCGGGGACGGAAAAGGAGACGCCGGTGAGAGTGGCGAGGCCGTTGTGGAGATCGACATGGCCTTTGAGATCGGAGAGAACGGTTTTGGGGTCTTCGCGCCAGACTTTCTCGCTGACGCCGCTCGCGCTGTTGCTGAGATCACGAAGAGGGGTTTCGATCTGGGGATTGGAGAAGGCGCCGCCGTCGATGCCGAAGGCGCCGGACAGACCGACGCGCTCGAGGAAGCCGGGGCCGGGGGGAAGAGTGACGGCGGCCTGGAAGGTGAGCGGGCCGGTCATGGCGGGAGTGGGGGCGGCGGTGAGCAGATAGAGGAAGTCCTCGACGCGGCCGGCGGAGGAGCCGAGGTGGAGAGAGACAAGCTTGCCGGAAGAGGCGGCGGGAGCGGCGATGGTGCCGGAGGCGAGGAGCGTGGTGCGGCGGAAGCGGGACTGGACGGAGGAGAGCGTGGTGTTGCCGTTTTCGGCGTCGACATCGGCCTGGAAGCGGGAAGCGATGTCGACGGAGTGGCCGGTGCCGGCGTGGAAGCCCTTGGTAACGGCGTCGCCGGTGACGGCGATGCGGCGGAGCGAACCCTGGAAGGCGCCGCGCGCGGAGAGCGTTCCGGCGATGCCGCGGTAGACGGAGAGATCGGCGCGATCGAAGGTGAAAGCGCCGGAGACGGGAGTGGCGCCGGAATCGGCGGGGTCCCAGGGGCCGAGATTGCCGGAGGCGGTGATGTTGCCGGGAGGGTCGGTGTTGCGGATGGTGGTAACGAAAGACAGCGGGCGATCCTCATTCACATGGGCGAGGGTGAGGGAGGCGATGTCGAGGTGGAAGGGGCGGCGATCGGAGCGGGAGGTAAGGAAGTCGAGGGTGGCGCCGTCGACCTGGATGGAAGTGATGCCGACCGGGGCACCGGAGCCGGGCGGCGGGGCGACGGGCTCAATGGCGGCGGGGTTGCGGGTGGGAATGAGGACGTGGAGGCCGGTGATTTCGATGCGGGCGAGCCGCTGGTGTTGAGCGAGGAGGCCGGCGAGATCGGCTTGAATGCGGATTTCGCGGGCGGTGATCATGGGGGGCAGATCTTTCCGGCGGCGATGGAGGAACCGGACATCGCGGGCGACGCAGCCGGGAGGAAAGTAGCTGTAGCGGAAGGAGCCGATGACGATGTCGCGGTCAAAGCGGCGCTCGAGAGTGGCGGTGACGGCTTCACGGGTGAAGGGCCAGTTGCGCTGAATCAGCCACGCGGCGAGGGCGGCGGCGGCGAGCAGGAGGAGCGCGGCGAGGGCAAACCATCGAGCGATGGGGCGGTGCTGATTTACGCCGGGCTGAGAAAGGTTTCGCGTAGAACACCCCGGGAAGATGGTTCGCCGTTCATCACCAGTGTAGATTGCCGGCGCTACTGCTGCCAGCCGCCGCCGAGGGAATTGTAGAGCTGGACGTAGGTGAGGAGTTCGTTGAGGCGGGCCTGGGTGACGGCGAGCTGGGCGGCAGGCCAGCCATTGCTCGACTGCCCGGCAGGGTGAGGCCGGGAATCGGACTCTCATTTTCGTTCGCGAGCGCGGCGCGACAGCTGGCGCGCCGCGCTCGATTGCACGCGGTAATTGAACGCGTTCAGAAATCTCTTGACAGCGCCGGCCCGGAGGCGTAGCATCGAGTTTGAACACGTTCAAGTTATTTGGAACGGTTCGGAACGGAGGCATGGAGTGCACATTATTGCCTGCTACGCGACGTATCTTGCCATAAGCCTGGCCGCAACCATTCTGGTGGCCCAAACACTGCGGCACAACGGACGCGGATTCCTGATGGATGCCTTTCGGGGCAACGGCGAACTTGCCGATTCCGTGAACCGCTTGCTGGTGGCCGGCTTTTATCTCATCAACATCGGCTATGTCGCGTTGGCCTTGCGCACCGGCGACCCGGTGCCTACCGTGCGAAGCGCGATAGAGCTTGTGTGCGACAAGCTGGGCGCGGTGTTGATCGCGTTGGGTGTGATGCACTTTTTCAATCTGTATATTTTTAACCGGCTGAGGAAGCGGGGATTGTCCGAGTTGAGGCCGCCGGTTCCGCCCGACATGCAAATTCCAGTCCGGCAGGGGTCGTGATGGCGCCAGGGACGACGTTCACGGTTGTTTACGATTCGGACTGCGGTCTTTGCGCGCGGGCCAAGGATTGGATGAGGCAGCAGGTTCCTCTGGTAGAACTCCACTTCGTCGCAGCGGGATCACCGGAAGCGCGGAGGAGGTTCCCGGAGGTTGCTGCCAGTGAGCTCGCGGTGGTGGCCGGCACGGGGGAGATGTGGTTCGCCGATCGCGCCTGGATTGTCTGTCTGTGGGCGCTGCGGGATTACCGGGACCTCGCCTGCCGGCTGACCAGCCCGTTGCTTTCTGTCTTGGCCAGAGAGGCGTTCGCGATTGTTTCGAAGTACCGGCTGGCACTGTCCTGCATTTCCGGACTTCGCAGCGAACGGGAGATCGAGCAGCGACTGAGAAAGGCGGTGGCGCCACGATGCCGGAACGGGCCCGCAAACGGGCAGGATTGAAGGCCGCGTCGAAGGGCGAAGAGACGCGTGCACGGATTCTTGAGGCCGCTCTCAGTTCGTTTCGTGAGCGGGGCTTCGAGGCGGCGACGATGCGGGACATCGCGGAAAGAGCCGGCGTTGCCACCGGAGCCGCGTACTACTATTTCCCGTCCAAGGACGCGCTTGTAATGGACTTTTACCGGCGCTCCTGCGAGGCGATGCAACCGATGATCGCGGAGGCGTTGAATGGCGCGGCTGGATTGGAAGAGCGTTTGCGCGAGTTGGTTCGCGTTAAACTCGCCTACTTTGCGCCGAACAGAGGAGTGCTGCGTGCTTTGCTGCGAAACGGCGCGGACCCGAAGCATCCCCTCTCGCCGTTCAGCCGGCAGACGAAGGAAATCCGCGATATTGACATTGCGTGGTTTCGCCGCATCCTGGCCGATTGCGGTTTCCGGATTCCCAGGGATCTTGAACAACACTTGCCGGGTGTCCTCTGGCTCTTTCAAATGGGCGTGATCCTGTTCTGGGTCATTGATGAATCGCCCGGCCAGGAGCGTAGCGACCGGCTGCTCAGCCGGGCGGCCAAGGGCGTCTGCGCGCTGATTCGAGTTTCGGCGCTGCCTCTGATGCGGCCGGTGCGCCGGGCGGCGCTAGAGCTGATCGGGATCGTGCAGGGCGCCGATTTGTGAGATGGTGACGATCGAGGAGACGACTTTCATCGGTGGGCCGATCGAGCGCTGCTTCGACCTGGCGCGCAGTGTCGAGGTGCACCTGGCTGGAAATGTACATTTCGGAGAGGCCGCCGTTGCCACGGGCGGCATCACGTCCGGGCTGATGAAACTCGGCGAACGTGTGACGTGGCGGGCAAAGCACTTTGGCGTCTGGCACCAGCTCGCCAGCGAGATCACTGAGATGAACCGGCCCACTCACTTTCAAGACGTCATGCAGCAGGGCATCTTTCGCTTCCTGCGGCACGATCACTTCTTTCGCGCCCTCGATGGAGATTTGACGGAGATGAGGGACGAATTTCGCTTTGCAGCCCCGCTCCCGGTTCTCGGGCGACTGGCGGAGATCTTTGTGCTTCGCAGGCACATGCGGGCCCTGCTGCGGGAGCGGAACGCCGTCATCAAGCGAATCGCCGAGTCCGGCGAGTGGCGAACGTATCTGCCGTGATGAGAGTGGCAATAGACGGCGGCAGCAGAGTCGCGGGCGGGATACCGGCCAGGCGCTTTCATGCGCATGGGCATGTCGTCGATGTGTCGGGCCGAGGTCCGGGCGCCGCTCCCTGCGGGGCGAACGGATGGGCGGCCCGCAGCGGGGTGACGATTGGGACAAGCCTGGCGGACGCAGTGTGAATGGCCGCTAAGCGGCGGCGAACCGGCACGGCGTTTTCGAGTCGCGGATCCACGGCGCTCGTCCGCTGAAGGAGGTTATCGCTTCGCTCAAGCGCGAGGCGGCTGCGGATACACGCGGGCACCTCCGCCATCTGTCGGCATCCCCGGGTTGCGCGATGAACGGGGCGGGCGGCGAGGGCAGACAGGCGTGTGACGGGGCGGCTGGTGTGAGGCCTCTGCTCGCGGAGGTGAGGATCGATGGACATGACGCGCGGATGAGGCCGGCGAGTCTCTCGTAATCATTTCGACGGGAGCGGTTACTGCTGCCAGCCGCCGCCGAGGGAATTGTAGAGCTGGACGTAGGTGAGGAGTTCGTTGAGGCGGGCCTGGGTGACGGCGAGTTGGGCGCCGTAGTAGTTGGTCTCGTTGGTGAGGACTTCGAGATAGCTGCTGACGCCGCCGCGGTAGCGGGTTTGGGAGAGCTCGGCGGCCTGGCGGGCGGCATCGCGGAGAAGGACCTGGTGGGCGAGAACCTGGCGGAACTTGCGGTAGGCGACGAGGCCGTCGGAGATATCGCGGAAGGACTGCTGGATGGTCTGCTTGTACGTGAGGACGGCCTGATCGCGCTGGGCCTCGACGAGCTTGAGGTTGGCTTTGAGCTTGCCGGCGGTGAAGAGGGGCTGGGTGAGGGAACCGGTGTAGGTCCACATGCGGGCGGAGCCGGAGAAGAGGCCGGCGAGGTCGGCGCTTTCCAGGCCGCCGGTGCCGGTGAGAGAAATCTGGGGGAAGAAGGCGGCGCGGGCGACGCCGATTTCGGCGTTGGCGGCGGCGAGGTTCTGCTCGGCTTCGCGGATGTCGGGGCGGCGCTCGAGGAGAGAGGAGGGCAGGCCGGCGGGTATCTCAGGCGGGTCGGGCTGGTGGTCGAGATCGAGGCCGCGGCGGATGGGACCGGGATAGGAGCCGGCGAGAGTATTGATCTGGTTCTCCTGGAGGGCGATCTGGCGTTCGAGATCGGGGATGTTGGCGGCGGCGGTTTCGACAAGCTGCTGGGCCTGGCGGACGTCGAGCAGAGTGCCGGCGCCGCCGGAGGCGAGGGTTTGGGTGAGGCGGAGAGACTGCTGGCGCGAGGCGAGAGTTTCGCGGGAGATTTCGAGCTGGAGATCGAGGGCGCGAAGCTGGAAGTAGGCGGAGGCGACGCCGGAGACGACGCTCGAGAGCACAGCGCGGCGGCCCCATTCGGTGGCCAGGAGAGAGGCACGGGCGGCTTCGGTGGCGCGGCGGTAGCGGCCCCAGAAATCGAGATTCCAGGCGACGGAGAGGCCGAGCTCGGCGGCGTTGTAGGAGAACTCGGGAAAAGCGCCGAGGGCCGGGGAGTGGAGGCCGGTGTCGCCGGCGACGCCGCTGACGACCGGAAACTGATCGGCGCGGGCGATGAGGACCTGGGAGCGGGCCTGAAGGACGCGGGAGGTAGCGATCCGGATGTCGTAATTGTTTTGAAGCGCGGCGCGAACGAGGGACTGGAGCTCGGGGTCCTGAAACAGAGTCCACCACTTCGCGTCGCCGAGGGAGGTTTCAGGAGACGGGGAGGGGGGAGCGGCGTCGCGATAGGTATCGGGCACGTCGAGCTTGGGCCGGTGGTAGTTGGGGCCGACGAGGCAGCCGGCGAGCATTGCGGCGAGCGCGGCGAACAACAGTAGAGAGGTGGAGCGTTTCACGGCGTTTCCGGCTCGATATCGGGCTCGTTGATGTCGCGGGCGGGGCGGCCGAAGCGGACGGAGAACGTCTCGATGACGTCGAAGGTGACGGGGACGAGAAAGATGGCGAGCAAGGTGGCGGCGAGCATGCCGCCGATGACGACGGTGCCGAGGATTTTGCGGGAAGCGGCTCCGGAGCCGGAGGCGGTCCAGAGGGGAACGCAGCCGAGGATGAAGGCGAAGGCGGTCATCAGAATGGGGCGGAGGCGGAGGCGGGCGCCGGCGAGGGCGGCCTCGGCGATGCCCTTGCCCTTTTCGTATTCGGTTTTGGCGAACTCGACGATGAGGATGGCGTTCTTGGCGGCCAGCCCGATGAGCATGACGAGGCCGATCTGGGCGTAGACGTCGTTTTCAAAATGGCGAAGCCAGAGCGCGAGGAAGGCGCCGAAGACAGCGATGGGAGTGCCGAGCAGGACGCTGAAGGGCAGCGACCAGCTTTCATACAGGGCGGCGAGGATGAGAAAGACGAACAGGAGCGAGAGGCCGAAGATGGCGAACGGGGAGATGCCCTGGGCGGCCTTTTGCTCCTGGAAGGACATGCCGAGGTAATCGAAGCCCATTTCGCGGGGCATGGTCTGGGCGAAGACCTCCTCGAGGGCGTGGGAGGCCTGGCCGGAGCTAAAGCCGGGGGCGGCGAAGGCGTTGATCTGGGCGGCGTGATATTCGTTGTAGCGCATGGTGAACTCGGGGCCGGTGATGTTGCGGAGAGTGGAGACGGCGTTGAGGGGGACCATGGCTCCGTTGGCGCCGGTGACGTAGTAGCGGTTGATGGCATCGGCGCTGGTGCGGTAGGAGTCTTCGGCCTCGACATAGACCTGCCATTGGCGGCCGAAGCGGTTGAAGTAGTTGACGAGGTAGCCGCCGGTGAAGGCTTGCAGGGTGTTGTAGACGTCGGCGACGTTGATGCCCTGGCGGACGACTTTGGCGCGATCGACGTCGGCGAAGACCTGGGGGACGGTAGGGAGATAGGTGGTGGAGACGGAGGCGAGCTCGGGGCGCTTGCGGGCGGAGGAGAGGAAGCGATCGACGTTTTCGGTGAGGAAATCGAGGCTGGCGCCGGAGCGGTCCTCGAGGATAAAGGTGACGCCGCCGGAGGTTCCGATGCCGGGGATGGAAGGCGGCGCGAAGGAGAAGGCGATGCCTTCGCGAATGGAAGAGAGCCGGTTGACGACGCTCTGCTGGATGGCGGCGTATTGTTCCTCGGGGCGTTTGCGCTGATCCCAATCCTTGAGGGGAACGAAGAAGAAGGCGCTGTAGGTATTGGGGACGGTGCTGAGGAGGCTGAAGCCGATGACGGAGACGCAGGCGCCTACGCCGGGCGTGCTGAGGAGGATCTTTTCTACGTTGCGGGCGGCAGCGCTGGTGCGCTGGAGGGAGGCGGCGTCGGGCAACTGGAGGGAGACGAAGAGATAGCCCTGATCCTCCTGGGGAAGGAAGGAAGCGGGGAGGCGGCCGTTGAGGAAGAAGGCGGCGGCGGCGGTGACAGCGAGGAAAGCGAAGCTGAAGCCGGCCTTGCGGATGAGGACGGAGCAGGTGTGGATGTAGCCGTTCGCGGCGCGGCCGAAGAGGCGGTTGAAGCCGCGGAAGAAAGCGGCCAGAGGGCCGCGGGAGGGTTTGCGCGGGCGGAGGAGAAGAGCGGAAAGAGCGGGGCTGAGGGAGAGCGCGTTGAAGGCGGAGAAGAGGACGGAGATGGCGATGGTGACGGCGAACTGCTGGTAGAGGCGGCCGGTGATGCCGGGGATGAAGGCGGTGGGGACGAAGACGGCGGTGAGGATGAGGGCGATGGCGACGACGGGGCCGGAGACTTCGGACATGGCGCGGAGGGCGGCGTTGCGCGGGGCCATGCCTTCCTCGATGTGGTGTTCGACGGCCTCGACGACGACGATGGCGTCATCGACGACGAGTCCGATGGCGAGGACGAGGCCGAACAGGGAGAGGGTGTTGATGGAGAAGCCGAGGAGGGGGAAGACGACGAAGGTGCCGATGAGGGAGACGGGGACGGCGAGGAGCGGGATGAGGGTGGCGCGCCAGCCCTGGAGGAAGATGTAGACGACGAGGGCGACGAGGGCGAGGGCTTCGAGCAGAGTGTAGAAAATCTCGCGCATGCCGGCGGTGACGGCCCTGGTGGTGTCGAGGCCGACCTCGTATTCGAGGTCATGAGGGAAGCGGGTGTGGAGCTGGGCGAGGCGGGCGCGGACGGCCAAAGCGGTGGCGACGGCGTTGGAGCCGGGCAACTGGTAGACGCCCATGACGGCGGCGGGCTTGCCGTTGAAGCGGCCGGTCATATTGTAGAGCTGGGCGCCGAGCTCGATGCGGGCGACGTCGCGGAGGCGGAGGATGGAGCCGTCGGGGTTGGCGCGGAGGATGATATCGCCGAACTGCTCGGGGGAATCGAGGCGGCCCTGAGCGCGGACGGTGTAGGTGAACTCCTGGCCGGGAGGGGCGGGCTCGCCGCCGATCTGGCCGGCGGGGTTGACGGTGTTCTGGGCGTTGAGAGCGGCGATGATCTGGGGGATGGTGACGGAGAGCTTGGCGAGGCGGTCCGGATGGACCCAGACGCGCATGGCGTACTGGCCGGCGCCGAACAACTGGACGTTGGAGACGCCGCGGACGCGGGTGAGCTCGTCGACGATGTTGATGAAGCCGTAGTTGGCGAGGAACTTGCTGTCGTAGGTGCCGTTGGGGGAGTAGAGGGCGACGACGAGGAGCGGGGCGGAGAGGGACTTCTGGACGGTGAGGCCGGCGGTAGTGACCTGGGAGGGGAGCTGGGGCTGGGCCTGGGCAGTGCGCAACTGGGTCAACACCTGATCGACGTTGGGGTCGGTCTTCACGTCGAAATCGACGGTGATGACGGACTGGCCGCTGTTGGTGTTGATGGAGTACATGTAATTCATGTTGTCGACGCCGCTGAGCTGCTGTTCGAGAGGAGTGGCGACGGACTGTTCGAGGGTTTGGGCGTCGGCGCCGGGGAACAGGGACTGGACGCGGATTTCGGGCGGGACGATGTCGGGGAACTGCGCCGTGGGGAGGGTGAGCATGGAGACGGCGCCGACCAGGACCATGAGGACGGCGATGACCATGGCGACGATGGGGCGGTTGATGAAAAAGCGGGCCATGGCTAGGGGGAGTCCGGGGCGGGGCCGGGGGTGGGATTGACGGTGGCGCCGTCGCGGACTTTGGAGACGCCTTCGGAGATGACGAGGTCGCCGGGTTGGAGGCCGCTCGAGATGATCCAGAGCGGGCCGATGCGGGAGCCGGTGGTGACGGTGCGAATGGAGACCTTGTTGCCGGCGCCGACGAGGGCGACCTGGTAGCGGCCCTGGAGCTCGGAAACGGAGCGCTGGGGAACGAGGAGAGCGCGGCGGGCGGTGCCGGTGACGGCGCTGACGCGGCCGAACTGTCCGGGGCGGAGAAGATTACCGGGATTGGGGAAGGCGCCGACGACGCGGATAGCGCCGGTTTGCGAATCGACCTGACGGTCGACGAAGACGATGCGGCCGGGGTGCGGGAAGAGCGAACCGTCGGCGAGGGTGAGGCGGAGAGGGATGCGTGTGCCGGCGCGGAGCCAGTCTCCGCCGGGGGCGAGGCTGCGGGCGACCTGAAGGTACTCCTGCTCGCTGATGGGAAAGTAGGCCTTGATGGGGTTGACCTGGGAGACGGTGGTGAGGGTGGCGGACGGGCTGACGAGGTTTCCGATCTGGGTTTGGGCGATGCCGGCGACGCCGTCGATGAGGGAGCGGACATGGGTGAAGCCGAGATTGAGCTGGGCCTGTTCGACGTTGGCGCGGGCGCTCTCGATGGCGGCGCGGGCGGTCTGGACGAGGGCCTGGGCCTGGGCGCGGGCCTGGAGGTCGGTGTCCAACTGGCTTTGCGGAATGGCGGTGGCGGCGGCGAGCGGGGTGTCGCGCTTGACGTTGATTTCGGCGAGGTCAAGCTGCACCGAGGCCTGAGCCAACTGACCGCGGGCCTGAGCGAGCTGACCCTGGGCGAGATCGAGCGCGGCCTGGAAGGGCCGGGGGTCAATTTCAAAGAGCACATCGCCCTGGCGGACGGCGGAGCCTTCCCGATAGTTCTGCTTGACGAGATAGCCGGCGACCTGGGGCTGGATTTGTGCGTTCACATAGCCGTCCAGGGTGGCGACCCATTCGCCGGTGAGCGGGACGTCCTTTTCGATGACCTTCACCACGCTCACCTCCGGAGGGGGCATGGACGCGGGAGGGGCCTTTTTCTCGCAGGAGACCGAGAGCAGAGCGAGGAGGAGAGCGGGCAGGGCGGCGCGGGAGCGGGGCGTGGTCATTTGGCGGCACCGGCGGCTTTTCGCGGACGGGGAGCGGGGAAGCGGCTGAGGGCGGCCCAGACGAACTCGGCCAGGAACGCCGCGTCGCCGCAACCGCCGGCCGGGGACTGGCCGGAGAGGCGGCGCTCGATGGCGCCGCGCGTGATGTCGACGATGGCCCAGGCGGCGGCTTCGGGCTGAAGCTTGCCGATTTCGCGGCGGGCGATGGAGGAACGGATGGCTTCGGCGAGGGCGGCGGCGGGCTCGGACTGCCAATCGCGCAACTGAGTCTTGGAGAGGATGGGAGGGCCGGAGAGATTGGCGGCCTCGGTGTGGAGGATGCGGAAGAAGTCGCGGTGCTCGTCGCAGTAATTGAAAGAAAGCGAGATATAGGCTTCGACTTTGCCGCGCAGGGTGCGCTCGCCGGTCATGCGGGCGAGGGTGCGCTCATGGAGAACGCGGAGATGGTTCAGGAGAAGCTCGCGGCAGATGGCTTTCTTGGAGCGGAAGTAAAGGTAGAGAGTTCCCTTGGCGAGGCCGGATTCACGGGCGATGTCGTCCATGAGAGTGCCGGCGAAGCCGCGGCGGGCGAAGAGGGAGCAGGCGGTTTGGAGAATGCCGGCGCGGCGGAACTCCTGCACGAGACGGTGCTTATTCTTCTGAGTAGCCAATGTTCCATCATAAAACAGGCCGCGAGGATGCACAATGACCGGCCAGTCTAATGGCATGACCGGCCAGTCATAAAAAAGACAGGAAATGGAGGGGAGGATGGAATCCGGAGAACGGAGGGAGGGTGGGGCGACGTGCGTGACAGCGGAGGGCTAGAATTGCGGACATGGGGAGCCATAACCTGATCGAGGGCCGGGAGGGGCCGGTGGCGGTGGTGCGTTTGAACCGGCCGGAGCGGCGCAACGCGCTGTCGGACGAGTTGATGCGCGAGTTGAAGGAGAGCCTGGAGCGGTTGGGCGCCGACGGCTCGGTGCGGGCGGTGATACTGGGGGCGGAAGGGAAAGTGTTCTCGTCGGGGCACGATCTGGGCGAGCTGAAGCGGGGGACGTTGGCCGATCACCGGCGGACGTTCGCGCTGTGCACGGAGTTGATGGAGACGGTGCAGGCGATACCGCAGCCGGTGATTGCGCGGGTGCAGGGAGTGGCGACGGCGGCGGGGTGCCAGCTTGTGGCGACGTGCGATCTGGCGGTGGCGAGCCGGGAGGCGGCGTTCGCGACGCCGGGGGTGCGGATCGGGCTGTTCTGCTCGACGCCGATGGTGGCGCTGACGCGGTCGATCGGGCGCAAGAGGGCGATGGAGATGCTGCTGACGGGGAGGATGGTGGCGGCGGAAGAGGCGGCGGAGTGGGGGTTGGTGAACCGGGTGGTGGCGGCGGAGGCGCTGGAGGAGGAGGCGAGGGCGCTGGCGCTGAGGATCGCGGAGGCGAGCGGGGTGACGGTGGGGCTGGGGAAGCAGGCGTTTTATGCGCAGATCGAGTTGGACCAGCGGCAGGCGTACGCTTACACGAAAGAGGTGATGAGCATGAACGCGGGGGCGGCGGAGGCGCGGGAGGGGATCGCCGCGTTTCTGGAAAAGCGGGCGCCGTGCTGGCCGGGAAGCTGATGCGGACGCGGGAGACGGCCGTGAGGGTGGCGGCCTCGGCGGGCGCGGTGGCCGCGGTGACGTTTGTCTGTGGGCGGCTGATTCCGGTGAACCCGACGACGGCAGGCCTGGTGTATCTGCTGGCGATTCTCGGCGCCGCGAGCGCGTGGGGGCTGGCGGAGGGCGTGACGGCGTCGGTGCTGGCGGTGCTGTGCTTCAACTTTTTCTTTCTGCCGCCGGTGGGGACGTTCACGGTAGCCGATCCGCAGAACTGGGTGGCGCTGGCGACGTTTCTGGCGACGGCAATTGTGGCGAGCCAACTGTCGGGGCGTGCGCGGAGCCGGGCGATCGAAGCGGAAGAGAGCAAGCGGGAGATGGAGCGGCTGTACGCGCTGAGCCGGGCGATTCTGTTGATCGAGACGGGGCCGGCGGCGCCGCGGGAGATCGCGCGGCAACTGGCGGCGATGTTCAACCTGGAGGGCGTGGCGCTGCACGTGAGGAGCGACGGGAAGACGTACAACGCGGGGCCGGCGGAGTTGGAGGGAATCGAAGGGAAACTGAAAGACGCGACGGTTCAGGGGACGTCGTACGTGGATTCGGAGGCGCAGATTTCGGTGTCGGCGATCCGGCTGGGAGGGGCGTGCGTGGGGAGCCTGGCGGTGCGGGGCGGGGGGTTATCGGACGCGGCGCTGCAGTCGATTTGCAATCTGACGGCGATCGGGCTGGAGAGAGTGCAGGCGATGGAGGCTGCGACGCGGGCGGAGATCGCGCGGAGGAGCGATGAGCTGAAGTCGACGCTGCTGGACGCGATCGCACATGAGTTCAAGACGCCGCTGACGTCGATTCGCGCGGCGGCGACGGCTCTGGTGGCGCAGCCGGAGGCGCTCAGTGCGAGCCAGCTCGATCTGGCGCGGGTGCTCGATGAGGAATCGGAGCGGCTGAGCCGGCTGGTGACGGAGGCGATCCAGATGGCGGGCCTGGAGACCGGGAAGATCCGGCTGAACCGGGAGCGGGTGAAGGCGGGGGAATTGATCAGCGGAGTGTTGAAGAGCATGGCGGAGCGCGCCGACGGGCGGGTGGAGGTGCATGTGCCGGACGACATTCCGGAGGTCGAGGCGGACGCGGAGATGATGGAGCTGGCGCTGCGGCAGATTGTGGACAACGCGCTGAAGTACTCGCCGGCGGGATCACCGGTGCGGATCGAGGCGGAGTTGAACGGGCAGGCGGTGGTGATCCGGGTGGTGGACCGGGGGCCGGGGATTCCGGAGGCGGAGCAGTCGCGGATCTTTGAAAAGTTTTACCGGCGGAGGGACCTGCCGAACCCGGTGGCGGGATCGGGGATGGGGCTGGCGATTGCGCGGGAGATTGTGCACGCGCACAACGGCGAGGTCTGGGTGGAGAGCCGGCCGGGCGAGGGGTCGCGATTCTCGGTGTCGCTGCCGGGGGTGCCGGAGGAGATGGCGTGAGCGCGGGGCGAGTGTTGATTGTAGACGACGAGCCGCAGATGCGCCGAGTGCTGAAGACGATGCTGGCGGCCAACGGGTACGAGGTGACGGATGCGCGCTCGGGAGAGGAGGCGCTGGAGAAGGTGCGGGCGGCGACGTATGACCTGGTGCTGCTGGACGTCAACATGCCGGGGATGGGGGGAATCGAGGCGTGCCGGGCGCTGCGGACGGGCTCTGATATCGGGATCATCATGCTGACGGTTCGGGACACGGAACGGGACAAAGTGGAGGCGCTGGACGCGGGCGCCGATGATTACGTGACGAAGCCCTTCGGGTCGCCGGAGCTGCTGGCGCGGATCCGGGCGGCGATGAGGCGCGCGCCGACGGCGCCGGACGCGGGTCCGAAATTTCTGCGGCTGGGGGAAGTGGAGATCGACTTTCAGGCGCGGCAGGTGGCGACGCCGTCGGCGCGGCTGCATCTGACACCGAAGCAGTTTGAGCTGCTGCGTTATCTGGCGAGCCGGCCAAACCGGGCGATCTCGCACCGGGAACTGCTGCAGGCGATCTGGGGGCCGGATTACGGGGATCAGATTGAGTATCTGCGGGTGTTCGTGAATCAGCTTCGGAAGAAGATCGAGCCGCAGCCGGCGACGCCGCGGTACCTGATGACCGAGCCGTGGATGGGATACCGGCTGGCGATTCCCGAGCAGGGTTGAGCCGCGGGGCGCGGGGGCGCTTATGAAATCGTGACGGGGATTTTATGACTTTTTAATGCGGGGCAGCCTATTCTGGGGTTGGTGGGTGCCATGAAGTACGCCATGCCAGTCGTGAGCCAGAGCGGGCGCCGGACGCGGCCGTGGGTGTTGAGGCCGGACGCCGGGGGGGCGGGCGCGGGGCGGTTTGAGGTTCAGGTGATTTACACGTCGCAGCGCGCGACGCTGGCGGCATTGAAAGCCGCCGCGGACCTGGCGTCGCAACTGGGCGCGACGATTCACCTGGTGGTGGCGCAGGTGGTTCCTTATCCGAGGCCGCTCGAGGACTCGCCGGTGACGCCGGGATTTGCCGAGCGGCGGTTCCTGACAATGGCCGGCGGGCAGGGGGTGGAGACGATCGTCCACATCCACTTGTGCCGCGACCGGGTGCAGGCGCTGGAGGGGATCTTGCGGCACGAATGTCCGGCGGTGATCGCGGGCTCGGGGTTCTGGCTTTCGAAGGAGCGGCGGCTGGCGCGGAAGCTGGCCGGCGCGGGGATCAAGGTAGTTTACATCAAGGTTTAAACGTGCTCGACATTTTTTACATACTCGCCGCAGTGCTTTTTTTTGCGGGCCTCTGGGCATTCACCCGGGCCTGCGAGCGTCTTTAGAGAAGGGGAAAGAACCGCCATGGACTACATCGTCGCCGGGCTTGCCGCCGCGCTGATCTTCGCGTATCTGATTTACGCGCTGCTGAGGCCGGAGCGTTTTTAGGGCAAGAGTATCGAGAGGCAAACATGACTCCTCAAGGCGTAGTACTCATCGCGGTCTATTTCGGACTGCTGCTGCTGCTGACCAAACCGATGGGCCTGTTCCTGAACCGGGTGTTTTCCGGGCAGAGGACGCTGCTGCATCCGGTATTGCGGCCCGTCGAAAAGCTGATCTACCGGCTGGGAGGCGTTCGCGAGGACGTGGAGCAGCGGTGGACGCAGTACTCGGCGTCGCTGATCGCCTTCAGCCTGGCAAGTTTCGTGGTGGCGTATTTGCTGCAGCGGCTGCAGGGGCGGCTTCCCCTGAACCCGCAGGGGTTCGGCACGGCGGTGATGACGCCCGACCTGGCTTTCAACACGGCGGTGAGCTTCGTGACGAACACGAACTGGCAGGCGTACACGGGCGAGGCGACGCTCAGTTACCTGGTGCAGATGGCGGCGCTGACGGTGCAGAATTTCGTGTCGGCGGCGGCGGGCGTGGCGGTGGCGGTGGCGGTGGTAAGGGGCTTCGCGCGACAGCAGGCGCACAGCATCGGGAACTTCTGGGTGGATCTGACGCGGGGGGTGCTTTATGTTTTTCTACCGCTGTCGCTGGCCGGGGCGCTGTTTCTGTGTTCGCGAGGGGTGATTCAGAATTTTCATCCTTACGAACACGTTCGGACGGTGGAGGGCGCCGAGCAGGTGATCCCGCAGGGGCCGGTGGCGTCGCAGGAGGCGATCAAGATGATCGGGACGAACGGAGGCGGATTCTTCAATGCGAACTCGTCTCATCCGTTTGAGAATCCCACGCCGCTGACGAATTTCGTGCAGATGCTGATGATTTTTTTGATTCCGGCGGGGCTCACGTACACGTTCGGCGCGATGGTGGGCGATACGCGGCAGGGCTGGGCGTTGTTTGCGGCGATGAGCATCCTGTTTCTGGCCGGCGTGTTCATCGCGTATCCGGCCGAGCAGGCGGGCACGCCGGCACTGCAGAAGGCGGGTATCGAAACGGCGGCCGGGCCGGCGCAGCCGGGCGGAAACATGGAGGGCAAGGAAGTACGGTTCGGGATTGCGGCCTCGGCGTTGTTCGCGGTGATCACGACGGACGCCAGTTGCGGGGCGGTGAACTCGATGCACGACAGCTACACTCCGCTGGGCGGGCTGGTGCCGCTGTTTAACATTCAACTGGGCGAGGTAGTGTTCGGCGGCACGGGGGCGGGGCTATACGGGATGCTGCTGTTTGCGATTCTGGCGGTGTTCATCGCCGGGCTGATGGTGGGCAGGACGCCGGAGTATCTGGGGAAGAAGATCGAGCAAAAAGAGGTGAAGATGGCGATGCTGGCGTTGATCGCGGCGGCGGCGAGCATACTGGTCTTCGCCGGATTGACGGCCGCGGTGAGCTTCGCGAAGGGCTCGTATTGGAATCCGCCGGGGGCCGCCGTCGCCAACCTGAACAACGGCGGGCCGCACGGGCTGGGTGAAATACTGTACGCGTTTTCGAGCGCCACAGGCAACAACGGCAGCGCGTTCGCCGGAATCAATGCGAACACGCCGTGGTACAACCTAACGACCGGCTTCGCGATGCTCATCGGACGATTTCTTTTTATCATTCCCATGCTGGCGGCGGCGGGGAGCCTTGCGGCAAAGAAGAAGGTTCCCGCCACGAGCGGGACGTTTCCCACGCACGGCGGGCTTTTCGTGGGGCTGCTGATCGGGACGGTGATCATTGTGGGAGCATTGACGTTCTTTCCGGCGCTGGCGCTGGGTCCGATCGTCGAGCACTTCCTGCTGCGGGACGGGAAGCTGTTTTCCTTCCTCATGATGGCTACTGGAGTTAGCTTATGATGACGTCGATTTCAACATCGCCGGTGCAAGTGGGCGAGACGGAGCTGGTGCCGAAGAGGCTGGTGCGGGCCCGGCCGTTGTTCGACCCGGAGATTGTCCGGCGGGCGGTGAAGGAATCGTTCTTGAAGCTGAACCCGGCGACGCTGGCGCGGAACCCGGTGATGTTCGTGGTGGAAGTGGGCGCGGGCGTGACCTCGGTGCTGTTGATCCGCGACGCGCTGCGCGGGGCATCGGGGCTTGGGTTTCCGCTTCAGATCGCGGTGTGGCTGTGGTTCACGGTGCTGTTTGCGAACTTCGCCGAGGCGATGGCGGAGGCGCGGGGGAAGGCGCAGGCGGACACACTGAGGAAGACGCGGTCCGACTCGGTTGCCAACCGGATTCTGGCGAACGGGAAGATCGAAGCAGTGCCGGCGTCGCGCCTGCGGGCGGGCGACACGGTGCTGTGCAGCGCGGGCGACATCATCCCCGGGGACGGGGACGTGGTGGAGGGCATTGCGACGGTAGATGAGTCTGTGATCACGGGGGAGAGCGCTCCGGTGATTCGGGAGTCCGGCGGCGACCGGAGCGCGGTGACGGGCGGGACGAGGGTGCTGTCGGATCAGATCCGGGTGGCGATCACGTCGAACCCGGGCGAAACGTTTCTGGACCGGATGATCGCGCTGGTGGAGGGCGCCGAGCGGCAGAAGACGCCGAACGAGATCGCGCTCAACATTCTGATCGCCGGCCTGACGCTGATCTTCCTTTTGGCGGTGGTGACGCTCGAGCCGTTCGCCGCCTACAGTGTTTCGTCGAGCGGGAGCGGCGCGGTGCCGAGCGTGGCGGTGCTGGTGGCGCTGCTGGTGTGTTTGATCCCGACGACGATCGGAGGGCTGCTGTCGGCGATCGGCATTGCGGGAATGGATCGCGTGATGCAGCACAACGTGCTGGCGATGAGCGGGCGGGCGGTGGAGGCTTCGGGCGACGTCAATACACTGCTGCTGGACAAGACGGGGACGATCACGCTGGGCAACCGGCAGGCGGTGGAATTTCTGCCGGTGGAGGGGGTGACGACGGCGGAGCTGGCGGACGCGGCGCAGTTGTCGAGCCTGGCGGACGAAACGCCGGAGGGCCGCTCGGTGGTGGTGCTGGCGAAGGACAAGTACGGACTGCGAAGCCGGGAAGTGGCCGAGCGGGACGCGCACTTTCTTCCGTTTTCCGCCTATACGAGGATGAGCGGCGTGGACCTGAACGGGAGGCGGCTGCGGAAGGGAGCGACGGAGGCGATCGCGAATTTCGTGCGGGAAGAGGGCGGCTCGCTGCCGGAGGGATTCTTCGAGCTTTCCGACCGCATTGCGCGCGCCGGAGGGACGCCGCTGGCGGTGGCCGACTGCTCGCGGGTGCTCGGCGTGATTCATCTGAAGGACATCGTCAAGGGAGGGATGAAGGAGCGGATCGGCCAGCTTCGCGCGATGGGGATCCGGACGGTGATGATCACCGGAGACAATCCATTGACGGCGGCGGCGATCGCGGCGGAGGCGGGGGTGGACGATTTTCTGGCGCAGGCGACGCCGAAGGACAAGCTGGAGTACATCAAGCGGGAGCAGGGCGAAGGGCGACTGGTGGCGATGACAGGGGACGGCACCAACGATGCGCCGGCGCTGGCGCAGGCCGACGTGGGGCTGGCGATGAACACGGGCACGAGCGCGGCCAAAGAAGCGGGCAACATGGTGGACCTGGACAGCAATCCGACGAAGCTGATTGAAGTGGTGGCGATCGGGAAACAACTTTTGATCACGCGCGGGGCGCTGACGACATTTTCGATCGCCAACGATGTGGCGAAATACTTCGCCATCATTCCGGCGATGTTCGCGGCCACGTATCCGGCGCTGTCGCATTTGAACATCATGCGTCTGCACACGCCGCAAAGCGCGGTGCTGGCGGCTGTCGTGTTCAACGCGCTGATCATCATCGCACTGGTGCCGCTGGCGTTGCGGGGCGTGCACTACCGGCCGCAAGGAGCGGCGAGCATGCTGCGGCGCAACCTGCTGATCTACGGACTGGGCGGGATTCTGGCGCCGTTTCCGGGGATCTGGCTGCTGGATCAACTGCTGGTGGCGCTGAGGCTGGCATAGGAGGCTTATGATTCGTCAAATCGCTCCCGCGTTCCGGATGACGCTGCTGTTCACGGTTCTGACGGGACTGCTCTATCCGGCGGCGGTGACGGCGCTGTGCCAGGCACTGTTTCCGCGGCAGGCCAATGGAAGCATGGTGACGGCGTCGGGCCGGACGATTGGGTCGTCGCTCATCGGGCAGGATTTCCGCCGGCCGGAGTATCTGAACGGACGGCCGTCGGCGGCGGGCGCCGGATACGATGCGACGGCGTCGGGAGGGAGCAATTACGGGCCCGCGAGCCGGAAGCTGATGGACCGCATCGAGGGCTCGGCGGCGGCCTTCCGGAAAGCGAATCCGCAGGCGACGGGGGCGCTGCCGGCCGACCTGGTGACCGCTTCGGCCAGCGGGCTCGATCCGCATCTCAGCCCGGCGTCGGCGCTGCTGCAGGCGGGGCGGATCGCGGCGGCGCGGGGAGTGGACGCGGGCGCGGTACGGAGTCTGATCGAGGCGCACGTCGAGGAGCCGACGCTGGGATTTCTCGGCGAGCCGAGGGTGAACGTGCTGGAGACAAACCTTGCCCTGGACCGGCAGTTTCCGAAGAGATGAACGCGGGCAGGGGATAATGGACTGAACGGGGGACAATCGCTGCCTTGCCAGATTCCGCCGCAAAACGACCTGATCCCGAGCTGCTGCTTCGCCAGGTGGAAGCGGAGGAACGCCGTGCGCGCCACGGGCGGCTGAAGGTGTTTTTGGGGTACTCGTCGGGCGTGGGGAAATCGTACCGCATGCTGGACGAGGCCCGGCGACGGCGCGAGCGCGGGCAGGACGTTGTGGTGGCGGCGATCCAGCCGCAGAGGCCGCCAGAAGTGGAGGCGCTGCTGAACGGGCTGGAGGTGATACCGCCGATTCTGATCGACAATGTGGCGGTAATCGACGTAGCGAGGGTTCTGGAACGCCGGCCGGAGGCGGTGGTGATCGACGGCCTCGCTTACGACAACCCGCCGGGATGCAAGAACCGCTGGCGCTGGAGGGACGTACAGGACATCCTGCACGCGGGCATTTCGGTGATCGGCTCGGTGAACCTGCAGTTCATCGACGAGCTTCGCGAGCAAGTGGAGGCGATCACCGGGAAGCACATTACGCAGACGATTCCGCGGCGGTTTCTGAACACAGCCGACGAGATCGTGGTGGTGGACGCTCCGCCGGACCTGCCGCAGTTGCAGGAGCCGGGGACGCCGGGCGCCGCGCCGGGGATGAACTCGCAGCAGCGTTTATCGGCGCTGCGCGAGCTGGCGCTGGTTGTGGCGGCCGACGTTGTCGATCAGCAGCTCGAGTATTACCTGGAGTCGCACGGAATCGAAAACCTGTGGGGCACACAGGAAAGGATTCTGGTGTGCATCACACCGCGGGCCAACGCGGCGGCGATGATCGCGAGCGGGCGGCGCAACGCCGACCGTTTTCACGGCGAGCTTTCCGTCTGTTATGTCGAGCAGGGAGAGCTGTCGAATGACGACCGGGCGGCGGTGGAGGCGAGCCTGGCGGCGGCGCGCGAGGCCCGTGCCCAGGTGGTATTGCTGCACGGCGAAGATCCGATCGCCGCGATCATGGCATATGCGCGAGAGCGGGGCGTGACGCAGATTTTCCTCGGGCACAGTTTTCGCCAGAGCTGGTGGGACCGCATTTTCGGCGGGCCGGTGGACCGCTTCATCCGCGCCGCTGAAGGGATTGACGTGCGGGTTTTCCCGCACTGAACGCATGGCGGATCTACCCAAGCGCGGCGCACTCAAGGTCTTCCTCGGCTACGCGGCGGGCTCGGGCAAGACGTACCAGATGCTGGAGGAAGGCCAGGAACTGCGGCGGCGCGGCGTCGACGTGGTGATCGGGTACTTCGAGCCGCACGGGCGCCGGGACACGATCGCCAGGACGGAGGGGCTGGAGATGATCCCGCGCCGGAAGCTGGCCTATCGCGGGGCGGTGTTCGAAGAGATGGACACGCCGGCGATCGTGAGGCGGGTACCGGGGGTGTGCCTGGTGGACGAGTTTGCGCACACCAATGTTCCGGGAAGCGAGCACGGCAAGCGCTGGCAGGACGTGGAATCGCTGCTGGAGGCGGGCATCGACGTGCATACGACGATGAACGTGCAGCATCTGGAGAGCCTGAACGACCAGGTGTGGCAGATCACGGGCATTCGGGTGCGGGAGACGATACCGGACTGGGTGCTGGCGCAGGCGACCGATGTGGTGATGGTGGACGTGACGCCGCGGGCGCTGCTGAACCGGCTGGAGCGCGGGGTGGTTTACCCACCGGACAAGGCGCGGAAGGCGCTCGAAAATTTCTTTCAGGAGTCGCACCTGGTGGCGCTGCGGGAGCTTGCGCTCCGCCAGGCGGCGCATGAAGTGGATACGCGCCAGGCGCAGCCGGAAGAGCCCGGCGAACAGCCGGAGGGCCCGCATGAAAGGATTCTGATCCACATTACGGCCGAGCCGTCGTCGGCCGAGCTGATCCGCCGCGGCAAGAGAGTGGCGGACCATCTTCATGCGGCCTGCTTCGCGGTGACGGTGTGCCCGCCGGCGGGGCTGGATCAGCTCTCGACGCCCCATCGCGAGGCCATCGAGCGGCACCTGAACTTTGCGCGCAATCTTCATGTGGAAACCCGGGTGCTGACGGGCGAGGATACGGCGCTCGCGCTGGTGGAGTTTGCGCGGCTCCATCAGGTGACTCAGATCTTCGTGGCCCGGCCGAAGTACGGGGGCTTCAACCGGCTGCTGGGCCGCAACCTGGTGCACCGCGTGGTGCGGCTGGCGCGGCAGATGCAGGTAACGATTGTGGCCGAGCGCCACCGGCCGGGCTCGTAAACGTGGCGTATTACTCTTCGTTCAACTCGAACGAGTAGCTTCCGGAAGCCACCGACAACTCAACCGCGCCCTCGACGGCGGAAGCTCCGCGAACGCCCTCCACTCCGCCGCGGTAGGCGCCCGCCTGCCAAACCGGGCGGCCGCTCTCGGTGATGGAGACGCTCTTCATTTCCGGGGCCAGCGGGATGACGACTTTCGCCCCGCTGCCCACGGGCACGACGACATCGAGGGCGACCTTGCCGGCCCCGCGCTTCCAGGAGCAGGAGACGGTTCCGCGCAGAGTCTCGATGCTCGCTGCGGCCCAGCGGAGATCCTCGACCATCTGAGGCGCGATGCGCAGGCGGCGATAGCCCGGCTCGTCCGAATCGATGCCGATGCCGCCGGGGGCCTCGTAGAGCCACGCTCCGACACTGCCGAACATGGGATGGTCCTGCGAGTTCATCGACGGGCCCTCCTTGCGCTGCCATAGTTCCCAGAGGGTGGTGGCGCCGTTGCGGATCATGTAGCCCCAGCTTGGGTAGGTGGTTTGGGTGGCGAGCTCATAGGCGACATCGGAGCGGCCGAGCGCGGTGAGCTCGGGCAGGAGAAACTTCACGCCGATGAAGCCGGTGGTCAGATGGGTGTCGTGCGTGTAGACGATGTCGTTGACCAGGTTCCATTCGACGGCCCCGGCTTTGTCCTTCGGGGCGAGGCCCAGGGCGAGCGCCATGGCGTTGGCGGTCTGGGTGCCGTTGGCGAAGTTGCCGGTGGCGGAATCGAAATAGCGGGCCAGGATGGCGGAGCGCAGGCGCTGGGCGAGCGCGTCGTAGGCGGCGGCGTCGTTGGTCTTGCCGAGCACGCGGGCGATGGCGGCCATTTGATTTACGTCGTGGAAGTAGTAGAGGGCGGAGACGTAGTCGCTGGGAGTGTGGATGACGGGCACCCAGTCGCCGTAGCGCACGACGCCCACGAGTCCGTCCTTGGCCTGGCGGCCGAGCGAGGAGACGTAGCGGGCCAGTGCGTCGTAGTTGTCATCGAGCACGCGGCGGTCGCCGTAGTGCCGCCACATCTGCCAGCAGAGCTCGACGAAGGCGGTGCCCCAGGCGGGGTCGGAGGGCCGGCCGCCGAAGCGCCAGGGGACGGTGTCGGGCACGGCGCCGTCTTCGGCCTGGGCGTCGCGGATATCGCGGATGAAGTTGGTGTAGAAGGCGGCCATGTCGAAATTGTCCATGGCTTCTTCGGCGGTGACCTGGGCGTCGGCCATCCAGCCCTGACGCTCGTCGCGCTGGTCGCAATCGGTGGGAATGCCGAAGAGGTTGGTGCGCTGGCTCCAGACGATGATTCTTTGCAGATCGTTCAGGACGGGCTTGGAAGAGGCGAAGCCGCCGACGGTTTCCACGCTGGTGTAAGCCAGGACGGCGCGGACGGAATCGAGGGCGGGCGTGCCCGGATAGCCGGTGAGCTCGACATAGCGGAAGCCGTGATAGGTGAAGCGGGGCTGGTAGGATTCGGCGGCGCCGCCGCGCAGCAGGTAGACATCTTCGGAACGTGCCGAGCGGAGGTTTTCGCGATTGAGGGAGCCGTCTTCGTAGACCAGCTCGCTGTAGCGCATCCTCACGCGGGTTCCGGCGGGGCCGCGAACGCTCAGCTTCGCCCAACCGCTCATGTTCTGGCCGAAATCGTAGACATAAACGCCGGGCGCGGGATTGGTCATGGCGCGGGCGGCGAGCTCACCCTGCGTTTGAATAGCGGGCATGAGCTCGGCCGAGCGGGCGCCGCCGGAGCCTTCGACGGTTTTCGCGGGCGCCCACGAGGCGTCGTCGAAGCCGGAGCGGTCCCAGCCCGGGACCTCGCGGCGGGCATCGTAGACCTCGCCGTCGTAAACGCTGTCGCTGACGACGGGGCCCTGGCGGACGCGCCAGGCGCCGTCGGTGACGACGCTCATCGTCTTGCCGTCCGCCATCTCGACATTCATCTGAACGAGCAGCGCGGGCGCGGGGTAGTACGCGGCGAAGGCCGGGAGGCTGAGCGTGGCCCAGCCGCCGCCGATCGCGGCGCCGATGGCATTTTGTCCGGGCTGGAGCAAGGCCGTGACATCGTAGGTGCTGTAGAGGACACGCGCGGGGTAGGTGGTATAGGCGGGATCGAGAACGCGGCGGCCGATGCGATGGCCGTTGAGGGAGAGTTCGTAGTAGCCGAGGGCGGTGACGTAGACGCGGGCGCGCACCACGGCAGAGGGCAGCGTGAAACTCCGGCGGAGTTGGTTGCCTCCGCCGATCCAGCGGCCCTGCCAGTCGCCCTTGTTCAGCAGGCCGGTGTCGAAGCGGGCGGGCTCGCTGAAGGGAGCGGCGCGGCCATCGCGATCCCAGGCGCGGACCTTCCAGAAATACGTCCGCCCGCTTTCGAGCGCTTTGCCGGCGTATTCAATCTGGCCGCTCGACTCGGAGGCGACGCGGCCGCTGTCCCAGATGTCGCCGCGATTTTGGGCCAGCGTTTCGGCGGCTCCGGCGACCAGGATTTGAAATGCGGTTTGCTTCTGATCGCGGCCGGTCCAGGGGAGCGCCCAGAAGAAGCGCGGACGAGGCGTGTCGACGCCGAGAGGATTGCGGAGGTATTCGCATCGCAGACGCTGCGGCGGGGCGGCGTTCTGGGCCAGACAGAGCCGGGCGGGCGCGAGAGGCGCGAGAATCAGAGCGGCGAGGGCGCACAGGCGCGAGAGGGTGGGCAGCGTGTGAAGCTTCACGATTTTTCCCTAATGTACTCTCTTCGAGTTCGGGCGGCAATTGGGGACGCGAGGAAGCGCGTGGCGCGGGGCGGCTTCAGTTGCCTGGCGCGGCGGGGCCGCCGAGACCGAGGTCTTTCCACAACTTCTTAAATTCGGGCGTGGAGTTGAGCCGGTCGAAGCTGTGGGAGCATCCCATGTAGGCAAGCATTCCGTCGCGCTCCAGGTAGGCGCGCTGCAGCCATTTCAGGGCTTCGGCATCACGGCCGAGCTCGCGGTAGACGGCGGCGATAGAAGTCGGGTGGACGTAGCCGGACTGCGCTTGTTGTTCGACCGATCGGACCAGACTTTCCGCCTCGGCGCGCTTGCCCTGGCGGGCGTAGAACTCCGCCCGGATGAGATCGAAACGCGGCTGGGAAATGACACCCCGCAGGCGGTCGAGCTCGCCCGCGGCGTCCGGGTACCGCGCCTGGCGGAGGTATGCACCCTCGAGCTCCTGGCGGGCGGCGACGAAATCGGGATCGAGTTCGAGAGCGCGTTGGAACTGCTCGACGGCCTCCTGGCCGTGGCCGGAGAAATCGAGGACGACGCCGATGTAGGTCATGATGACGAGCGAGAGAGGATCGAGCTGCTGGGCGCGGCGAAGCTCAGCCAGAGCATCGTCGTAGCGACCCATGGGAGCCAGATACGCCATCCCGTAGCCGAAGTGGGCGTCTGCGGAGTTCGGGTTGAGTTCGATGGCCCGCTGGAACTCGCGCTGCGCCGCCGGCCAGTCCCATTCATACAGCGCGCGGACGTAGCCGAGCGAGGAGTGGGCTTCGGCGAGAGAGTCGTTGAGGGCGATGGCTTTCTCGGCGGCCTCGCGTGCCTTGGGCATCACGTCGGTGGGCGGGGCGGCGGCGAAGAAAGCGAGCCAGGTGTAGGAATCGGCCAGTCCGGCCCAAGCCTCGGCGTAATTGGGATCGCGGGCGATGGCCTGATTGAAGTAAGGGATCGATTTCTGCACGTCGGCGGTGCGCCAGCGAGCCCAGTGGTAGCGGCCTTTGAGAAACAGTTCGTAGGTGGCGATGTCCTCGGGCGGGTTCCGGAGGGCGGAAGGCGAGCGGAGGGGCATCTTCTGGCGGAGCGTGTCGACGATGGCGCGGGAAATCTCGTCCTGGACGGTGAAGACATCGCGCAACTCGCGCTCGTAGGTTTGAGACCAGAGGTGGTAGCCGTCGGCGACGCTGATGAGCTGGGCGGTGACGCGGAGGCGCTGGCCGTCCTTGCGGACGCTGCCTTCGAGGACGGCGCCGACGTCGAGCTTGCGGCCGATTTCGCGGATGTCCTGCTGCTTGCCCTTGAAGGCGAATGACGAAGTGCGGGCAACGACGCGGAAGGCGCCGGCACGAGTGAGGGTGTCGATGATCTCTTCGGTCATGCCGTCGCAGAAATACTCCTGATCCTTTTGGGGACTCAGGTCGACGAAGGGCAGGACAGCGATGGAATTGAGAGCCGGCGGAGAGACCGGGCCCTGGCGCCAGCGGTAGCCGAGAGTAACGGCGAGGCCGAGAGCGGCGACAACCAGGAGACCGGCGGCAAGCTGGCGCCGGGCGCCGTTTTCCGCGGCACCGGAATCGGCCGCGGCCGCGGCAGCGGCGAGAGGATCGGGCGGTGGCGGTTCGCGGGGAACGAACTGAGGCACGTAGCCGCCCTTGGGCAGGTCGATGCGGAGAGGGTCGCCGGCGCCGGCGGTGTCGTAATATTCCTTGAGGCGGGCGCGCAGCTTGACGGCCTCGGTCCGCACGACGGCGTCGATGCGCGGGTCGTAGGTCGGCTTGCGGCCGAAGACCTCGACGCCGAGCATGGATTCCTTGAGGCGGTCGCCGTTGCCGGCCAGCGACTCGTTGACGGTGAAGGCGAGGAAGCGGCTCAGGCGTTCGGCGCCGGTGAAGCCGGGGCTCGAAAGAATTTTCTCGAGGGCGGCCCGAATGGCCTCGGCCGAGGCAGCGGGCGGGGGTGCGCCGTTGCCGTTCGCTCCATCCGATGTGGGAGCCGATCTCATGGTGGCCTTAGCCCGCCGCCGCGTCTTCCGGGACTACGACACGGCGCGGCGAAAAGTTTCCTTAATTTTAGCGCCTTCCCGGCGGCGCGCCCCACCCCGTAAGCGCCGGTACAATGGAGCCATGGCAAGACTGGCGCTGGTTTATGGGCTGCGAATGCTGCCCTCCGATGAGCTTTCCGAGGTCGGGCACGCGGAGGTGACCCTGAAGAGCGGGAAGAAAGCGCAGGTCACCATGCACTTGCTGGAGGGGGAAACGGAAGAGGAGATCCGGGAACAACTGGCGCAGTCGGTGGACGCGTTTTTCGAGTTTTATCCGGAAGTTTGAATACGATGTTTTCGAGAAGAGAATGGCTCGGCCTGTGGGGGGCGGCGGCGCTGGAGTTGCGGGCGCAGGGTGTGGCATCGAGGGGCGTGAAGCCGATGCCGCGGGGCAAGCCGTCGGGAATTCCGTTCCGCGCGCGGCTGGTGGACGTGGCGGCGCAGGCGGGACTGAAGATTCCTGTGATCTACGGCGGGATTGACCGCAAGGATTACATCGTCGAGACGATCGGCTGCGGCTGCGCCTTCATCGACTACGACAACGACGGGTGGCTGGACGTGCTGGTGCTGAGCGGCACGAGAGTCGGCGAGACGCTGGCGGAGGCGACCAACCATCTTTATAAGAACAACCGCGACGGGACATTTACCGATGTCACCGAGAAGGCGGGGCTGCGGCGGACGGGCTGGGCCTCGGCGGTGTGCATCGGAGACTTCAACAACGACGGCTACGACGATCTGTTCATCACGTATTGGGGCCAGAACGCGCTGTATCGCAACAACGGCGACGGGACGTTCACCGACGTGACCGAGAAGGCCGGCCTGGCGCAAAAAGGTGGACCGGCGCGCTGGGGCGCGGGCTGCAGCTTCGTCGACTACAACCGGGACGGGCACCTGGACCTGTTTGTGTCCAACTACGTGCAGTTCGATTTCTCCGGCGCGCCGAAGCCGGGCGAGAACCTGAACTGCACCTGGAAGGGCGTGCCGGTGAACTGCGGGCCGCGCGGGCTTCCGATGGGCCACCACTCGCTCTATCGCAACAATGGGGATGGAACCTTCACCGACGTCAGCGAGAAGGCGGGGATTCCGGCCACGCTGAAGGGCTACGGGATGACGGTGGTGGCGGCGGATTTCGACAACGACGGGTGGCCCGACATTTACGTTGCCTGCGATTCCACGCCCAGCCTGCTGCTGATGAACAACCGCGACGGCACGTTCCGCGAAGAGGGACTGATCCGCGGGGTGGCGCTGAACGAAGACGGCATGGAGCAGGCGGGAATGGGGCTGGGCATCGGCGACTTTAACCTGGACGGCAGCCTGGACGTTTTTAAAACGCACTTCGCCGACGACACCAACATCATTTACACCAACGACGGCAAAGGCAACTTCGAGGACATGACCAACCACGCCGGCCTGGGCGTGGAGACGCGCTACATCGGCTGGGGCGCGGCGGTGGCCGACCTGGACAACGACGGCAAGCCGGATCTGTTTTTCGTGACCGGCAACGTATATCCGGAGGTGGAGGCGAAGCTGCCGGCGTATCCGTTCCACACGCCGCGCGTGGTGTTTCACAACCTGGGCAACGGAAAGTTCGAGGAGTTGATCGACGAGGCGGGGCCGGGAGTGGCGGCGCGCCACGCCAGCCGGGGCGCGGCGTTCGGGGACTTCGACAACGACGGCGACGTGGACGTGCTGATTGTGAATCTGAACGAACCGCCGTCGCTGCTGAGAAACGACGTGACCAGCGGCGGGCACTGGCTGAAGGTGAAGCTGCGGGGAACGGTGAGCAATCGCACGGCGATCGGCGCGCGGGTGACGGCGCATTACGGCGGCAAGATGCAGGCGCAGGAAGTGCTGAGCCAGAGCAGCTTTTATTCGGCCAGCGACCTGAGGCTGCACTTCGGGCTGGGCGAGGCGACGGCGGTGGATCTGGAAGTGCGGTGGCCGGCGGGCAAGAAGGAGACGTTCCGCGCGGTGCCGATCGACCGGCTGCTGACGATCGAGGAGGGGAAGGGAATCGTGCGGCAGGGGTGGTGAGGATCAGGGCGCGAGGCGCTCGATGAGCCAGGCTCCGCCGGGAAGGGCGCGGTAGCGGATGCGGTCGTGGAGGCGGTTGGGGCGGCCCTGCCAGAATTCGACGGTCTGCGGCACCAGACGGTAGCCGCCCCAAAAGGGCGGGCGCGGCACGGGAACCTGGGCGAAGCGCTCCTCGAGGCCGGCCAGGCGGCGCTCCAGGGTCTCGCGGCTCTCGATGACGGAGCTTTGCGGAGAGGCCCAGGCGCCGAGTTGATGGCCGCGGGGGCGAGTGAGGAAATAGGCCTCGGAGTCTTCGGGCGGAAGGCGCGACACGGCGCCGGCGATGCGCACCTGGCGCTCCAGTTGCGGCCAGTAGAAAACAAGGGCGGCGCGGGGATTCTCATCCAACTGGCGGCCCTTACCGCTTTCATAATTGGTGAAGAAGACGAAGCCGCCGGGACCGGCGTCCTTGAGGAGCACGATGCGGGCATGGGGGTGCCCGTCGAGGCCGGCGGTGGCCAGCGTCATGGCGTTGGGTTCGGGCAGTTGGGCGGCCAGGGCCTGGTCGAGCCAGGCATGGAACTGGGCGACGGGGTCCGCGTGCAGGTCCGACTCGGGCAAGCCGGCGAGCATGTAGGACTGGCGGAGATCGGCGAGCGGAACGCGGGCAGCGCGGCGGTGGGGCACGACGATGTAGCCCTGAGACGCATCGCCGAGAACGTCGTTGAGGGCGCGGCCCCAATACCACCAATGCGCGGCGACGTAGGCGCAGAGCAGGGCGTCGAGCTGGTCTTCGACGCGCTTCAGCGCGGCTCCGCCGGCGGGAACGGAGGGAAGCCGCGGCGGGGCGAGCGCGGGCGTCAGACGGGGAAGCTCGCGAAGCAGCAGGAGCCGGAACCGGCGGAGCGCGGCGATGCGCGAGGCGAGCGTGCCGCGCTTGTATTTGACGATGCGGCCGAGGGCGAACAGTTGGACCATGGCGGCGTTCGGATAGACCTCGACCTGCCAGCGGCCGGCGGCGCGCGAGGGCATCGCGTCGCCGTGTTTGAAGCCCAGCGCCTCGAGCGCCTGCGAAAAACCGGTGGTGCGGAGCCAGTAGCGGCGGGCGCGGCTGGCCGGGTAGGCGCCGGCGTCGTACTTGCCGTAAAGAGAGTGCGTGAGCCGGTCGGCCGCGCGCATGCCGGTTTCATTGGGAATCACCGTGGGCGCGTCGATGGCCACCACGGCATCGGCGCCGCAGCGCTGGTCCAGCCAGGCCGCGATTTCGTCCGGCGAGCTGAGCACGTCGAGCGCGGCCAGGCTGAGCGAGGCTCCATCCCAATCGAGCAGCGCCAGCCCGCTCTCGCGGCGCTCCCACCCCAGATCGATCCCGGCAAACCGCATCCGCATACAGTATAGATGCCGGGCGCGGGGTGGGCGCGGGCAGGTTTCGCGGCCGGCCTAATGCGCCTGGCGGATGTAGATGTTTCCGTTGAAGGTGGTGAGCTGGAGGTCGGGGCCGCCGCCGTTGATGGTGCCGTAGGTGCCGGTCTCGACCCGGCGGCGGTGGCGGTCCGTGCCGCCGGATGCGTCCTGGCTCTCGTTTCTGTACGGCTGCAGTTTCATCTCGAAGCCGCTGTAGACGGCGCCGTTGTCGGTTTTGGCGCGGACGTTGAACTTGGCATTGGCGGGCAGCGTGATGTCCACATCGCCGTTGAGCGAGCTCAGAGACATCGATTTTCCGGCGGGCACGCGGCTGAAAACGGCCACGATCTTCCCGTTCAGAGTGTGGATCAGGGAGGCTCCGGAGACGTCGGACAGCTTCACTTCGCCGTTCAGATTCTCGACCTCGATATCGCCGTCGATGTGAGAGACGTTGATGTCGCCGCCGCTGAGCGTTTTCAACTTCAGGTTCGTCGAGCGCGGGACCTCGAGTCCGATGCGGTCGACGTGGCTGAAGATACTCGGCTTGATCTCAACCACATTGGCCGCCTCTTCGATTCCGAACGCCGAGCCTCCTATATCCACGCGCTTGAGGCCCTCGGTATTTTCAGGCCGCCGGGCCTGGCGGGACGTGACATTGCCGTGAAGTTCGACAATCACTTGCTTGACCGCCGAACCGGTGACGTCGATGCCGCCGTTCAACAGATTCATGCTGACCGTGGCGGGCCGCGCCGGATCGCTGAGCGGTACGGTTAGACGCTCCGCCGGGTCGTCGGCCTGGCCGGGCGCGGCGACAAGCAATGCCGCGAGCAGGGCCGGCAGGGTACGGGTTGGAGAAATCGAAATCATGTTGGCTTCCTTTTTACTGCAGCCGCTTCACGGCCCACTCTGCGCGTTCGCGCACCTCGGGGCTGACGCCCGGCTCATGCATCAGCAACGCGACCGAGGGCACCGAGGAGCGGTCGCGCAGATCGACCAGTTGATCGAGAATCGCGATCTGGACCAGCGGCGAGTTTTGCCTCGGAAGAGCGTTGACGAGGCCGGCGCGCGCTTCCGGCGCCACGGAGAAATTGCGCAGCGCGTCCACGGCGGCCAGACGGACGTTGACGTTCGGATCGGCGTTGAGCGTGTGCAGCAGCGCGGTAAGGACTTCGGAGTTGGACTGCTCGACGCGATAAGCCCAACTGACACCCTGCAGGCGCTCGGCGGCCGACTGTTGCTGGAGAAGCGAAAGAGCCACCAACTGGCGCATATCGTTTACCTCTTTTCGAAGATCGGCGAGGCGTTCGTCCTCGCGGGAACCGGTGTATCGGCCGAGGCCGAGGCCGGCGGCGAGCAGCAGGACCGCGGCGGCGGCCTGGAATGCGGGATGCCGCAGCCATCGCCATCCGGTTCGTTCGCCGCCCGCGCCGTGCTCGATGCGGCTGAGGCGGCCGTAGAAAGCGGTTCGCAGATCAGGGCCGGGCTCGGGGGCGGGCAAGGCGCCCAGGGCGTTCCAATAGAGTTGCGCCCGGTCGAACTCCTCCCGGCAGGAGCCGCACGAATCCAGGTGGGTGTTCAGCGCGGCCGCCTCATCGGAGGCGAGCGAGCCTGTCCAGGCGTCCACGAAATGCTGTTGGGCTTGTTCGCAGTTCATCACAATCCCCTTACTCAACAGGCCCTCTGGCGGGCCAACTCGGAATAAATCTCACCCAGGGCGCGGACGGCGCGAAAAACGCGCACTTTCACGGTGCCCACCTCGCAATCGAGAATTTCGGCGATCTGTTCGTAACGGAGGTTCTGGAAGCGGCTGAGCACGAGCACTTCGCGCTTCTCCGGGGGCAGGCGGTTCAGCGCCCGGCGCAGAAGTTCGGTCTGCTGGCGCCGGCTGAGACGGTCGTCGGCCGATTCCTCGCGGCTCGCGGGTTCCGGAAACGGAGAATCTGCGCCGCCGGGAATCACCTCGAACCTCCTTTTTCGCATCGTGTCCACATGGGTGTGTCTGGCGATCTGGTACATCCAGGCCGGGAACGACCCGCCGGCCTGAAACGAATCCTTGTATTTCAGCATCCGGAAGAAGACTTCCTGAACCAGGTCGCGGCTGAGGTCCGGATTTCCGCACAGATGATTGAAGTACTGAAACAGCGGCCGGTGGTGCCGTTCAAACAGCGCGGCGAGGCCGGCCAGTTCTCCCTGCCGCACCCGCTCCATCAGCCGATTGTCTTCCGGCGTATCGCTCACGATTGATAGTACCGGCGAAGGGAAGAAAGGTTACGCTCCGGCGCGGGGCCCGGACCTATTGGTTCGCCAAAAGGTAGGCGGCCATGGCGACGCCGACGCCGGCGAGCGTGAAGGCGATGGCGATGGCGCCCGTCGAGGGCCGGCCGAAGACCTCCCGGCCCTGGTTGAGGCCGCGCACCAGGCGGACATGCTGGATCGAGGAGACGATATTGACCACGACGCCGAGGCCGACCAGCAAGGTGCCCAGCCAGACCGAGGGGCCGGAGGAGACCGGCGTGGGGTCGTGCTGCAGCAGGCGGAACTGGCGCAGAAATAGCCCGAAGCGGGCGACGACGAAGCCGAAGCCCATGAGAGCGAGGCCGGTGCGGATCCAGGCCAGAAACGTTCTTTCGGCCGCCATGTAAACACGCGGGTCCTGTTCGCCGGCCGGAGGCATGACGACTATTTTGGCAGGAATGCGACCTGCCGCGCGCCGCTACCAGACCCGGCAGGCCGGATTGCGCACCATCGGCATGCCGACGCGGCAGCCGAAAGCCTTCTGGAACTCAGGCATGTTCTGGACAACGCCGTTGACGCGGAACTTGCCCGGCGAGTGGGGATCGACGGTGGCGCGCAGACGCGCGACCTGCTCGGTCTGGTTCTGGCACCAGATCTGGCCGAAGCCGAGGAAGAATCGCTGCCCGGCGGTGAAGCCGTCGATTTTCGGCGGCTCGCTGCCCTTGAGCGTGTCCATCAGCGCCATGAAGGCCAGGCGCAGTCCGCCGTTGTCGGCCGAGTTCTCGCCGAGCGTGAGCTTGCCGTTCAGGTGCACGCCGGGGAAGGGCTCGAAGCTCGAGTATTCGTCGATGAAGCACTGAGCGCGCTTCTCGAACTCCTTGGCGTCTTCCGGCGTCCACCAGTCCTGCAGGTTTCCGGCGGCGTCGAACTGCCGGCCCTCGTCGTCGAAGCCGTGGGTCAGCTCGTGGCCGATCACGGCGCCAATGCCGCCGTAGTTCACCGCGTCGTCCTGAGAGTTGTCGTAGAAAGGCGGCTGCAGAATGCCGGCCGGGAAGTTGATGTTGTTCATTTGCGGGTCGTAGTAGGCGTTGACGGTGGGCGGCGTCATGCCCCACTCCTGGCGGTCCACCGGCTTGCCGATCTTATTCAGGTCCCGCCGGAAGGCGAATTCCCGCGCGCGATTGCTGTTGCCGAGGGCGTCGCCGCGGACGATATCCACCGTCGCGTAGCTCTTCCAGTGGTCGGGATAGCCGATTTTATTGGCCACGGCTTCGAGCTTGTGGAACGCCTGCTTCTTGGTTTCCGGCGTCATCCAGTCCACCTGCTTCAGGTCCTGGTTCATCGCGTTCTCGATCTGGTGCACGAGCTCGAGGGTCCGCTTCTTGCCCTGCTCGCCGAAGGTTTCCTCGACGAACTTTTGTCCCAGCGCATCGCCGAGAGCGCGGTCGGTGTAGGACACGCAGCGCTTCCAGCGCGGCAGCATCTCCTTGGCGCCGGTGAGCGTTTTGCCGTAAAAGCTGAAACTCTCCTCGACGAACGGCTGAGGCAGCAGCTCGGCGTTGGCGTGGATGTAGTGCCAGCGGAGATAGGTCTTGAGATCGTCGAGGCTCGCGCTGGTGACAACGTCCTGCAGAGCGCGGAAGAAGTCCGGCTCGGCGACGTTCAGGCTGTCGAAGGCCGGCGCCTGGATGCGCTGGAAATACAACTTCCAGGGCAGGAACGGGCAGAGGGCGGCCAGTTCGGCCACGGTCATCTTGTGATACACCTTCTGCGGGTCGCGGCGCGAGACGCGGTCGAGAGAACCGCGGGCGAGGTCGGTCTCGATGGTCATCACCGCCTTGGCTCCGGCGTCGGCTTCAGCCGCCGAATAGCCGGCGAGCGCGAGCATGTTCCGCACATGCGCCTGATACTTCTGGCGGATCTCGGCGACCTTCGGGTCGTCCTTGAGATAGTAATCGCGATCGGGAAGGCCGAGGCCGCCCTGCGCCACTTCGGCGATCATTTTCGTCGAATCCTTGGCGTCCGGCGTGGCGCTGAAGCGGAAAAACGCGTTCACGTCCAGCTTATGCAGACGCATCAGCGCCCAGGGCAGATCGGACTTCTTCGCAATGTCGTGAATGTGGTCGAGCTCGCCGCGCAACGGCGCGATGCCCTTCTTGTCGATGGCCGCCTCGTCCATGCAGGTGGCGTAATAGTCGCCGATCTTCTGGTCGTTTTCGGTGCGGGTTTTCGAGGTAGACTCGGCCTTTTCGAGAATGTTTTGAAGTACGGCGAGGTTGTGGTCGCCGAGCTCGTTGAAGCGGCCCCAGATGGGATGATCGGGCGGCAGGGGGTTGGCCGCCATCCATCCGCCGCAGGCGTACTGGTAGAAGTCCTGGCACGGGTCGACGCTCGTGTCCATGGCCTTCACGTCGAAGCTGGGAATCTTGGCGGGCGGCGCGGACGGCGAGGCCGATTGGCCGAAAGCGGCCGAGACGCAGAGCAGGGGGACGGTAGCCCAGGAGAGTCGAGTATGCGGTTGCACGCTCTCCATTTTACCCGCGCCCGGCTGCCACTCCGGCGCGCGGCTGCGGCTCAGCTACCAGACGCGGCAGGCCGGATGGCGCACCATGGGTTGGCCCGCTTTGCATCCGAACGCCTGCTGGAACTCCGGCATGTTCGAAACAACGCCGTTGACGCGGAACTCGCCCGGGGAATGCGGATCGACGTTGGCGCCCAGGCGCTTGGCCTCGGCGGTCTCGTTCTGGCACCAGATCTGGCCCCAGCCGAGGAAGAACCGCTGTTCGGGCGTAAAGCCGTCAATCTTCCGGCCCTGCTTGTTGCCGATGGTGTCCATCAGCGCCATGAACGCCAGTCGGAGGCCGCCGTTGTCGGCCGTATTCTCGCCGAGCGTCAGCTTGCCGTTCAGGTGCACGCCCGGAAGCGGCGAGAAGCTGGAATACTCCTGGACGAAGCATTCGGCGCGCTTCTCGAACTCCTTGGCGTCCTCCGGCGTCCACCAGTCCTGCAGGTTCCCGCGGCCGTCAAACTGGCGGCCCTGATCGTCGAAGCCGTGCGTGAGCTCGTGTCCGATCACCGCCCCGATGGCGCCGTAGTTGACCGCGTCGTCAAGACCGTTCTCGTAAAACGGCGGCTGCAGGATGCCGGCCGGAAAATTGATGTCGTTCATCTGCGGGTTGTAGTAGGCGTTCACCGTCGGCGGCGTCATACCCCATTCCTTGCGGTCCACCGGCTTGCCGATCTTGTCCAACTGCCGGTGCACCTCGAAGGACGAGGCGCGGTCCGAGTTGCCGAGCGCGTCGCCGCGCTCGATCTTCACCGCCGAGTAATCCCGCCAGTGGTCCGGATAGCCAATCTTGTTCGCCACCGCATCCAGCTTGGCCAGCGCCTGAGTGCGCGTGGCCGGCGTCATCCAGGAGAGATGGCTGAGGTCGGTGTTCATCGCCTTCTCGATGCCCCTCACCATGGTGAGCGTCCGCTCCTTGCCCGCGGCGCCGAAAGTCTGATCGACGAACTTGCGCCCCAGCGCCTCGCCCAGAGCGCCGTCGGTGTATTCGACGCATCGCTTCCAGCGCGGCCGCAGCTCTTGCGCCCCGGTGAGCGTCTTGCCGTAGAAATCGAAGTTCTCCTCGACAAAGGCCGACGGCAGCAGACCGGCCTCGGAGTTGACATACTGCCACCGCAGGTACGTCTTCAGGTCGTCGATCGGCGTCTGCACGATCACCGACTCGACCGTCCGCATGAAGTTCGGCTCGGCGACGTTCAGGCTCGCCACCTCCGGCGCGCCGATGCCGCGGAAGTAGGCCGGCCAGTCGATGGCGGGGCATAACGAGGTGAGCTCCGGGACGGTGTATTTGTGATAAGTCTTCTGGGGATCGCGGCGCGACACCACGTCGAGCGCGCCCTTGGCCAGGGCGGTTTCGATGGCCATCACCGCCCGGGCGTCCGCGGCGGCGCGGTCGGCCGGCTCGCCCAGCAGCGCGAGCATCTTCGCGACGTGCGCCTCATATTGCCCGCGCAGCTTCACCGAGTCGGCGTCCGTCTTCAGGTAGTAATCCCGGTCCGGCAGACCCATGCCGCCCTGGTCGAGCATGGCGATCATCTTCGCCGAATCCTTGGCGTCCTGGTTGGAGCCGAACTGGAACAGAATGTTCGCGCCCAGGCCCTGGAGATGAGTCAGCACGGGCAGCAAAGCAGGCTTGGCGGCGATGGCGTCAATCCGGTCCAGCTCCGGCTTCAGCGGCGCGATGCCCGCGCGGTTGATGGCCGTTTCGTCCATGCAGGAGGCGTAGAAGTCGCCGATCTTTTGCTCGTCGGCGTCACGCGCATGAGAGGTCGAAGCGGCCTGTTCGAGAATGCCCTGGAGCACGGCCAGGTTCCGCTCGCTCAACTCGTCGAAGCGGCCCCAGCGGGAGCGGTCCGGCGGGATGGGGTTGTGGCTGATCCAGCCGCCGCAGGCGTACTGGTAGAAATTCTGGCACGGGTCGGCGCCGGAATCCATGGCCTTCAGATCGAATCCCGGCAGACGGCGGGACGGCAAGGCGGCCGGCGACTGCGCCCACAAGGCGCAGACCGGCGAAAATGCGGCGAAAAGCGCCGCGGCTATGGGTACGCGCACGACCTCATTGTAACGATCTTGCCGCCGCTGGCGTGGCCGGGTTCACACTGCGGCTCCGCTCGGCCCGCAATCGGCTCGATACATTCACCCCCGCCCGGCCACTCAAATTCCGAATGACCCGGATACGCTCCCGGTGGAAGTTCCTTCCGCTGCTGCTCGCCCTGCCGTCGGCCTGCTTCGCCTGGCTCTGCCGCGACGTGCCCTGTTTCGGAGGCATTCATGACGACGGGGTCTACTTCGTCTGCGCCCGGGCGCTGGCCTCCGGCCTGGGCTATCGCATCGCGAGCCTGCCCGGCGCGCCGTTTCAAACCAAGTATCCGCCGCTGTTCCCGCTGCTGCTCTCGCTGGCCTGGAAGCTCAACCCGCATTACCCGGACAATCTGAGTTGGGCGCTGGCGCTGAACTGGCTGGCGGCGCCGGCGGTGCTGTGGCTCACCTGGATTCTCTACCGCGACATGGGCCTGGCGCCGCGGCGGGCGTGGATCCCGCTGGCCGCGCTCGCCCTCAGCCCGGCGTTTCTATTGCTGGCGTCGAGCCTGTTGAGCGAAATGGTGTTCACGGCGCTGCTGCTGGCGACGCTGCTGCTGCTGGACCGCGCCACAACGCCCGCCCGCGCCGCCGCCGCCGGAGCCATGGGAGCGCTGGTGTGTTTAACGCGCTCGGCCGGGCTGCCGCTGCTGGTGGCCGCGGCGGTGATGCTCTGGCCCCGCGGAGGACTGCGCCGGGCCTTCTGGTTTGCCGCCGCCATGCTGCCGGCCGCCGCCGGCTGGGAGATCTGGGTGCGCCTGCACCGCGCTCCGGGCTCGGATCCGTTTCTGCTCTACTACACCGACTACCTGGCCTACCGCGCCGCCAACGTCGATCTCCACTCGCTCCCGGTGTTCGTGTGGCGGAATGCCGAGGAGATGCTGGGCTCGTTCGGCGCTTACCTGCTGCCGGCCATCTCCGGCTCGCTCGGCCTGCGCATCGCGGCCCAGGTGGTGGCGGTAGCCGGCATCCACGGCGTCGTACGGCTTGCTCGCGCGCGCGCGGAAGGCCCGGCGCGCGCCTATGCCCTGTTCGCCGCACTGCAGGCGGCGACGCTGCTGTTCTGGCACTACCCTTCGAACGAGCGCTTGCTGTTTCCCCTGGCGCCGCTGTTTCTGGCCGGGCTGCTGGCGGAGGGAGAAGCTCTGGCCGCCATGCTGGCAAAGGGTTGGAGAACCGGGGATGCCGGCCAGCGGGCAGCCGCGGCGGTGCTGGGCGCCGCCGCGCTGGGCTTGTTGGGCACGGGCATCGCGCTCCAGGCAACCACCAATGCCTACGTGATTCCCCGGACCCTGGCCGCCTGCCGCCGCACCCGCTCGAACGACGAGCGTGCCTTTCAGTGGATCGCCTCTCAAGTACCCGCCGGCGACGCCGTGCTCTGCTATCACGACCCCACGCTCTATCTCTGGTCCGGCCGGCAGTCCATGCGCCTCACCCTGCCGCCCAAGCCCTACTATTTCGAGGACCGGCAGGCGCTGCTGGCCATGGCCCCCCAGGTGCCCGACTACGCCCGTGCCCACGGCTTCGCCTACGTTTATTGGTTCCCCTTCGACGGCCCGGCGTCGAGCGAAGGCGGGCTGCAGGCGGACCTGGCCGCGCTCATCCGCTCCAACCCCGCGCTCGAGCGCGTCTACTCCGGTCCGGGCGCCGCCGTCTTTCGCCTCCGCTAGAGGTATGCCGGCTCGTCGCCGCTGAAGCTCGCCAGCGCCTTGCCTTCGTCGTCGAACACTTCGAAGACGGTGTACAGCTTGGTGATTTGCAGAAGGTCCCGCGCCCGGCGGTTCAGGTTCACCAGCTTCAGGCGTCCGCCCCGGCTGGTCACTCTCGTATAGGCCGAAACCAGTTCGCCCAGGCCGCTCGAATCGATGAAGTACACCTCGCCCAGGTTCAGTAGAATCTTCCGGCGGCCCTGATTCAGAGCCTCCAGAATCCATCCCCGCAGACGGCTGGTCGCCTCGCCCAAAGTGATGGCGCCGGTCAGTGTCATCACCGTCACGTCGCCCACTTCCCAGTCAATCGCATCCAGGCTCATCGTCGAACCCTCCCCGCGCCCCGCGCTCAACGGCGCTGTTTTTCTCCTCAGGCCCGTTCCTGGTACGTGCCTTCGGCCGTGCTGACCTTGATCAGCTCCCCTTCGTTGATGAACGCCGGCACCTGCACCACCAGTCCGGTTTCGAGCTTGGCGGGCTTGGTCACATTCGACACGGTGGCGCCCTTCAGACCCGGCTCGGTCTCCACTACTTTCAAATCCACCGTCGGAGGAAGCTCCACGCTCATCGCCTTGCCTTCATAAAACTCCACGTTCACCTTCAACTGCGGGATCAGATAATCCACGCCGTCGCCCAGAATGTCCCTGGTCAGGTGCATCTGCTCGAAGGTCTCGGTGTTCATGAAGTAGTAGTATTCGCCGTCGTCGTACAGGTATTCCATTTCCTGTTCGTCGAGCATGGCGCGCTCCACCTTGTCTTCGGAAGAAAACCGGTGCTCGGTCATCGAGCCGGTACGCAGGCTCCGCATCTTCACCTGAACGAACCCCCGGAGGTTGCCCGGCGTGCGATGAACCATGCTGAATATCGAATACAGCTCGTTGTTAAACTTGACCACCATGCCTGGGCGTAACTGTGTTGCTGCGATCATCCCTATTCGAAAACCTCTCTTGTCCGGGGAGTAAACTCCTATTCTATCAGGCCGGGGAAGCGGGAGAGGCGTGCCGGGCCGCTGGTATCATAAGGAATCCCGCATGATTCCGGAAAGCATTCCTGAAGGCCTTACATTCGACGATGTCCTGCTGCAGCCGGCCCGCAGCAGCGTTTTGCCCGCCGACACCGACACGCGCACCCAGTTGACGCGCTCCATCGCCCTGAATATCCCCATCGTCAGCGCGGCCATGGACACGGTGACCGAGTCCCACCTGGCCATCGCGCTCGCCCAGCAGGGCGGCATCGGCATCATCCACAAGAACATGAGCGTGGACCGCCAGGTGGAAGAAGTGGACCGGGTCAAGCGCAGTGAGAGCGGCATGATCGTCGATCCGGTGACCATCGATCCGGACAAGAAGATCTCCGACGCTCTGGAGGTGATGTCGCGCTACCGCATTTCCGGCGTTCCGGTGACCCGTCACGGCAAGCTGGTCGGAATTCTCACCAACCGCGATCTGCGTTTCGAGACGCGGCTCGACCTGCCCATCGCCGACGTCATGACGAAGGAAAACCTCATCACCGTGCCCGTCGGCACGACGCTCGAAGAGGCCCAGCAGATCCTGCACAAGCACCGCGTCGAAAAGCTGTTGGTGGTGGACGACAACTACTATCTCAAGGGTCTGATCACGGTCAAGGACATCCAGAAAAAGTTGAAATATCCGAGCGCCGCCAAGGATCCGCAGGGCCGCCTTCGCGTCGGCGCCGCCCTCGGCTCGACGGGCGACTTCCTGGAACGCGCCCAGGAGCTGGTGAAAAAGAAAGTGGACGTGCTGGTGATCGACTCCGCCCACGGCCACAGCGAGCGCGTGATGGAGGCGGTAAAGGCCATCAAGAGCCGGCTGCCGGAAACCCAGATCATCGCCGGCAACGTGGGAGCCGTTGAGGGCGCCCGCGACCTGATCGAGCTGGGCGTGGACGGCATCAAGGTCGGCATCGGGCCAGGCTCCATCTGCACCACCCGCGTGGTGAGCGGAGCCGGCGTCCCCCAGATCACCGCCATCGCCGAATGCGCCCGCGCCGCCCGCGACGCCGGCGTGCCGATCATCGCCGACGGGGGCATCAAGTACTCCGGCGACATCACCAAGGCCATCGCCGCCGGCGCCGACAGCGTCATGATCGGAAGTCTCTTCGCCGGCACCGAAGAGAGCCCCGGCGAGACCATTTTGTACCAGGGCCGCACCTTCAAGAGCTACCGCGGCATGGGTTCGCTCGGCGCCATGGCGCAGGGCTCATCGGACCGCTACGCCCAGGAGGCCAGCGGAAAGCTGGTGCCCGAAGGCATTGAGGCGCGCGTGCCCTACAAAGGCATTCTCGCCGACCTTGTCTATCAGCTTGTCGGCGGCCTGCGCGCCGGCATGGGCTACTGCGGCTGCGCCGATCTTTCGCAGCTCCGCGACCACGCGCGCTTCCTCCGCATCAGCTCCGCCGGCCTGCGCGAAAGCCACGTCCACGACGTCATCATCACCAAAGAAGCCCCGAACTACCGGCTCGAATAAGCCGACAGCCGCCCCGAGCCGATCCGGCCATTGAGCCCCTGGTCCGGCCGCGCCGCGTCGCCCCCTCCAAACCACACCCGCACGCCGCCGTCCTCCGGCAGCACGCTGGCATCGCAGACGACCTTCGCATCCCAGGCCTCGCCGCCGGCGATCACCAGCGGCAACTTGCTCCAGTGGACGCCGTCCGCGCTCCGTGCCAACCCCATCCTGCGGTTTTCCTGCCGGTCCCGGCCCGTGTACAGCATCCAGTAATAGCCCTGGCCGCTCCACACCGCCGGCTCGCCCAATCCGTTCTCATCGAATTCCCCGAAGCCCCCCAGCTCGAGAATCGGGTTCGAGCGCAGCTTTTGCCAGTGCACGCCGTCGCCGGAGGCGGCCACGCCCAGCCGCTGCCGCCGCGCCCGGTCCATGCCGGTGTAAAAGAGAAAGTACCGCCCGCCGGCTTCGATCACGTCCGAGTCCGCCACGGCGCGCTCGTCCCAACTGGCATAGGGCCCCGGCCCCAGCACCGCCTCCGGCCGCTTCCTCCACCGGAGCCCGTCCTCCGATTCGGCCAGCCCGATCCGCAGCGGCTCCCCGGCCTGATAGTAGTACCGCAGCGCTCCGCCGGCCGTGATCGCGCTGCCGTTGGCCGCAATCGCGCCGCCCTCCCAGCTCGCCGGGTCGGGCGAGAGCACGACACCGCGCTTGGTCCAGGTGTGCCCGTCGGCCGACTCGGCCAGGCCCGTATGCCATGTTCGCCCGTCAAAGCCCGAGTAGAGGTTCACCAGCCGCCCCCGCCAGCGCACAACCGACGGATTCAGCACATCGCTCGATTCCCAGGATCCGGCCGGGCCGGGCTCGATCGACGGGCCCGCGTCCGCCTTCCATTCCCAACTCGGGGCCCCTCCGGCGACGCTACGGTCAGGCGCCGGCAGCGTGAAATCGCGGTATCCTCCGCAGCCGCCCAGCGCCAGCGCCGCCGTTGCCAGTCCCGCCCTGATCGCCCCGCTCCAGCCCGGTTTCAAGGCTCGATGTAGATCCGGACCGGGTTGCTGGCCTGGGTGCCGGCTTCAATGTAGAGCTCGGCCGGGCCGGAATTGACGATCTTCGGCAGTTCCACCTCCACCAGGTAGAAGCCGACGTAGCCCGGCGCCAGCACCGCCCGCGTCACAGTGACGGGCTGGCGATCGAGATAGGCGTGAACCTCGGCCGCCACGCGCGGCGGGTCCTGCACCGGCGCCGCCAGCCCGGTCGGCCAGTCCGGCTTGACGCGGCCCAACCCGGTAGCCAGCACCTGCACGTGGCCGCCCGAGCGCGCCGGATGCATCGCGTCCAGGAACACGCCGCTGTCGGAGTCCAGCAGCATCGGCGAACCGTCGGCGTCGACGAAAATCGCCGGCGACACCGGCTGCAGCGCCACGCTGCGCACCATTTGCCGGGCGCCGGATTGCAGGTTCAGCGCCAGCGAATCGCCCTCGGCTTCAAAGGGCACCTGAATCTGGGAGACGCCGGCCGAGGAGGCCAGAACCGGCACCGGCCCGCCCGCCGTCCGCGCCGCATCGAGCGGCCCGCCCAGCAGGCTAAGCAGCGAGCCCGGCGCCGCCGCCCGCGCGCTCAAATCAGCCGCGTTCACCACCTTCGGATCGAGCAGACGGTGCGGGGCCAGCGCCTGATACACGCCATATCCCTCCACCGCCGCCCAAAGCTGGTTCCGCGCCTCGTCCAGACGCACGTCGGCCACCGGCGCCGCCGGCAGCCCCGGCACCTGTGTCCACTGCGTCGCCGGGCCGGCGCCGCTCAAGTCCGCCATGGTGAAATAGAGCCCCACCGCCGTGGCCGTGTAAACCGCTCCGCTGGCGGCGTCGAGCGTGATCCCATGAGCCGGCACATCGGGCAGGTTGGCCGTCAAATCGTCCCAGAAAATCCCGGCGTTGGTGGTGCGCCGTACATGGGCCGGACGGCCAGCCGTGGCCGCCGCTCCCGCCGGGCGAATGCCGATGGCCGCCATTGCCACCCTCGGGTCCCGCGGGTCGGTGGAGATCGCCTCCACCGGGCCCTCCTCGCCCGCCTGCCCGTACAGCCGCCACGTTCGTCCCTGGTCGCTTGACGCCCAGAGCCGCCCGTCGGAGACGCCCGCATAAACGTAATCCCCGGCGCTGGCCACCGCGGTCACCGTCGCGCCGAGCGATGAGCTGAGCGAACGATCGAGCGCCAGGTCGCGTTCCAGCACCGGCGACGCACCCGCCGCCCGCCACGCCGCCGCTTCGCCCGGCGCCCATTCGAGCGATCCGTTGTTTTCTCCGGTCCAGATCCGCACGCCGCGCGCCTGGGACGGCGTGGCCAGCAGCCGCTTGATTCCCAGGTTCGGAAGAAACTCGTTCAGCCCGCTCCAGGATTGCCCGGCGTCCATCGACCGCCACACTCCGAACCCGTTCGCCACCACCACCTCGTCCGGATTGACCGGCGACACCGCCAGGTCGCTCACGCCGGGCCCGAGAATCGATTGGCCGTGGAAGGCGGTGACATTGGTCCAGCTCAGCCCTCCGTCCTCGGAACGGTACGCCGCCGCCCGCGTGTAGGCGTACAGCCGGCCGCTGGTCAGCGGCGCCGCCACGACCCGCGCCCCGGCGTCCGGCAG
>DAIDHC010000031.1 GCA_027452065.1 Bryobacterales bacterium
GAGGCGTGTTACGCCGGCAAGGGATGTAAAAGACGCGCGGTTTGGCGACGTGTCCGGCAGAGAATCCGTAGAGATGGGTGAAGGCTGAGGCATGGGCGGCGGGGAGCGCGGGGTGGGGACGCGGGGTTGTGGGTTCGCAAGGGGGCGTGCGGCGTTGGCCGGGGGGAGGGAATGGGAGGGGGATTTTGGGTGTTTTGATCACATGACTCTTTCGGCGCGGACGATGAAACGGCGGGGGGCGGGGCCGACGAAGTAGAAGGGGTAACAGGTCACCAGGGTGAGGATTTCATTGGGGGCGGGGGCCAGGACGGCGACGTCGGAGGGAGGGACGATGGCGGTGGACAGGACACGATAGCGGAATTCGCCGAGCAGGGTGGTGAGGGTGATGACGTCGTTGGGGCGGATGTTGCGCAGGGGCCGGAAGAAGGTGTCGCGGTGGCCGGACAGGCCGATGTTGCCGGGCCGGCCGGGCAGGGCGGTGCCTTCAATATGGCCGACGGCTCGGCGGAGGGTGGCGGCGCCGTCTCCTTCCATCACCATGGCGGAGAGGCCGAGGCGGGGGATCTCGAGGCGGCCGATGAGGCCGGCGGCGGCGATGGGCGCGAGGGCGGCGTGGGCGGCGGGCGGGGAATGCAGCAGGAGATCGAAACGGCGCTGCTGGCGATGCTGGAACATCCAGCCGCTGAGGAGAACGAAGCCGCACCAGCCGAGCATCGCGGCGGAAGTGGCGAAGAGGGCGAAGCGGGCCCAGCGCAGAAGGGAGGGGAGCGGACCGCGGGCGGTGAGGAGGCTCATCGTGAACCGCCGGCGATATAGCCGGCGCGGGCGCGCACGGAGAGCTTGCCCGCGCCGGGCGCCGCGGCGGTTACCCGGAGGGCGTGGGGGGTACCGGGTTGGCCGGGGTTGGTGGAATCGTAGCCGATGGTGTATTGGTTGCGGATGTCGTGCGCGATGCGCTCACAAATGGCGACGACGCCGGAGAGTTGGGGCGGGAAGAACGCTTCGCCGCCGGTAGCGCGGGCGAGACGGCGGAGGACGGCCGGTTTGCCGTCCTTGTCGTCGAGGTCGAAGATACCGATGGTATAGAGGAGCGCGGTGGACTCGCCGGCCATTTTCAAGACGGCGTCGAGGGAGAGGCGGCTGGAGTTGTCGCCGCCGTCGCTGATGACGATGAGGACCTTTTTGTCGCGGGCGCCGGCGCGGAGATGATCGAGCCCATCGGCGACCGCATCGTAGAGCGCGGTCTCGCCGGTGAGGGGGCCGCGGAGGATGGCCAACTCGAGCGCATCGGTACGATTGGTGAAGGGAACGGAAGGCGGGAGGCCGAGGGTGACGCGCTCGTTGAAGTTGACGACAAACATTTCGTCTTCCGGGTTGCTGGAGCGGACGAAGGTGCGGGCGGCGGCGATGACTTCGGCGAGCTTGGGACGCATGCTGCCGCTGTGATCGACGACCAGACCAATGGTGACCGGAATATCCTCGTGACGGAAGAGGCGGATGGACTGCGGGACACCGTCTTCGAAGACATGGAAGTCCTGCGGGCGCAGATCGGGAGCGAAGGCGCCGTGGCGGTTGCGGACGGTGACGTGCAGGACGACGAGATCGACGTTCACCGAGATGCTGAAGGAGGGCGGGGAGGGGGATTGGGCATCGCCGCAGCCGGCGATCAGGAGGAGCAGGGGGACAGCCAGGGCGCAACTCAGCATGGCAGGATGCAGCAATACTCGGGCTGCCACATGGCGTCACGGACCTGCTGGACGATGTCACGGAATTTAACGCGGGCGAGGCCCTCGGCATAAGCGGCTTCGGCGACGGCGACGGCGACGGTGACGGCGACGCTGCGCAGGTCGTCGACGAGGGGGAGCAGGGAGGCGCCGGGCTGGCGGACGGTGACGAGGCTGGAGACGGCGCTGGCGGCGGCGGCGACCATGGCTTCACTGATGGTGCGGGCGCGGGAGACGATGGCGCCGAGAGCGAGGCCGGGATACAGCATGGCGTTGTTGATCTGGCCGATGACGTAGGTGACGCCGTTGTGGGTTACCGGGGCGAAGGCGCCGCCGGTGGCGATGAGGGCGCGGCCGCCGGTCCAGGCGATCAGGTCGGCGGGGTTGGCGGCGGCGCGGGCGGGGGGATTGCAGAGGGCGAAAATGATGGGGCGGGCGGCGTGTGAGGCCATGTCCTTGACGATGGCTTCAGTGAAGCTGCCGGCGACGGTAGAAGCGCCGATGAGCATGGTGGGTTTGACGCGATGGACGACCTCGGCGAGGCCGATGCCGGCGGCGCCGCGCTTCCAGGAGGCGCATTCGGCGGCGGGGCGGGCGTAGGTGACCTGGTAGTCGTGGAGATCGCCGGACATGCCGTCGTGGAGTAATCCCAGGCGGTCGACGCACCAGAAGCGGCGGGCGGCATCGGCGGGGGAGAGACCTTCGCGCACGATGGCGTCGTGAAGCTGGTCGGCAATGCCGATGCCGGCGGCGCCGGCGCCGAAGATGACGATGCGTTGATTGCGGAGGGGGGTGCCGCAGGCGCGGACGGCGGAGATGGCCGCGGCGAGAGTGATGGCTCCGGTGCCTTGCATGTTGTCATTGAAAATGGAGACGCGGCCGCGGTATTTTTCGAGGATGCGGCGGCCATTGCCGGGCGCAAAGTCTTCCCATTGGAGAATCGCGTGGGGGAACAGGTCTGTCGCGACGCGGACGTAGGCTTCGATGAAGGCGTCGTATGGCTCGCCGCGGATGCGGGGATGGCGGTTGCCGATGTACATGGGGTCGGCGAGCAGGCTCTCGCGGTTGGTTCCGACGTCGAGCATGACGGGGATGGCGCGCCGGGGATCGATGCCGCCGGCGGCGGTGTAAATGGCGAGCTTGCCGATGGGAGCTTCGATGCCGCCGACGCCCCAGTCGCCGAGGCCGAGGATCTGCTCGGCGTCGGTGGCGAGGATGAGATCGATGTCGCCGGGGCCGGCGCCGAGGTTGGCGAACGCCTCCTCGATGGAGTTGATGTGATCGATGGAGAGATAGAGGCCGCGGGGACGGCGGGACTCGTGGTGGTATTTTTCCATGGCCAGGCCGACGGTGAGGTCGTTGACGATGGGGATCATTTCGTTGAGGTGCTCGGAAAAGAGGCGGTAGAACAGGACTTCGTTGCGGTCGTGCAGGGCGGTGAGGTAGATGTTCTTGCTCAGCGGGTCGGGGAGGCGCTCGTATTGGAAGTAGGCGCGGGTGACCTGGTCCAGGATGGTGCTGATGCCGGGGGGCAGAAAACCGGTGAGGCCGAGGGCTTTGCGCTCTTCGGCAGTAAAGGCGGTGCCCTTATTCAGGAGCGGAGAGTTGAGCACGGCGAGACCGCGGGAACTGGTGCGGCAGAAACGGCCGGGCTCGGGCCGCTGCTTTGTCATCGGGGCCAGTAACGGGATCACTCGCTGCCGCATGGGGCTCACCTGATTTCCTTTCGAGCAAAATGGGCCGGGGCGGCGGGTTGCGCTCCGCAGCGGCGAGTCCGAGGCCTGGGCGCGCCGCCGGGGGCGAGGCGCCGCAGGACAGAGACGGAACCGCTATGCCGCGTGCTTGACGGTGGCGCCGATGGCGAGGGCGCCGGCGAGGGCGAGCAGTCCGAAGAGGGCGACGAGGGGCAGCGGGCTTGCCGTGGCGGGAAGCGCGCGCTCAGTGGCCGGGGCCATGGCCATTTCCGTGGGTTCGGCGGTGGGCGGAGGAGTGACGACTTCGGTCACCTGCACTTCTTCGCCGGTGGGCTGGACGGCCATGATGGGCGCCTGTTTGAGCACCGCTACGAGCGGCTCGTCAGCGGATTTGATGGGCTCGGCGACTTCCTGGGGAATCTCGGCGGGGGTAAAGAGGACGGGGGCGTTGGAGGTTCGAGCGAGCTCGACCGCCTCGGCTTTCCGATAGACGAACTCTTCACCGGAGTTCATGCCGGGATAGAACCAGGCGCGAAGGGCTTCGGGCTGGCCGGCGGGTCTTTCACTGAAGGTGATGACGGTCTTGTCGGTAGCTTTGAGGCGATAGTTGGGGACGGACAGAACGGTTGCGTAGATGGCTGTCTCGTCCTTATTGAAGATCTGGACGATGTGGCGATCGGACTGCGAATCGAGGATTTTGAAAACGTAGGTGCCGGCGGGCAGCACGCCCCAACCGGTGAGATGAACGCCCGGAATTTCGACGGGGCTGCTGAAGGTGATTACGGTTTTCCGGTCCCACTCGCTGGCGCCGGCTCCGGGGGCGAGAAACGCGCTCATCAGCGCCATGCCGCACACCGTCGTTGCTAATTTGAATATCTGCATTTCTGTCATAACCTTTGTTCGGAATTCTGTAGTCTGCCGCCCGAATCGGTTCCGGGGGAAGCAGATCTCGGCGGGCATGTCCCGCATGAGCATTGAGGCAGTTCAAGGTCCGGAGGGCCGGAAACGGGGTGGGGCCATACGTGTCCGCGTTTTGCGGCGTGAGGGAGGCGGAACGACGGGGGAGGGAGTGACGGTGCGGGGTCAGTTGACCAAATGAGGTCAAAAATGGACCCGGGGAACTCGCGACGGGGATCGCGAAGTTCCGCCGGGCAGAAGGGCGGCTATCGAGGAAGCCGGAAGCTGCTGACGCTCCCCCATAATCCCATCGCCTGCAGCAGCCAAACGCAGACAACGACAACGACTACGACATTGAGAATGGATTTGATGCTGGAAGCCATGGGGATGTAGCGGTTGATGAGATACAGCGCTACTCCGACGACGACCAGGACGATGACGAGATTGAGCAGAGGCATGGATATGTTCCTTCGTTGGGACAACGAGGCAATCGGAGGCCCAAAGCGACCGCATATGGTCGAATCGGGCGGGCCGGGATTTGGCGGGGGTGGTAGGATGAGGTCGGCTCGGGCTTTCGGGATCCGGAGGAACGCCGGATGCGAAGCTGGACCGTTCGACGGTCGAAAGGCTGTAAACACCATGAGCAGCGCAAGCCCGCAGACATCGGCGGAGCGATGGCTGCTGGAGAAGGGTCCGAGAGAGCTTGAGATGCTGTTCCGGGCGGTTGTTTACTACCCCTCGGCGCCGATTCTCATTACGGACGACGACGGCAGTTCGAGAGACGCCAGCGCGGGGGTGGGGAGACTCCTGGGGCTGTCGCGAGACAAGATCATCGGACGGCCGGTGGGCGACTTCGCGGAGGCCGGCTGCAAGCCACAGATCTCGGAGCTATGGAAGGCGTTGCGGGAGCAGGGGGAGCAGACAGGCACGCTGCTGCTGGTGGGCGCCGATGAACGCCCGCGGGAGGTGGAGTACACGGCGAAAAGCAACGTGCTCCCGGTGCGTCATGTGCTGGCGCTGCGGGACCGGAATGAGCCTTCGGAGAGCGGGGACGGCTCGCCGGTCCACATTCCGTCCTGGGTGCAGGACTACGCGCTCTACCTGGTGGACGCGGAAGGATGTGTTGCGGCGTGGTATTCGGGAGCGGAGCGGATTTACGGCACGCCGGCGAGTGAGGCCATCAGGAGGCACGTATCGTTTCTCTACCCCGGCGGCGAGAATTCGCAGGCGGGGCTGGGGGAGGAGATGAGACGGGCGGCGGCCGAAGGCCACATGGGGACCGAGGGCTGGCAGGTAAGAAAAGACGGGTCGCGATTCTGGGCCAACGTCATCACGATGGCGCTGAAGGACGAGAACGGCGAGCTGCAGGGCTTTGCGAGAGTGGTGCGGGACTTCAGCGATCGCCACGAGAGAGACGAAAAATTGAAGCGGAGCCGCGCGCGCCTGAGGCCGATCCCCGCGGAGTCGACCATCGCCGGCGTTGTTTCCGGCGAGTATGACCGCGTGCCGGAGGCCAACGACGCGTTCCTGGAACTGGTGGGATACAGCCGGGAAGACCTGGTGGCGGGCCGGCTGATCTGGCCGGAGCTGACGCCGCCGGAATACGCGGCGGTGGATGAACTGGCGCATGAAGAGGGCCTGCGGTTCGGGGCGTGCACGCCGTATGAAAAAGCGCTGATCCGGAAGGACGGGAGCCGGGTACCGGTGCTGGTGGCGACGGCGGTGTTGAAGCTGACTCCGTTCCGATGGATCAGCTTCGTGCAGGACCTGCGGGAGCGGGACAGGCTGGAAAGCGTTGAGGATCAGGAAGCAGAACCGAAACAGGAAGACTTCGAAGAGATCGTGGGCACGAGCGCGGCGCTGCGGCGGGTGCAGCGGCAGGTGGAAGTGGTAGCGCCCACGGATGCGAACGTATTGATTCTTGGGGAGACGGGCACGGGGAAGGAACTGGTGGCGCGGGCGGTGCACCGGATGAGCCCGCGGCGGAATCACCCATTTGTGACGTTGAACTGCGCGGCGATTCCGACGGGGCTTCTGGAAAGCGAACTGTTTGGCTATGAGAGAGGAGCGTTCACGGGCGCGCTGTCGCAAAAGATCGGGCGGTTTGAGATGGCGAACCGGGGCACATTGTTTCTGGATGAAGTGGGCGACATCCCGCTGGACCTGCAGCCGAAGCTGCTGCGGGCGCTGCAGGAGAAGGCGTTCGAGCGGCTGGGGGGCACGCGAACGATTCCGATCGATGTGCGGCTGGTGGCGGCGACGAACCGGAATCTGACGCAGATGATGGGGGACAAACTTTTCCGGAGCGATCTGTACTACCGGCTGAAGGTGTTCCCGATCACGACGCCTCCGCTGCGCGATCATCCGGAGGACATACCGATTCTGGCACGGCATTTCACACGGAAATATGCGGGCAAGATGGGCCGGAAGATCGACAAGATCCCATCGGAGACGATGCGCGCGCTGGAAAGCTGGCAGTGGCCGGGGAACATTCGAGAGCTGGAGAATTTCATCGAGCGGGCGGTGATTCTATCGCCGGGATCGAGCCTGCGCGCACCTCTGGCGGAGTTGCGGGAGGGCGCACCGGAAGCGGCGGGCGGGGCTACGCTCGAGGAGGTGGAGCGGGAGCACATTCTCCGGGTGCTGCGGGAGTGCGGCGGGGTGGTGACGGCGGCGGCGACCCGCCTGGGACTGCACCGGACCACCCTGAACGCGATGATGCGCAAGCTGGGCGTATCGCGGAAGGATCTGTGATTACATCTGCAGGGTGATGGCGAGGCCGATGCCGGGATAGCTGCGGTTGTAGAGGTAGTAACCGTTGTTGTAATCGATGTAAAGATCATCGGAGCTGTACCAGTTTCCGGGCCAGTTCTGGGGGTAGGGATCGAGCATCAGGAACGAATAGCCGCCGTATTCGAAACGGGGGTATCCCTGATCCATAAACGGCTGCGCTCCGAGGCGGAAGAAATGGCCGCGGCCGAAGTAGAGACTGAAGCTGGCCTGAGGGACGTAGAAGCCGCCGTAGCCGCCGCGCTGGGCCCAGTCGCGATGATCGGAAGACCAGTCGCGGGCGCGATCTCCCTGCCAAGTGTCGTTCCCTTTCCAGCCGCCGCCGTGCTGCCATCCCTGCTGGGACTGCCAGGCTTGGGCTTGCTCGCGGGAGCGCCGCGGCTGCTGCTGTTGGGAGGCTTGCTGAGGCTGCTGCTGCCAGGTCCGCTGTTGCCGGGGCTGCCGGGCCCGATCGTGTTGGTGGGGCTGTTGCGCGTCCCGGGAAGGCTGCTGCCGCTCTTTGCGTGCCTGTTGCCCCCGATTGCCTTGCGGTCTTGCGGCTCCTGCCTGCTCCTGCTTCCCGCCTTGCCTGGCATCCTGTCCGTCGTGTCCGTCGTGCTGTGCGTAGGCGGGCAGTGCCGCGGCGCAAAACAGGATGACGGCAGCCGTACCGTGTGTTCTCACGAAACTGATCATCGTTCACTCCTCATCCGGATTCTGAAGTGGGCACGTGGAGAGCCAGAGGAGCGGGACGGGAGAGGAGAGCCATTGCGGCGACCTGGGCCGCGGCGAGGGTACCGGCGAGGCTGGCGCTGGGGCAAACGAGGCCGAGCGGGCTGACCGCGCAGGGTCAAGTGACCGCCCATGGTCATTTGCGGGGCGCGCAATCGGCTTGCGGGCGGCGCCGGAACGGCGGGACGGCGTATCGGCTCAACAACGGCCCGAGTTGGGGCGAGCCGTGCAGCAACGATATGCGTCGCCCACAGTCCCTTTCGGGTCACCGGGCCGACCGAAGAGGTCAACAATGCGAATGATACTGGTGGCTGCTCTGGCGATTGTGCCTCTGCTGGCCGAAGACAACGACTCGATCAAGAGGCTGAATGAGGCGTCCGACGTGTTCTCGGAGGTCATGTCGGCGCCGGACAAAGGGATTCCGCAGGAGTTGCTGGAGAACGCTCACTGCATCGTGATCGTGCCGGGGCTGAAGACCGCGGCGTTCATTGTCGGCGGAAAATACGGTAAGGGGTATTTGTCCTGCCGGATCAACCACGGAACCGCGTGGTCTTCTCCGGGCACAGTGCGGATTGAAGGCGGGAGCGCAGGCTTTCAAATCGGCGCATCGGAGACGGACCTGATCATGCTGGTGATGAATCAGGGAGGCAAGAACAAGCTGCTGTCGAGCAAGTTCACGATGGGGGCGGAAGGCTCGGTAGCGGCCGGACCGGTAGGACGCACGGCGACGGCACAAACAGACGCTCAAATGCACGCCGAGATTCTTTCGTGGTCGCGGACGCAGGGCGTGTTCGCGGGTCTGGCGCTAGAAGGAGCGACGCTGCGGCAGGACCTGGACGACAATGCCGACCTCTACGGGAGAAAGCTTCCCAACCGGGAGATCGTGAACAAGTCGATGCACGCGCCCAAGGCCGCGGCGCGGCTGAGGGAGATGCTTGACAAATACTCGCCGCGAGAGCACGCGAGCGTAGCGGGCGGATCGGGCCGATAACAAGCCGGGCCAGGCGGTTGGAGGCGGGCGGGTGCGCACAAGCGGCCCGCCCGTTTTGCGTTGGGCGCGGGGTTAAAGACTAAGACGGGGTGGTATCCGGAGGGTTGCGCGGGAGCGGCGGGGCTCGGAGCGTGCCGGGATATACTGGTGGCCCTTGGAGGCCCGGATGAGGCGTCGGGAGTTTTTGGGGATGACGGCGGGGGCGGCTGTGGGTTTGGGGGCGGGGCGGCAGCGGCCGAATTTTCTTTTTGTGTTGATGGACGACTTGGGATGGCGGGATCTGGGGCCGTACGGGAATTCGTTCATCGACACGCCGAACATCAACCGGTTTGCGGGCGAGAGTTTGCGGTTCAGGGAAGCGTATGCGGCGTGTCCGGTGTGTTCGCCGACGCGGGCGAGCATTATGACCGGGCAGTATCCGGCGCGGCTGCATTTGACGGACTGGATTCCGGGGCGGCGGCAGTGGCCGGCGGCGAAGCTGCTGACGCCGGCGTTCAACCAGTTTCTCCCGATGGAGAACCGGACAATCGCGGAGGAGTTGGGCGCGGCCGGATACCGGACGGGGGCGATCGGGAAGTGGCACCTGGGAGGGCCGGGGCATCTGCCGACGGACAGGGGCTTTGGGACCAACATCGGCGGGACGGCGGCGGGGCAGCCGCCGAAGTATTTCGGGCCGCTGGAGCTGCCGGGATTGAAGCTGGAGCCGGGGGAGTTTTTGACCGAGCGGCTGACCGAGGAGGCGATCCGGTTTATGAAGGCAGAGCGCGGGCGGCCGTTCTTTTTGTACCTGGCGCATTTCACGGTGCACCTGCCGCTTCAGGCGCGGGAGGAGGTGATCGCGAAGTATCGCGGGCGGGACACGGGCGATGTGAATCCGGTGTACTGCGCCATGGTGGAGAGCGCGGATGCTTCGATGGGGAAGCTGATGCGGGGGCTCGAAGAGGCGGGGTTGAGCGAGAACACGGTGGTGATTTTTTTCTCCGACAACGGGGGCGTGCGGTTTCAGGGGAAGAATGCGCAGCCGGTGACCAACAACGCGCCGCTGCGGGCGGGCAAGGGGCACGTATTCGAGGGAGGGATCCGGGAGCCGCTGATGATCCGGTGGCCGGGGGTGACGCGGGGCGGGACGGTGACGGCGGAGAGGGCGGCGAGCATCGATTTTTATCCGACGTTGTGCGAGGCGGCAGGGGTGAAGAGTGGGACAGTGGACGGCAGGACGCTCATGCCGGTGTTGCGCGGAGGGAGCCTGGGAGCAAGGCCGCTGTTCTGGCACTATCCGCATTACAGCGACCAGGGGGGCAGGCCGGCGGGCGCGGTGCGGGAGGGGGATTGGAAGCTGATCGAATTTTACGAAGACGGGCGGCTGGAACTGTATCGGGTGAGCGAGGACGCGGGTGAGAGAGTGAACCTGGTGAAGCGGGAGGCGGGGCGGGCGAAGCGGCTGCACGGGCTGCTGGCGGACTGGCGGCGGGGAGTGGGAGCGGCGATGCCGGAGGCGAATCCGGGATACGACGCGGGGCGGGCGAGCGAGGGGCTGACGGGGTACGAGGGGCCTACGCCGGAGGCGTGAGAGGCGCGCGGCGGCGGGACGGTTAGAGGACTAAGACGGGGTGGTAGAGGTGAGGGAGATGGAGCTCGCCGATGGCGAGGAGCTGGCCGTCGTCGGTGACGGCTTTGACGAAGGGGGCGTCGGGGGCGGCGTGGAAGGGGCTGACGCGGAAGTCGCGGCCCTGGCGGATCTGGCCGGCGGTGAGGGAGTCGACGCGCTGGCTGGGGAACTCGGGCAGGAGCCGGGCGGCGGGGATGAGGGCCTGATCGAGATGGCCGGAGGCGGCGAGTGCGGCGAGATCCGGGAGGGTGTGGGCTTGATCGAGAGTGAAGGGGCCGGATTGGGTGCGGCGGAGCTCATCGAGAACGGCGCCGCAGCCGAGGGCGAGGCCGAGCTCATGAGCGACGGAGCGGACGTAGGCGCCGGCGGTGCAGCGCATGCGGAGGCGGGCGCGGGGCGGGGTGAACTCGACCAGGTCGAGGACTGAGATGGTGACTTCGACGGGCTTGAGATCGACGGGGAGTTTTTTGCGGGCGAGTTTGTAGGCGGGGACGCCAGCGATTTTCTTGGCGGAGACGGGAGGAGGAGTCTGGAGGATCGTGCCGCGGAAGGGGGCGAGCGCGCGCTCGAGATCGGACTGAGTGAAGGATGGCTCGGCGGAGGGAGGGCAGGGGGAGCCCTGGCGGTCGTAGGTGTCGGAAGCGGAGCCGAAGCGGACCCAGGCGTCGTACTCTTTCTCGCCGCCGGAGAGGAACTGGGCCAGGCGGGTGGCTTTGCCGATGACGAGGGGGAGGACGCCGGTGGCGAGTGGGTCAAGGGTGCCGAGGTGGCCGATGCGGCGGAGGCCGGAAAGGCGGCGAAGGCGGTTGACGACATCGTGCGAGGTGATGCCGGCGGGTTTGTCGATTATGAGAGCACCGTCCACTAAGAACAGGCTAGCAGTGTGGGGAAAGCTTGCGAGGCGCGGAGCGGGATGCGGGCAAGCGGGACTTCCTTTCTTGTAACCGGGGGGCTATTCGCCGTGGCGGCGCAGAAGCGGTGGAAGCTACTCGGGGCATCATCGTCCTCGGGGACCGGCTCGGGCGCGAATCGTCTCGGTTCGCGTTTCGATGCGCCCGTCGCAGGATGGGCGTTACATCCCGGATCGAGCCACTCGCCCCCCACAAGGTCCGCGCTGGCTGGAAACGAACCCAGCCGTTATTTCGTACATTCCGATGGGCAGGGGAGATCCGCGTTGGCGACGCCATAGAATGCAGAGCTCGCTCGACCGTCCGCAATTCTTGCGGGTCACGGGCCGTGTGACCACGGCCGGAGGGGCCCTGCCCCTTATCGCTGACAACCACGCGACCAACGGGCATGTCAAAGCGCGTCGTTGGTTGGAGCGGCGTTCGTGATGATCCTGGACTTCGGGCGGCCCAGTCCGTCGCGGCT